>JAKQCW010000181.1 GCA_029558955.1 Chloroflexota bacterium
CCCTCCGTCAGGCGCTCCATGCCGGGTGGTCTGATGTTCTCCTGATTGGCACAAAGCGCCGTCCAGCGCCCGGTGTTTGTTTTCTCCCTCTGCCATGTCCACCGGCCGATCATCGCTGCGCAGCGCGTCACGCCGTCCACCTCCCCCCTCTGAAAACTGGCGGGAAAGCCTTGTGGCGCGCTTCATGTCGCCCATCGACGCGCTGGCCGCGGCCATCTCCAGCATCCTGATCGTTCTGACTCTCACCCTGGCCTTCACGGTGATCGAGCACTGGCCGGAGATCGAGCAACCGCTCCCGCCGAGCTTTGGCGTGGACCTGTTCTACGCCGGATTGGGCGCGGCCACAGCCGGGGCGCTGATCGACGGGGTGATGATGATCCTCCTGTCGTTGCTGGAGCGCGGCGAGAAGCACCGTTTTCTGCAGACCTTGCAGGCCGCCGGCAGCGACGAAGAATCGATGGAGGTGATCGCCGAAGAGCTGGACACCGTGCTGGAGCCGATTGCCGGCGAAGCCAGGCGACGCGAGCTCTACGCCGACGTGCTGGAGCATCTGCGCGACAGCCAGCCGCAGCCGGTGGGCATGCAGCGCGAGGACTTCGTCGAAGCGCTGGGAGCGGCCCTGGTAGCCTTTTTGGCGGTGCTGCCGGCGCTGGCCCCGCTCTGGCTGCTGCGCGATTATCCCCTGACCGCCCTGCGCAGCGCCAACATCGTCTCGTTCATCACGCTCTTCATCCTGGGCTTCTTATGGGGTCGGTACACCAGCGCCAACCCGTGGAAGATCGGCGTGCTGCTGGTTCTGGTGGGCGCTCTGCTGGTGGCCATCTCCATCCCGCTGGGCGGCTGAGCGCTCGAAAAACACCGTATGGAGAGTAAAATGACCAGGTTCACAACCCGATTCCTTTGGCTGATCGGCGCACTGCTGCTGGCCGCGGCCTGCACGGCCCCGCCCCTGGCAGTGACGCCCGCCCCCGACGCGACCGACGCGCCGGCGGCCGGCCCGACTGAGGCTCCCGCTGCGCCGCCCACTGCCGTCGAGTACGACCTGGGCGAAACCACCATCCTCCAGCAGCGCTTCCCCGAGGAGAGCCGCTTCCGCCAGATGCCGGTGCGGCTGAACGGCCTGATCGCCGCACCCACCGAGGGCGACGGTCCCTTCCCCGTGGCGGTGATCATCCACGGCACGCACCCCGGCTGCCCCGTGGATGAGATGGGGGTGGACCGCTGGCCGTGCGATTCCGATGTGGAGCAGCGCAACTACAGCGGCTTCGCCTATCTGGTGGAGGCGCTGGCCGGGCAGGGCTACGTGGCGCTGGCCCCCAATTTCAACGCCGAGCACACCTTTGGCTTCGGCGAGCCGGACGCGGGCGAGCGGCTGGGGCAACTGTTCGATTTGACCATGCAGGCGCTGGCCAAGGCCACGGAGGGCGGCGACAACGCCTTCGGCCTCGAGCTGGCCGGGCAGGCCGATCTGAGCCGGCTGGCGCTGCTGGGCCACTCGCGCGGGGGCGAGGCCGCGGTTGACCTGGCCAACAACCCCGAGCTGATGGCGGCCAACCGCGGCTACGGGCCGGCGGCCGGTGTGCTGCTCATCGCCGGTGCGAATGTCTTCATCGACCCCTGGGCCAGCGTCAGCGCGCCGCTGGCGACGATCCAATCCGCCTGCGACGGCGATGTGATCAGTCAGGACGGCCAGTTCTTCTTCGAGGGGCCGCGGCTGGCCCCCGATCAAACCGCATGGGCGAGCTCGGTCTGGCTGGAGGGGGCCACCCACAACGGCTTCAACACCCTCCTGGCGCGCGATATGGTCACGCACGGCGATCGGCCCGACTGCGCAACGCTGCTGGAAGGGGAGACGCAGCGCGCCTGGCTGGTGGACTACGCCGGCGACTTCCTGGCCACGCTCTTCGACGAGGACGCCGCGACGGTGGACGCAGCCCGCGTCCGCCTGGGGCTGGATGTGACCGCGCCGGCGCCCGACGAGCTGTACGGCCTGCCGGCGCGTGTGGCCTTCCTGGCGTCCGTGGCCGACCGCCAGACCGTGCTGCTGCCAGCCGATGCGGCGGAATTGACCACCAACCGGCTGGGCGGCGCGGTCACAGCGGAGCACGCGGCCACCCACTTCTGCCCCAAGGGCTTCTACAGCGCGCAGACGCTGCCCGGCAGCGAGCCCTGCCAGCGCAACATCGTCACCGTGCCCGGCCAGCCGGCGCACGCCGTGGTTTCCTGGGAGCAGCCAGGCGCGGCCCTGCGCTTCGCCCTGCCTGAAGGCGCGGGCGACCTGAGCGGCTACACCACCCTCGGCCTGCGCGCGGCGGTGGATCCGGCTTCGCCGCTCAACGCGGCCGGCCAGCCGCAGGCCTTCAGCGTGCAACTGACCGACCGCGCCGGCCAGAGCGCCGTGGTGACCACGCGGCCGGCTGAGCCGGCGCTGGGCTATCCGCCGGGCGTGATGCAGGAGGACGACGCCCTGGGCGTCCGCTTCTTCACCGGCCGCGTGCCGCTGACCGCCATCCGCTTGCCCCTGGACAGCTTCACCGGCGTCGATCTGAGCGACATCGCCGGGATCGCGCTGCTCTTCGATCAGACGCCCAGCGGCGCGCTTTTCCTGGCCGACCTGGAGTGGATGCGACCGTGATGGGGTAAGCAGGTGACCGCGTACAGGGACGTCAAAGACTGAACATCAATCCGGCGCGCGTCATGTAAGCCTCTGGTTGGCGCGCTGCTGGCCAGCAATTCCAAATATGGCGATTGCCAAACTGGAGTCGAGGCTTCAGCCGGGTTTGCACGCTCAACTCGCATCGTCCAGACCCGGCTGAAGCCTCGACTCCGCCCATATTTGGAATTGCTGGCTGCTGGCTTGCTCGTTTG
>JAKQCW010000208.1 GCA_029558955.1 Chloroflexota bacterium
TCCAGGTGAAGGTGGGCGCGGCCGGCACGTTCAGCGCGCCGTTGGCCGGCGTCAGCAGCGTGGGCGCGCCCGGCGCGGCCGCCACCACTTCCAGGCCAACCGTGTCAGATTGCACCAGGCTGGGGGTGATCACGCTGGTCCCGTAGATGTCGAAGGTGTAGGAACCGACCGAAGCGCCGCTGACTGTCAACGTGCTGTTGCCGGGCGGGGTCACTGGGTTGGGCGCGAAACTGGCCACGCCAGGGTTGCCGACGGCGCTCAGATTCACCGCGCCCGTGAAGCCGCCGACGGCAGCGGTCGAGACGGTGTAGCTGGCGTCGGCGGGGGAGCAGACCTGCACGTTGTCGGGGGTGGCGTCCAGGGTGAAGTTGGTCGTACCGCAGGCGTCGAACTTGAAGGCGCCGATGCGGGTCTTCCACTGGCTGGCGTCGTTCCACTGGCCGGTGAACCAGAAGGTGCAGTCATCGAAGGGGTCGATGCTCATGGCCGAGTAGTCGCCGTAACGATTGCTGCCGTTGTTGGCCGATCCACTGACCAGGGTGTACTCGCCCTGTGGCAGCGTGCCCAGCGGATCAGAGGCCAGACGGCCGGCGTAGCGGATCGACGGATAGATGGTCTGGCTGGAGACATTGTAGCCCAGGGCGATGTTGCCGGAGCCATCCTGGGCGATGCCGGCCATCCAGCGGTTGTCGGTGGTGGTAGGGGCGTAGGTGCCCTCCTGGTAGAGCGTCCAGGCGCCGGCGCCCGTCTTGCGCAGCTCGAACCAGCGCACGCCGCCGTAGTTGTTGCCGACATCGGTGACGAAGTTGCCCACCAGCGCCTGGTGTGTGCCGAAGTTGCGGTAGGCCAGGCGGTTCATGATCACCTCGCGCAGCGGGTCCAGCGACGAGCTGTTGCCCTGGGAAACACCCGGCATGCCCATGCAGTAGAAGGAGGTCAGGCCGCAGAGCGTCGAGTCGAACTCGGCCGTCACGATGTCGGGGAGCTTGGTGAAGGTCGAGTTGGCAGGCGTCGTCCAGTTCACCGAGAAGGCGTAGATCTCCAGCAGGTCGTTGCTAGGATAGCCTGCCACGCCATGGGCTTCGGTGTCCACGTGGCGCATGATGAAGTTGGGCGAGCCGGCCGGCGGCGGGGTCATGCCATCCAGGTCGGCGGGGGTCAGCGCCTCGAAGCCGAAGCCCGACAGCCCGGTAGCGGTGAAGCGCTGCGAGGTGGCCGGCTGGCCGATCAGCATTTTGGCCCGGTCCATGGCATAGATCGCGGGGCTGCTCTCGTTGGTGGTGGCATAGTAGGCATCAGGCCAGACGCCGTACTTGGGATAGTCGGGGAAGCTCGGCGTGCTGAACTGATAGGAATAGTATGCACCCTGCGGGTCGGGCGTCTGCGAGATGAAGATGCACAGCGAGTTGCCAGGGCCGAATTCGCTCAGGAACCAGCGGTCGGCCATCTGATCGTAGAGCACGATCGGGTCGCCGTTGCCGGTCGAACAGCCGCCCAGCGAGGTCAGCGCGAAGGTCTGGATCAGCGCGGCCGTGCTCTTGTTGTAGATCGCGACGTCGGTGGCGTTGATCATCTGGACGTAGTGGTTCTTGCCCACATCGCCCACGGTGTCCGGCGGGTTGACGAAGGTGTAGCCCTGGCCGTTGAGGTTGAAGATCGGCGTGCTGAAGCCGTCGGGCTGGGCGGCCGGCGCGGCCTCTTGCAGCGCCAACAGCGGATCGGGGCCGTTGGGCGGGTCGAAATCCTTGACCATGTCCCCGCTGAAGTTCATGCGCGGGTTGATTTCGCGGTCGAGCTGCGGCACGGGCGCGCTGGGGGGCAGGTCGCGTGCGGCCTGGGTCAGCACAGGCGTCACCGCCTCGCCCACCCACTGCTCGACCGTTGGGCCGTTCTGCTGGTTGGTCGTTGTCAGGCCGGCAAAGCCGCGCTGGCCGGCCTGGTTGGCGGTGTTGGTCAGATCTGCTGGCATCCAGACCACCAAGCTGGCGACCAACAGAATGGCGATTGCGCCAAAGATCTTGCGTGTGTGTTTCATTGTTGCTCCTACGAACAGAAGATTGGGGCGAAAACGCAGGGGACAGAAGTCACAGCCGGCTGAAAGCTGGACTTCGTCACTTGTTGAACATCGGCTCGGTGATGCTCAGAGCGGCAGAGGTGGCCTCTTCAACCGTGGCCTGGCCATAAAAGGCGCGCTCGATCTCTTTGCTCACCGCGTCTTCGATAGGGGGCCAGTTGACGTAGACGGGCACCGGTCGCAGCGTCGGCACCACGTCAAGCCAGACCTGGCTGCTGGCGGGTTTGGCCTCGGGGTCGAGGAAAGCCGGCGACTCGGCCACCGCCCGCAGCGAAGGCACGGTGCGGCCGGTGCGGGCGATGATCTCCTGACCACGGGGCGAGTTGGCGTATTCGATGAATTTCCAGGCAGCCTCCTTGTTCTTGCTCTGCTCGGCCAGACAATAGCCATCGACGTGCAGGACGCCGGCCGGCTGTGCGCCGCGCGGCAGCGGCGCTACGTCCCAGTCGAAGCTCTCGATGGTGCGCATGGTGGGGGTGGAGCGCCGGCTGTTGAAGTACATGCCCACCGTGCCATCCAGGAAACGGCTTTCGCCTTCACGTGCGGCCTCAGCCGCGGCGTCGGGCGCGACCTGCTCCTTGACCTGCAAGTCCACGAACCACTGGAAGGCCTCCTGCGCCTTGGGGCTGTCGATGGTCAGCCGCGTCGGGTTGGCGCTGTCATCCACCAGCTCGCCGCCGTTTTGCCAGATGAAGGGGGCCAGGCGAATCAGCGAGGGGTCGATAGCCACGCCGAACTGATCGGTGACGCCGTCGCCGTCGTTGTCCACCGTCAACGCCCGGGCCGCGGCGACGAAGTCATCCCAGGTCCAATCGGCGTTGGGATAGGCCACACCGGCCGCGTCGAAGAGCGACTTGTTGTAGTACATCACCAGGCTGGAGACGTTCTGCGCCAGGCACCACAGCTCGCCGTTGTAGCGAAAGGCGTCGATGGCCGGCTGGTAGAAGTCAGCCTCCTTGATGACCGTGCTCTGCGCCAGCATCGAGCCGATGGGGGCCATGGCGCCTTCGGAGGCAAAGGGCGCGATGCGGCGGTAGTTGAGCAGAAAGACATCGGAGGGCGCGCCGGCCGAGAAATCAGCCGCCAGCCGACGGCGGTAGTCCTTGTCATCGGGCACATAGCGCAGATCGATGCGATAGTCCGGGTTGTCCGACTGGAACGCCTCGACCAGCGTCTTGTAGGCCTCGTACTCCTCCTGGCCGCCCGACACCATGAAGGAAACGGTGGTCAACGGCGGCGGCGCCACACAGGCTGCCGCCATAGGCAGCAGCAGGGCAATCACCAGCAATGTGAGCAGAATGCTTCTATTCATCAGCCTTTCTCCAACAGTGCATGAATCGATTTGTCGCTCAGAAAGAGCGGCTGCAAAGCCAAAAACAAGAGAACGACGGGCAGGGTCATGAAGGTGGCCCCGGCCATCAGCAGCGGCCAGTTGGTGGCGTCCATCTGCTTGAGAATCTGCACGCCGATGGGCAGGGTGTAGGTCTGCGGCCGGTAGAGATACAACACCGGGTTGGTGAAATCGTTCCAGAAGAGCGCGAAGGACAACACGATGGACGCGGCCGTCGTCGGCTTGGCCATGGGCATGGCCAGGCGCCGCCAGGTGATCAGCGCGTCGGCGCCCTCCAGCCGGGCGGCCTCGATCATCTCAGCCGGCATGCGCCGGAAGGTCCAGTAGAACAGCAGCACCAGCAGCGGGCTGCCGCCGGCAATGGCCGGCAGAATCAGCGACCAGAGGGTGGTCAACAGGCCGGTCCAGCTCAGCATCTGGTAGCGAAAGAGCCAGACGGCCGAAGGGGGCACCATCAACAGAAAGACGGTGAGCATCAACAGCCGTGAACGCCAGGGATCTTTGAGCTGCGCCAGGCCGAAGCCGGCCAGCGAGGCGGTCAACAGGGTCAGCGGCACCGACACAGCCACCACCGCCAGCGAGTTGAGCAGGTAGCGGCTCATGGGCAGCAGGCGGAAGATCTCGACATAGTTCCCCCACTGCGGGTCGCTGGGCCACCACTCCACGCTGCGCGGCGGCGGCAGGCCGACGGGCCGCAGCGACACCGTCGCCATCCACAGCAGCGGCAGCACAAAGACCACAGCCACCGCGCTGGCCACGGCGGCCAGCGCAACAAACTGCACCCGCCCGCGCCACGCTCTGCCGTCGCCGCGCGGGCCAGCCGCGCCGCTCAGGCCGGTCTCACCGCTCGGGCCGGTCTCATCGCTCGGGCCGGTCTCATCGCTCGGGCCGGTCTCCGACCGAGCCCCGCCAGCCACGCTGCTCGGGCCGGTCTCCGACCGAGCCCCGCCAGCCACGCCGCTCGGGCCGGTCTCCGACCGAGCCCCGTCGCGTCCATCCACCAGCGCGCCGGCAGACGGGCGCGACTCCTGCTCAGACGACATCATCGCGATTGCTCAGGCCGACCAGATTGATGATGCCGATCACCAACAGGCCGGTCAAAATGTACATCACCACCATCATCGCCGCGGCCGCGCCGAAGTCGAACAGGTCGAAGGCCAGCTCGAAGAGCAGCAGCGGAATAAATGTGGTGGCGTAGTAGGGGCCGCCGTAGGTCATCACAAACGACGGCGTGAAGGTGTTTTGCAGGCTGACCACGATATCGCGGAAGGTCAGCACCAGCAGCCAGGGGGTCAGCAGCGGCAGGGTGATGCGCCAGAAGGACTGCCAGGCGCCGGCGCCATCCACCCGCGCCACCTCATAGTAGACCTTGGGAATGGTCTTCAGGCCCACCAGCAGCACCACCATCCCCTCGCCGATGGTGAACAGCGCCATCAGCACGAAGCTCAGGCGGGCGGTGGTGGGGTTCAGCAGCCAGTCAGGCGTCGGCAGCCCCAAGCCGCCCAGCACCGCGTTCAGCGGCCCGTAGAGCGGGTTGAGAATCCACAGGAAGATCAGGGCAAAAGCGCCCTCGGGGATGATGGTCGGCAGATAGACCGCAGCGCGCAGGCCGCCGAAGAGCCGGCCGGCCGGCTGCACGAGCATGGCCAACGCCAGCGCGCCCAGCACCCGCAGCGGCACAGCCAGAAAGATGAACTGCAAGGAGCTGCGCAGGGAGAGGCGGGCCAGCGGCGAATTCCACAGGGTGCGAAAGTTGTCCAGCCCGACCCAGACCGGGGGCTGGATGGCGTTGTACTTGGTGAAGGCCACGCCCACGGTGATCAGCGCCGGCAGCACGATCAGCACCAGCGAGCCCAGCAGAAAGGGCAGCAGGAAGAGCCGCACCTGGCCATCGAAGGAGGTTGGAGACCAGCGAGAGAAAGGGCGACGAACGTCAGAGGGGGACGGCATGACAGGTGACTCGTTGAGGCGTCGCTACAGGCTGCCCGAAGGGAGAGGCTTTCGACGTTGGGTGTTTCGGCGACAACCGAACGCTGACGCACCGTTGCCACTCCGACAGTATAACACGGCGCGCCCATTGCGCCAAAGCCAGCGCCGCCCGCGCCGGTCTGTCAGCGTCCCAACGGAAAAGCCCCCCGACATGTTGGAAAGTCCGGGATGCCAGCCCTCTGGCATCCTGGACACCTGAACCGTACCGGGTCAACGACCTCCGCCTCGCCCTCCCAGCGGCTCGAAGCGCGCCGTGAAGTGGCGCAGCACCGGCGCCTGCCAGGTGATGCGCAGGCCGCCGATCTGCTCCCGCCGACCTGCCAGGTAGGCCAGCGCCTCGGCCACGTAGTCGATGTGGCTCTGGGTATAGACCCGCCGCGGGATGGTCAGCCGCACCAGATCCAGGCCGGCGAGCTCCTCCGGGCTGCCGTCGGGCGTGGGCCGGCCAAAGACCACCTGACCGATCTCCACCGGCCGAATGCCCGCTTCCAGATACATGGCCGCGGCCAGCGCCTGGCCAGGGTATTGATGGGGCGGAATGTGCGGCAACATGGCGCGGGCGTCGATGTAGATGGCGTGGCCGCCGGGCGGCTGGACGATGGGCACATCAGCCGCCAGCAGCTTCTCACCCAGATAGGCCGTGGAGCGGATGCGGTAGCGCAGATAGTCCTCCCGCAGCACCTCGCGCAGCCCCACGGCGATGGCCTCCAGGTCATAGCCGGCCAGCCCGCCGTAGGTGGGGAAGCCCTCGGTGAGAATCAGTTGATTCCTGCAACGCTGCGGCAAATCGCGATAGCGTTCGCTGTCGTAGGGCGGATCGTTCAGCGCCAGAAAGCCGCCGATGTTGGCCAGGCCATCCTTCTTGGCGCTCATGGTGCAGCCGTCGGCATAGCTGAAGATCTCGCGCGCGATCTCCAGCGGCGCCTTGTCCGCGTAGCCTTCCTCGCGCTCCTTGATAAACCAGGCGTTTTCGGCGAAGCGGCAGGCGTCCAGGATGAAAAGCAGGCCATGCCGGCGGCAGATTTCGCTCACAGCGCGGATATTGGCCATGCTCACCGGCTGGCCGCCGCCCGCGTTGTTGGTGACGGTCAGCATCGCCAGGGGGATCTTGTCCACCCCCACCTCGACGATGGTGCGCTCCAAGGCCTCCAGGTCGATGTTGCCCTTGAAGGGGTGCAGCTCAGCCGGGTGGCGGCCCGGCTCGGCCACCAGGTCACGCGCCTCGGCCTTGCGGTACTCCACGTTGGCGCGGGTGGTGTCGAAATGGTTGTTGTTGGGCACCACATCGCCCGGCCGGCAGAGCACGCCGAAGAGGATGCGCTCGGCCGCGCGCCCCTGGTGCGTGGGGATAACATGGCTGTAGCCGGTGATGCTCTGCACCGCGGCCTCGAAGGCGTAAAAGGATCTGGCCCCGGCGTAGCTCTCATCGCCGCGCATCATGCCAGCCCACTGCTCCGAGGACATCGCGCCCGTGCCGCTGTCGGTCAACAGGTCGATCAGCACATCGTCGGCGTGCAGCAGGAAGAGATTGTAGCCGGCCTCAGCCAGCGCCCGGGCGCGGTGCTCGCGCGTCGTGAAGTGGATCGGCTCCACGGCCTTGATCTTGAACGGTTCGATGATGGTGGTGAACTGGTGAGGCATTTTGACTCCTTGAGGGGCGTGAGGCGTGAGGCGTAACGAGTAATGCGTAATGCGTAACCCGGAAAAGAGCAAAGCGTGTGCGCGATTCCGGGTTACGAGTTACTCGTTACGCTTCACGAACAATCTCCAGCAGATCGCCCAACACCGCATAGCCGGTCTCCGTCCGTCCCGCGCCGGGGCCGATCAGGGTCACATCGCCCAGCAGGTCGGTGGTGTAGGTGCAGGCGTTGACCGCGCCGGAGACGCCGGCCAGGGGATGGCTGAGCGGCAGGCGGGTGGGGCGGACGCTGGCCCTGGCGACGTTGTCTTCCTGCCAGACGCGCGCGATCAGCTTCCAGCGTTCGCCGGCCGCCCGGGCAGCCTCCACATCCGCCAGGCTCAGCCCGCTGATGCCGGTGCGGTCCACGTCGGCCACGCGCAGGTCGCCGCCCATCAGCACGTTGGCCAGAATCACCGCCTTGCCGGCCGCGTCCCAGCCTTCCACGTCGGCCGTGGGGTCGGCCTCGGCATAGCCCAGCCGCTGCGCCTCGGCCAGCGAGTCGGCGTAGCTCTGGCCCCCCTCCATCTGCGTCAGAATGTAGTTGGTGGTGCCGTTGAGGATGCCCTGCATCTGGCTGATCTGACAGCCGGCCAGCGCGCTGCGGGCCAGTCGGATGGTGGGGGTGCCGCTCATCACCGTGCCCTCGAAACGGAAGAGGACGCCCTGCGCCGCGGCCAGTTCGTCCAGCTCGCGATAGGCCAGCGCCACCGGCCCCTTGTTGGTCAGCACCGCGTGCTTGCCGCTCCCGAAGGCGGCCTTGACATGGTCGATGGCCGGCTGGCCGGTCTGCACGTCGGTCCAACTGATCTCGACCACGGTGTCGGCGTTGCTCTCGCGGATGGTGCGCAGGCTGTCCCAGCCGCTTTGCGGCTCGCGGGCCGGCCGGGGATCGGCATAGTCGTGCAGCTTGCCGGTGCGCCGCGCCGCATCCAGCAGCGCGGCCAGATCCAGCCCAGCGGGATCGTACAAGCTGCCCTTGAGCAGATCGCTGACCGCGACGACCTGGAAGCGCACGCCGTAGCGGTCGGCCAGCTCATCGCCTTTGGCCAGCAGGATCTCGGCCAGTCCCTGGCCAACGGTGCCGAAGCCGATCAGGGCGAGTTTGTGGGTGATGGTCATGGGAACTCCTGGGGATGAAAGGGTGATCCGGGACGCAAGCGCTGGGCCTGGCAGGCGCTGCCGCGGCCGGTTCTATGGAAGGGGCGGGAGCAGTCAGGACGGGCTGACGGCGGGCGACGCCTCTGGATTGGCAACTCGTTTCACCACGAAGAAGGTCACGTCGTCCGACTGTTCGGCGCCGGCGGTGAACTGGTTGTGGGCCGCGACGATGGCGCTGCTGATCTCGTGCGCGTCGCATTGGGCGTGTTGCCTGAGCAGCTCTGCCAGCCGCGGCACGCCGAACATGCGCCCGTGGACGTCCAACCCTTCCGACAGACCATCGGTGTAGAAAAGCAGCACGTCGCCCGGCTCGATCACGATGCGTTGCTCCTCGATGGCGGCCTCTTCGAAGACGCCCAAGACGATGCCGCGGGCGCGCAGTTCCTGCGCCGCGCCCGCGGCCGCGCGATGCCACAGCGGGCGGTTGTGGCCGGCATTGGCATAGAGCAGGCGGCCCGTCTCCGGCTCCAGGATGGCATAGAACGCGCTGAGAAAGAGATCGCTCTGGCTGTCGTTGAGGATCAACTGGTTGGCGCGCAGCAGGGTGGCCGCGGCCCCGCGGCCGCTGAGGGCCATGGTGCGCAACACCGTGCGGCTCAGCGCCATGAACAGCGCGGCCGGCACCCCCTTGTCGGCCACATCGGCGATCGCCATGCCCAGCCGGCGCGGCTCGCCCGGCAGATCGAAGAAGTCGTAGAAATCGCCGCCCACCATGCGCGCGGCCTGGTAGACGGCGTCGATCTGCCAGCCGGGCAGGGCCGGGCTCTGCTTGGGCAGCATGCTGAGCTGGATCTGCCGGCCCAGGCTCAGCTCCTCCTGCATGCGCTGGCGCTGCGCCTCCTCCTGGCGCAGCCGCAGTCCATCCACCGCGATGGCGGTCTGATTGGCCAGCAGACGCAGAAAGCGCAACTCCATCTCCGAAAGCAGGCGCGGCTGGCGGGTGTTGAGCAGCAGCGCGCCGATGGATTGCCCCTCGATGATCAGGGGAACCACGGTGTAGCCGCGGAAATCCTCCCCTTGCAGCCACTCCAGCTGGTAGAGCGGCAACACGTGTGCTTCCAGGTCTTCGGCCAGAAAGGGCCGCTGGGAATCCATCACCTGGCCGACGATGTTGAACTCGTCGTCAGGCATGGTCGTCGCGGCCGCGGCCGGATCCACCCGCCAGCCGGTAGCTGCCTTGAACAGCAGCCGTCCATCGGCGTCAGGCGCGACCAGGGCCACCGCGTCGACCCCGGTCAGCCGCCCTACCTCGCGCACCACGAAGTCCAGCAGGTCTCGCTGCTGCAAGCGTCCCAGCAGTTGGTTGGAGAATTCCAACAGCGCGGCCTGCTCGTCGATGCGCTGCTCCCGCAACAGATCGACCAGGCGGGCGCGCTCCAGAGCGATGCCCATCAAGCTGCCGGCGTTGGCCAGCAGCGCCAGCGCCTCCGGGGTGAAGCTCTGCCAGTCGGGCGCGGCCACGTTGAGGATGCCCAGGGTCTGGTTGCCCGAGCGCAGGGGCGCCGAGGCATGCACCGTCAGGCCGGCGCGCTCGTCGCCCTTGATCCCGGCCAGCCGCGAACAGCGCACCTCGTTGAACGGCTCCGTCAGCGTGTCCCGGTTGCAAAAGGCCTGGCAGTCGCACCCTCCCTTCCAGACGGCCGCTTTGGTGCGCGCCATGGTCGGCGGCAGGTTGTACTCGGCGGCCAGGGTGAAGCCGCGGCCAAACCACTGACTTCTGGCCGCGGGGTCCTTGAGGAAGATCCAGCCCGTCTCCAGCCCCATGAGCTCGACCAGGTCAGCCAGCGCCATTCTCAGCGCGCTGATCACATCGTCCGCGCGGTTGAGGGTCTCGGCGATCCGGTTGAGGGTCGTCAGGCTGTGGATCAGATCTTCGGTGTAGGCGGTCATGCCAGGTTTCGTGGGGATCAGGGATGGGTGGGGCGGTCGCTGTTGAACGTGACAGGTCGATGGCGCGCCCTGCGTTGGGCGGAACGGCCGCGGAATCATACCACGGCGCGGCGTTCTGAACAACTCCACCGCCC
>JAKQCW010000221.1 GCA_029558955.1 Chloroflexota bacterium
CCGGCGGATCACGGATCCGCCGGGAGCACAGGTACACGTCGGCCTAAATCGGTCTTCACTCACTGCTCAAGCCGGTTCCGTGAACCGGCGGCGTTGTTGGGCGCACACCCGGCGGATCACGGATCCGCCGGGAGCAGGGTACCTGTATAGTTACATGGCTTTTTGGATGTGGGTCTGTTTGATGATGCTGGGGCGATTTTGTTCAGGATGCTTGTTGCTCGGGCCGGTCTCTGACCGTGCCCGTCGGGCCGCGCTCGCCAGATCAGGTGGCCTGGCTCGGTCGGAGACCGGCCAGAGCGATGGGTGGACGGTTGGCCTGGCTCGGTCGGAGACCGGCCAGAGCGATGGGTGGGCGGTTGGGCTGGCTCGGTCGGAGACCGGCCAGAGCGATGGGGCCAGAGCGATGGGCGGCAGCTTACTCGACCATCACCGCGCCGCGGTCGGCCAGGCGGCGCAGGTGAAAGGCCAGGCGTTGGCCGCGGGTCATCGGGTAGGCCTGCGCGCCCAGCACGGCCTCGGGCGGCGGCCACAGCCGGTAGCGCAGTTCATGCGCCATCGCGGCGGGGCGGTCGATCAGCAAGACCTCCACCGGCGCCAGTTGGGTCCAGCCCACATCCTCGCGCTCCAGCGGCGCCAGCAGCGCGTCCTGGTTCAGCGTCGAATGCAGCAGACGCCGCCGCCAGGCCGATGGCTGCAAGGATGCCAGCAGCGCCGGATCGACCGGGGCCGCCAACAGACGGTTGGCCAGCGCCAGGCTGGTGTAGAGCAACACCGTCAACCCCGCCTGCCGGGCGGTAGTGGTCAGGTACTGCCAGTCGAGCTGCGCACGAAAGCGGCTCAGCAGCCCGGCCACATCGACCAGCCAGCGCAGGCCGACATAGCGATGCTTGCGCATGTGCAGCGCCATGTGCAGCAACTGATCGTCAGGGGCAAAGCGGCGCAGACCAGTGGGCGCGCCGGTCAAGGCAAAGGGCTGGGCATGGCTGCACCACGCCGCCAGATCATAGCCAAACAAGCCGCCGCGGCCAATGTCCCAGTGCAGCTCCAGCAACACGCTGTGGCCAGGCAGCGCCTCGCGCCACAGGCTGATGTGGTAGTTGCCGATCTGCTCATGGTCGCGCCAGGCCGCCGACTGCGGCAGATAGCCGATCGCCGCCAGCGCCTGCTGCGCCGCGTCCAGCTCATCGCGCCGGATCAGCAGGTCGATGTCGCTGGAAGGACGCACCAGCGGATCGTCGTAGAGCAGGTCGGACAGAGCCTGGCCTTTCAGCAGAATGGGATCGATGCCCACCTGGGTCAGCGCCGTCGTCATGGCGGCCGTCTCCCGCAGGTGTACCATGCCATCGAAAGCGATCTGCGTCGCGGCCGCGTCCATGGCCTGCCAGACCGGCGTCGGTACGCTGGCCTGCACGCCCAGCGCGCTGGCGTTGCGCCGCACCAACCCGACGACGCCATGCAGCGCGGCCAGCTCGCCCAGCCGCGGCCAGTCGATGGGCTGGGCCAGCAGATCGGCGATACTCGTCCGCGCCGCGTCGCTCTGCTCGCTGTTGCACAGAGCCAGCAGCAGGCTTCCGGTGGGGTCAGGCGTCATGGCCCTGCCGTGCGCACCGTGCCCAATTGCTTCATCACCTGCTCGGCCTGCGCGTAGGGGTCGCCCAGGCCCGGCTGCTGCCGCGCCCAGGCTGCGTAGTCGGCGATGATCTGCGGCAGCGGCGTGGTTGGCTCCCAGCCCAGGCCGCGCAGCCGGCTGATGTCCGAGATGATGTGGCGCGTGTCGCCGAAACGATATTCCCCCGGCACGGCCACCGCCAGCTCGACGCCCAGCACCTGCGCGGCCAGCGCGCCATACTGCAAGACGCTGACAGCGCGGCCGCCGCCCACGTTGAACACCTGATAATCGGCGCGCGGGTCTTCCAACACCAGCAGGTTGGCGCGCGCCACGTCGCCCACGTAGACGTAATCGCGCAGTTGCCCGCCATCCTCGTAGGCGATGGGCGGCTGGCCGGCCAGCATGCGGGTGACGAAGATGCGGCAGATGCCCGAATAGGCGTTGCGGAAGCTCTGGCGCGGCCCCTGGGTGATGGAGTAGCGCATGGCCACGGTGGGAATGCCGTAGCGCTGGCCCAGGTTGAGCGCGATCATCTCCTGGGTGTATTTGGACATGGCGTACTGGTTGTGCGGCCGCACCTGCGCCTCGTCGCTGATCTCCACCTGCAGCGGGCCGCCGCACTGTGGGCAACGCACCTCCCACTGGCGGGCCTTGAGCTGCGCCTCAGGTCGCAACGGCGGGTAGACGATCCCATCCAGCGGGCAGCAGTATTTGCCCTCGCCGTAGACCGACTGGCTGCTGGCCACCACCACCTTCTGCACCGGCAGCCGGTCGTTGACGATCAGCTCGTAGAGCAGCGCGGTGCCGGTGGCGTTGACGTCGAAGAAGCGGCTGAAGTCGGTCAGATAGTCCTGGTAGGCGGCCAGGTGAACGACGACATCGACGCCGTCGAGGGCCCGACGCATGGCGGTGCGGTCGCGCACGTCGCCCTGGATAAACTCCACCTCCGCGTCGAGATAGTCAGGCGTGATCCCCTCCTGGTGTACCGGCGGGGTCAGCGCATCGAGCACGCGCACGTGATAGCCGCGCGCCAACAACAGATCGACGGTGTGGGAGCCGATGAAACCGGCGCCGCCGGTCACTAACGCTTTAGGCACAGCTCAACTCCTCTGGCACGCTCAGGCGGGCGACGACAGGACGTGGCGGCGGTACCAGTCGATGGTCTCCGCCAGCCCCTCTTCCAGCGACACCTGGGGCCGATAGCCCAGCAGGGCCTGCGCCTTGCTCAGGTCGGCCTGGCGGATAGCTTGGCCGGCCGGCTTGCTGGTGTCGAACTCGACCGGCACCTCGCGGCCGGACAGGCGGCGCACCGTCAGCACCAGGTCCTTGATGCTGACCAGCTCGTCGCTGGCCAGGTTGATGGGATCGGGCTGCGGGTCGCGCTCCATGGCCAGCATCATGCCGCGCGCCACATCGCGCGCGTGGACGAAGGTGCGCAACTGGCTGCCATCGCCCCAGACGACGATCCGGTCGCGCTCGAAGACCTTGCGAATGGTGGCGGGGATGACGTGCGATGTCTCCCAGTCGAAGTCGTCGCGCGGGCCGTAGGCGTTGTAGGGGCGCACGATCGCGATCTGCATCGGATATTCCATGGCGTAAGCGCGGGCCTGCACCTCGGCCAGCCGCTTGGACCAGCCATAGCCGAAGTTGGTCGGTTCGGGGTCTTCGAGGAAGCCCTCCTCCTCGGCGGTGGGAGTGGGCGCTGTGCGGCGGTAGACGCAGGCCGAGCTGACGCAGAGGTAGCGCTCCACCTGCTCCAGCCGGGCCGCCTCCATCATCTGCAAGTTGACCACGGAGTTCTGGTAGAACATGTCGCCGGAGTGGGTCACGTTGTAGCCGATGCCGGTCAGCTTAGCGCCCAGGTGCATGACGATCTCCTGGCCGGCGGCCGCGCGGCGCGCCTCGTCCAACTGGCTGATGTCGCCGGTCAGCAGCTCGATCTCCTGGCGCACCGCGGCCAGATTGTCCAGCGACCCTTTGCGCAGACGTCCAACCACCCGCACACGGGCGCCGGCCGCTACCAGCATCTCCACCAGGTGCGAACCGATGAAGCCGGTTCCACCTGTGACCAGGACCTTTTTCCCAGGCCAAAATGCCATCCTATGCTCTCCTTGATCCGATAAGCTTGATGTAGAACTGCTCCAACTGGCCGGCCTGATGCTCCCAGGAGAGCTCGCCCTCGGCCAGGGCGCGGGCGCTGAGGCTCTGGCGGGCTCGCACGTCCGGGCTGAGCAGCATGGTGACGACGCCCTGGGCAAAGGCCAGCGGCGTGTCCTCAGTCAGCAGGCCGATGTCATAGGCGTTGAACAGGGGCCGCAGGATGCGCATGTTGGTGGCCACGGTGGGCCGGCCCACGGCCAGGTAGTCGTTGAGCTTCGAGGGCCAGATGTTGTCGGTGGCGATCATGCGCTGGAAGGGCAATACCATCACATCCGAGGCGCTCAAATAGACGTTCAGATCGTCGTAATCGATCCAGCCGGTCTCGATCACATCCTCGCGGCAGTCGGCCGGCACGAAGGACCAGAAGTCCTTGAGCTTGTGGTTGCCGACGCACAACACCTTGACCGGCTGCGGGATCATCTGCTTGATCAGCGAGAGGGCGGAGAAGAGCAGCTTGGCGGTGGTGGCGCGCATGACCCCCACATAGCCCAGCACGAAGGCACCGCGCGGCACGGTCGTCAGGCGGCTGCGGGCTTCCTCGACGCTGTAGGGGGTCAGGCCTTCGGGGTCACAGCCGTTGAGCAGGGTGATCATGCGTTGGCGCTGGATGCCCAGGGCGGCCGCCCGCTCCAGCAGCGGCTCGCCCATGGCGACCACAGCATCGGCCCAGGGATAGAAGGTCTCCTCGCAGAAGGTCTCCACCGGCTGCATGAAGGTGCGGATGATCCGCCCGCGCTCCGAGGCGGTGCCCCCGCGGCCGTACCAATCGGCCCAGTCCAGAATGGTGGGCGTGCCCTGGGTGATCTTGAGCCAAAGGGCCGGCAAGGCGACCGCCGGGCGGGATTCCAGCCCATGCACGATGTCGTAGTGTTCGTTGCTGACGAAGCGGATGCGCTGCAAGACATCCCACGGATCCCAGCCGGTGCGCCCCTGTCCGGGCAGCAGGTCAGGGGTCTCGACGATGCGCACCCCCGCCGCCTCGAACTGATGAAAGCCGGTCCGCGCCTTGGGCGAGATGGTCAGCAGAGTCACCTCATGGCCGCGCCGCACCAGGTGGCGCGCCAGGTGATAGGCATGAAAAAACGCGCCGCCGCCCTTCCAGGTGACATTGTGGGTAAGGTAAAGAATTCGCATGGGAACGGGGAAATGGGTAATGGTGTAATGGGTAATGAGTGATCTGGCTACCTGACGCTCCTGCAACGAATCCAGTCGAGCGTTGGTCGAGTAGCGGGTTGAGGGCAGCCAAATCGCATGAGGTCAGGCGCTTCCAGCGTATCGAGACCAGTCGAGCGTTGGTCGAGTAGCGGGTTGAGGGCAGTCAAAGCACATGAAGTCAGGCGCTTCCAGCGTATCGAGACCAGCGAGCGGGTCGCGCCTGGCAACCATCGGGTCTCGATACGGTTCTGGCGGCGACTCTCGGCTCGTGGAAGCCCGTTGCGCGCTGCGGAGATCGCTGGCCGACGCCGCCAGAACCTACTCGACCCACGCACACAGCGCACTCACAAGACCTGGCGCTCATGCAACGAATCCAGTCGAGCGTTGGTCGAGTAGCGGGTTGAGGGCAGCCAGATCGCATGAGGTCAGGCGCTTCCAGCGTATCGAGACCAGCGAGCGGGCCGCACCTGGCAACCATCGGGTCTCGATACGGTTCTGGCGGCGACTCTCGGCCCGTGAAAGCCCGTTGCGCGCTCCAAAGATCGCTGGCCGACGCCGCCAGAACCTACTCGACCCACGCACACAGCGCACTCACAAGACCTGGCGCTCATGCAACGAATCCAGCGAGCGTTGGTCGAGTAGCGGGTTGAGGGCAGTCAAGTCACATGAAGTCATGGGCTTCCAGCGTATCGAGACCAGCGAGCGGGCCGCACCTGGCAACCATCAGGTCTCGATACGGTTCTGGCGGCGACTCTCGGCCCGTGAAAGCCCGTTGCGCGCCGCAAAGATCGCTGGCCGACGCCGCCAGAACCTACTCGACCCACGCACACAGCGCACTCACAAGACCTGACGGGTGCTGGTTCACCGTTCACCATCACCCGGCGCCCTTGCCCAGCAGCATCACCAGCGGCGTCTTGAGCATGATCTGCAAGTCCAGCCAGAGGGAGCGGCGGCGGATGTAGTCCAGGTCGATGGCCAGCATGCCGCTGAAGCCAACCTGGCTGCGCGCGGTCACCTGATAGAGGCCGGTGATGCCGGGCGGCACGCTCAGGCGCTGCTTGGCGTAGTCGTCGTAGTGTTCGTATTCGTAGGGCACCGGCGGCCGCGGGCCGACCAGACTCATCTCGCCGCTGAGCACGTTGAGCATCTGCGGCACCTCATCCAGGCTCAGCTTGCGCAGCACACGGCCGGCCGAGGTAATGCGCGGGTCATTGACCACCTTGAAGACCTTCTTGCCGCTAGGATCCTCGGAAAAGGCCGCGTCCGCCTTGACGAACTGCTCCAGCCATTGCTTGTGGGCGGTGTTGTCGCCGCCGGCGATCATGGTGCGGAACTTGTAGTAGCGGAAGGGCGCGCCGCCGCGGCCGATGACCGTGCCGCGGTAGAAGACCGGCCCGGGCGAGGTGAGCTTGATCCAGAGCGCGATCAGCAGCCAGATAGGCAGGCCCACCAGCAACACCAACAGCACCAGCGCCACATCCAGCGCCCGTTTGGCCGCGGCATACCCGGCCGGCGCATGTGCGTCAGCCCAGGCAACGGTGATCAGTGCGCTGGGGGAGGTTTGCTCGGTCATTGTCGGTCATTGGTCGAAGTTGTGATCACGTAATGCGTAATGCGTAATGCGTAACCCGGAATCTGTGTGCGGCGACCTGTTGTCCGTAACTCGTAACTCGTAATGCGTAATGCGTAACCCGGAATCTGTGTGCGGCGACCTGTTGTCCGTAGCTCTGTAACTCGTAACTCGTAATGCGTAATGCGTAACCCGGAATCTGTGTGCGGCGACCTGTTGTCCGTAACTCGTAACTCGTAATGCGTAACCCGGAATCTGTGTGCGGCGACCTGTTGTCCGTTGCTCTGTAACTCAGAACTCGTAATGCGTAACCCGGAATCTGTGTGCGGCAACCTGTTGTCCGTAGCTCCGTAACTCGGAACCTGCGGGCCGCAATCCGTAACCCGCAATCCGTAGCCCGCAATTGAGAGACAAGTCCCATACTCGCACACTCCGGGTTACGCATTACGCATCACGCATCACGCATCACGCATCACGCTACAAATATCCTAACCCATGCAACTGCGCCAAGGTCGCTTCGTCCAGGCCGGCGACGCCTTGCCGGTCGCTCAGCTCGGCGTAGCTGCGGCACTGGGCCAGCCAGTCTTCCAGCGCGGCCTCCAGCTCGGCCACCACGTCGGGGTGCTGCGCGGCCACGTTGACGCGCTCCTGCGGGTCTGCTGCCAGGTCGAACAACATGCGCCGCTCGGCCATCTGACGCCGCAGATAGAACATGGGATTGCGCAGCAGCCGCTTGACCATCTCCGGGTTGGCCAGTTGCTGCCAATAGCCGGCCAGCCGCTGGCGGCCGCCGGCCGGGCTGGCCGCAGCGCCGTTGCCGCTGTAGTCGCCCGGCGGATCGATGCGCAGGTATTTCCAGCGTTCGGTGCGCACGGCCAGCAGACGGTTGTTGGCCGTCGAGGCCTGGGTCTCGCTGAAGGCGTGGCGGCGGGGCTGGCCGGCAGCCGGCGAACGGCCCTCGCCGTCCCTGGACAGGGCCGGCAACAGGCTGACGCCCTGCATCTCCGCAGCCAGGCGGCCCAGCCCCAGCGCGTCCAGCACCGTCGGCGCGATGTCGGTGAGCTGGGCCAGCGCATCGACCGCGCCGCCTGCCACGCCCATGCTGGCGGGAAACTTGATCAGCAGGGGCACGTGCATCACCTCTTCGTAGGCCAGGTGGCCGTGGACGAAGTCGCCATGCTCACCGAAAGCCTCGCCGTGATCGCCGGCCACCACGATCAGCGTCTCGTCGAACTGGCCGGTCGCGGCCAGATAGTCCAGCAACTGGCCAAACTGCTGGTCCACGTAGCTGATCTCGCCGTCGTACAGATCCACCAGGCGCTGCACGTCGGCCGGGGTGCGCACCCGGCGCACGCTCTCGGCGCTGCCGTCGATGCGGCCAGTGTAGCCGGGATCACGCCAATGGTCAAAACCGGGGGGCGGATAGTAGGGATCGTGCGGATCCAGCGCCCAGAGGAAGAGGAACCAGGGGCGAGACGGAAGGTCAGAAGCGGGCGCCCCCTGCGCCTCCAGCCAGGGCAGCGCCGCGGCGTTGACATCCTCGGCCAGCGGCAGGACGACCGTGGTGTCCTCCTCGAAATAGAGCTTCCACGCCCCGGTGTTGCTCACCTCCCGCTGGCTGACCAGCGCCGGATCCTTGTACAGGTCCACGAACCGGTCGAAGCCGATGCCAAAGCCCAGCACCGACGAGACATTGCCGATGGTGCTGACGGCGGCCGTCCGGTAGCCGGCTGACTGCAACAGTTCCGCCAGCCGCGGCACGGCGCGGATGAAGAGGTCGTTGCGGGAACGCACGCCGTGCGCCGGCGGATAACAGCCGCTGAGAATCGACGCGGCCACCGGCTTGGTCCACGTGGCCGGCGAATAGGCGCGGGTGAAACGGGCCGCGCCCGGCCCTGCGGCCAGGGCATCGAGGCGCGGCGACGTGGGCCGCGGGTAGCCGTAGCAGCTCAGGTGGTCGGCCCGCAGGGCGTCGATGATGTAGATGAGGACGTTAGGCATGAGGATGGCGGGAAAAGATAGCTGTCTACGTGTCTGCTCGTCGGCCAACGGCCTCTTGATAGACCGCCAACAGCCGCTGGACGTAAGGGGGCACGGCGAACTGCGCCAGCGCCTGCTGGCGGTTGTGCTCACCCATGGCGCGGCGAAGCGGGGCATCGTCCAGCAGACGAACGATGGCGTCGGCCAGGGCGGGCACGTCGCCAGGGCTGACCAACAGGCCGTTGACGCCCGGCGTGAAGAAGTCGCCCACGCCGCCCACCGGGGTGGTCACCAGCGGCAGCCCGGCCGCCATGGCCTCCAGCAACGCCACCGGCAGGCCCTCGGCGTAGGAGGGCAGCGTCAGCAGGCTGGCCTCTTGCAGCCAGCGCAGCTTTTCGGCGCCGCGCACGAAGCCGGGAAAGTGTACGGCAGCGCCCAGCGGCGCGGCCAGGGCCGCCACGTCGGCCGGCGGCGGGCCGCCGGCGATGACCAGGCGGGCCGCAGGGCGCTGCTGCACCACGGCCGGGGCCGCGGCCAGCAGGTCGCGCACGCCCTTGCGCTGCGAGAAGTCGCCCAGAAACAAAACCACATCTGTGCGCCGGGCGAGGTCCTCAGGCGGCCAGATGTGATCGCAGTCGACCGGGTTGGGCAGCACCACCATGCGCTGCTCTGCCCCAGGCTGGCCGGCCAGCGCGGCCAATGTGGCAGCCCAGGCTGGCGAGAGCACCAACACCCGGGTCGAACGGTTGACGACCCAGCGGGCCAGGCGGCGCTGCAATCCGCCGGCCAGGCCGGCATCCTGCCCATCGCCCGCGCCCGGCACATGCCAGTGCAGCAGCACCGGCGCGCCGGCCAGCCGGCCCAGGGCCAGATAGCCCGCATGGCGGTAAAAGCTGCTGCCGTCGCCCACGTGCAGGTGCAGCAGATCAACCTGGCCACGCAGCAGCAGGCCGATCAGACGCAGCAGCGCGGAAAGGGCGCTGGCCAGCTTGGCCAGCACACCCCGGCGCGTGCCCTCGGCCAGATAGGTCAGGCGGCAGCGGCTGGGCAGCTCCGAATCCAGAATGACGCCGGCCACAGCCGAGATGCCGCCGTAGATGCGCGGCACAGGTCCGATCATCACCACGCGCAGCGGCGCGCCGGCCACAGCCGCCTCACGCATCGCGCATCATGTGACGGTCGATGGCCATGACCAGGCCGGCCATGATCCAGAAATAGACGGCCACCGAGGGCTGAGAAAAGACGTTGTCGGCGGCCGCGCCCACCAGCAGGCCGGCAAAGCCGATCAAGAAGGCCAGCGCCACCAGGCGCAGGTCCCGGTCTTGTGCGTTGCGATAGATGCGCCAGGCCAGCCGGCCCAGGGTGAAAAAGACCACCAACAGCGCCACGACGCCGATCAGGCCCACGTCCAGCATGAAGCCCAGCAGCTCGTTGTGCGGGCGGTTGCCGATCAAGAACGATTCCCGTCGCCAGTAGAGGCCCGCGGTGGTGGGACCGGCCAACAAGACGTAGTAGTACTCGAAGGCCTTCATGCCCACGCCGGCCAGCAGGTTGAGCGGGCTGGCCAACAGCCAGTCCACCGCCAGCCGCCACACCTCCAGGCGGCCAAAGAGGGTGCTGGTGGGATCTGCGGCCTGCTGCAAGCGCTCCAGGGCGGGGGTAAAGGTCAGCAGCACCACGCCCGCGGCGGCCGGGATGGTGAGCAGCAGTTGGCGGTAGCGCAACGAGCCGCGGGCCAGACCCAACAGCAGCAGGGAGGCCACCACGGCGATCCACGCGCCGCGGATGAAGGTCAACACCAGGGCCACGCCGATCAGGCCCAACAGCAGGCCCAATCCCAGGCGGTTGAAGCGCCACCGCCCGGCCGGCGCGTCCTGGTCCTGTTCCTGGCGCTGCTCCAGCAGGAAGATCAACACCAGGGGCATGATCATCACCAGGTAGAAGGCCAGGGTGAAGGGGCCGCCGGCAAAGCCGTAGATGCGGTTGAAGCCCGCGCCGGCCCAGATGAACTGGCCGCTGCCGGTGATGGCCTGGTAGAAGCCGGAGATAATCGGGATGAGGGTGGAGAGAATCAACACCAACACCATCCGGCGCACCTGGGCCTTGCTGACGATCACATCCACGATCAGCCACATCAGCGCCAGGTAGCCGATGAAGCGGAAGAGGCCGCGCACCGACTCCAGCGGCGTCGGCGTCCAGAGCAGGGTGATCAGCGGCACCGCCAGGAAAACCAGGTAGGGCGCGAGGATGGGCAGGATGGTCAGCGACCGCCGCAAGGTCAACATGCGCAGGATCATGCCCAGCATCAACAGCGACACCAGCACGATGTCGGGGCTGACCCGCGTGCCGCCTACCGGCAGCGGCAGATCGAAGCTGTTGAGGTTGACCGCCAACAGGGTGTAGATCAGCAGCGCAGCCTCAGGCTTGACCAGGATCAGCGCCAGCCAGAGCAGCGCCAGGCCGATGCCCACCAGCGCCAGGGCGAGGGTCGTGGACTGGAAGGCGCCCTGGAAGAGCCCGATCAGCGCGGCCGCAGCCAGCCCCAGCGGCGCCAACAGCCAGGCAGGGCGGATCGACAGGGTCTTGTGGTGGGGTGGACGGCCGATGTGCAGGCTGAACATGGGATGGGAGGAAATCGCCGCTGGCGCGGCGCGTCAGTCGCGCAGATAGCCCAGCCCGGCGAGCTGGCTGCGAATGGCATCTTCTTCGGCCGCGGTCAGGGCAGCGCCGGCGGGGGCGCGCTCAACCACGTCGTACTCGGCATAGGAGATCGGTCGCTGGGCGGCCGGCTCGAAAAGCTCCTGCAAGACCTGCCCATCCATCCAGGAGGCCACCGGCAGGCCCATGCTGTGCAGCAAGGTGGGCGCCAGGTCCTGGATCTGCGCGCCCTCCAGCCAATGGCCGGGACGCACGCCAGGCCCATTCCAGACAAAGAGGCCGGTGGGGCTGTGCGAACCGCTGTAGGCGCTGAGCTCATCCAGCGGGAAGGGAGTCACCAGGTCGCCGGTCAGCGCCGCGCCGCCGGTGTAGGCTGGCTGCAGCTCCAGCAGGATGTCGGGGATGTCGTCCACGTAAGGGCCCTCGAACAGGTCCTCGCGGCGGCTGGCGCGGGCCACCACCGGCTGGCCGGTCGCCGGGTCGGTCAGCGCGGCCAGGCTGGCCAGCAGGCGGTCACGCAGGGCCTCGTAGGCCGCGCCCGGCTCGACCACCCCCTGAACCTGGCGGCCGCGCAGGTTGATCACGATCCCCTCCACCGAGGGAAAGACCTTCAGGCGGTAGGCAGCCGTGGCGCTCCAGTCGATCTGATCCAGGTTCATCTGGCGGGCAAACAAATCAGCGCGCAGCTCGGCCGGAATGCGGCTGCGCAGCCGGTCCATCCATTGGCGCGGCAGGCGGCGGCGCACCTGGCCCACGGTGCGGCTGAAGAGGCTGGGCTGGCTGCCCGCGCCCTGTTTCAGCGTCAGCAGGCCCTGGCCGGCCAGCCAGGCGCCGAAGTTGACCCGGCGATGGGGGTGCGGCCCCATGCCATGATCGGACATGACGAGGATCGTGGCCTGGTCCAGGTCGGGCAGGCTGGCCAACAGGCGGCCGATCTCGGCGTCAGCAACCTGGTACTGATGGTTGATCACGTCGCCGAACTGCGCCGCGCCGGCCGCGTCGTAGGCCGGGAAGGTGGGGTCGGTGTATTTCCAGAAGAGGTGCGGGATGTTGTCGGTGCTGTTCCAGACCACCAGGAAAAGGTCGTAGTGCTCCTCGGCCAGCGCGTGCAGGCTGATGTCGGTGTATCGGCGCACCCAATAGTCGGAGGTCTCCACCGTCTTGTCCGCGGAGAGGGAGAAGTTGAAGCTGTCCTGCACCTCGTCCCAGCGGCCCAGCGCCTCGGCCTTGTCTGG
>JAKQCW010000228.1 GCA_029558955.1 Chloroflexota bacterium
AACACGATGTCTGACAGCAGCGCCCGGCGGAGACGCCAGCTGTCCGCGTGGCGCGCATGGGCGATCCACGCCTTGAGCGACTGACGAAACTGTTGCTCGGTCATCTGGCCGGACTGAAAGGCGTCGCGATGGCGACGCAGACGTTGCCGGGCCAGATGCACGTTGTCGGCGCGCAGGCGGCGGTGCGTGGGAAAGACGCGCAAACCCAGGAAAGGAATGCCGGTGCTGGTAGGGTAGACGGTCGAGCGCCGCCAGTTGAGACACAGGCGCAGACCATCCAGATGCCCCTGCACCTGCGCCTTCCAGGCGTGAAGCTGCGCCTTGTCGTTGCCGAAGAGCAGGAAATCGTCGCAGTAGCGCACGTAGGCCGGACACTTCAGTTCACG
Source organism: Chloroflexota bacterium (assembly GCA_029558955.1). Classification (GTDB taxonomy): domain Bacteria; phylum Chloroflexota; class Anaerolineae; order JAAEKA01; family JAAEKA01; genus JAAEKA01. The sequence goes on from JAKQCW010000228.1 coordinate 387, forward strand.
CTTGACGAACTGGTCCAACGAGTCCAGGTAGATGTTGGCCCAGGTTTGCGAGGTGAGGTTGCCTACGGGCAAGCCGCGCGGCCTGTCGGCAGCCAGCAGGTCGTCGCCGGAGAACCACTCCATCTGATACATGGGAGCCAAAACGCCGGCGCCGCTGGCCAGGATACGGTCGATCAACCAGAGCGCGTCGGGATCAGCGACGTAACGCGCCAGTTTGGCGCGCAGGATGGCGTGGTCAACTGCAGGGAAAAACTGATGCACATCGCACTGCAGGACGTATGGATAGCGCCGGGCGAACTCCTGGCAGCGATCCAGCGCGCGGTGGGTGCCCTTGCCCGGCCGGCAGGCATAGGTGTCGTGGACGAAGCGCCGCTCCCAGATCGGATCCAGCGTGCTGCACAGAGCGTGATGCACCACACGATCGCGAAAGGGTGCTGCGCTGATCAGACGCAGCTTGCGCTCCATGATGTAGAAGTTGCGATAGGCGCCGGGCTGGTAGCTGTGCGTGCGCAGCTCGTGCTGGAGCTGAAAGAGACTGGGTTCCAGGTCGAACTCGAACTTGGCCACTTCAGCACGATCGCGCTTGCCGCGCCGGGCCTTGCGAAAGGCGTCCAGTAGGGTGGCGAAGTCGGTGATCTGGTCGTAGAGGTGGCGATAGGTCTTCATACTTTTCGATCGACGCCTTGCGCACAAAAAACGCCGATTCGCCGCCTACGGCGGCGGCAGAAGCGGAGGACAGAGGGCAGAGGACGGAGGACAGGACCCCTACTCAAGGCTCCTGGCGAGACGATACCCCAGGACGTCGTTCCTGTTCCCGGGAACGTACCCGTTGCGGGAGGCGCAGCGCACATCTGTTCTGTTCGTATACCAGGAACCGCCGCGTACCACCCGGAGACCATCGACCAAGAGGTCCTCACGCCCGTCGCCAGGATCGTAGTGATAGGGGCGATAGAGGGTTGCTGTCCATTCGAAGACGTTGCCGCTCAGGTCATGGAGGCCGTCGGGCGTGGCCCCGCGGGAGTAGACGCCCGCCGGACTGGGCTGGCCCAGCCGACTCTCGCTGCTGTTGCAGCGCGCCGCGTCCCAGTCTCCATTCCAGGCAAAGCGCCGGATGTTGCGCCGGGCAGCCCATTCCCACTCGGCCTCCGTGGGCAGGCGATATGAAGCGCCCGTCGCCTGCGTCAGCCAGGCGGCGTAAGCCATCGCCTCGTACCAGTTGACGCCGACCACGGGCTGGGCGAGGGCGTTGAAGCGACTGTTGCGCCAGAAGAACGGCTCACGGCGCTGCTCACCAAGGATCTGCCGGTTGTATGCCTCCACGTAATCGTCCTCGGTCCATTCGGCTGCAATCCCGCGCCAGTTGGCGATTTCCTCCTCGTTCGACGATTGATTCTCCCTCCAGTCGGCCAGGATGTTCTCCAGGTCAGCGCGTAGCCAGCGATGTTGTCGCCGTAGTGTATCTTCTGTCTCCGGGTCCAACCGACCCACTCCGCGCAGCCAGGCCTGACCGGCCGGCGTCCACAAGTCGGTCTGCTCGTAGCCATGGTCCTCGATGAAACAGGCGAACTCGCCGTTGGTCACCGGATAGACGGCCATCATAAAAGCGGCGATCGGGACGCGGCTCTGGGGCAATTCATCGTTGTCGGCGTCAGGGTCTTCGCCGCCCAACAGAGCCAGGCCGGCCGGAATGGTTACCATCGTCGGCTGGATAGCCTGAACGACGCGCGCTACACGACCGCCGCTGCTGGCACTGACTTGGAAGGACTGACGCACGAAGCGGGGATCGCCCACCTGGGCCAGGATCGTCGCAGCCGCGATGCGTACGCGCAGGTCCACGGACGGCTCTCCCATCAGCCGTTGCAGATAGACAGGCGTGTGCAGGTCGTCGCGCAGCCAAAGGGCCATGATGGCGGTCTCTCGCCAGGCTTCGTCCTGCGCCAACGCAGCCAACCGCTGTGAACAGTCGCTGAGCCGCGACAGGTGGGCTGCGGCCGCGTACTCCTGGATCAACTGGTGCAGCAGCTTGTACGTTCCGTCCTGCAGGTCGATCAGCAAGCCGGTGGAACGCAAGGCCGCATCCAGGTCAACCAGCGCAGCGCGGCGGCCGGCTGCGCCTTGGAGCACGGCGTCCAGCTCGTCGCCGTCGATCACCAGACTGCCCAGCTCCTGCAGGCGCCAGCCCAACAACTCCAGCCCGCGCTCAGCCCGCTCGCGCAGCGCCGGCTTCGTGCGCGCCCACACCCGCGGGCTCCTGACGAAACGCTGCACCAGGCCGCCGCGGTCGGCCGGCAGATCGCCGCTGGCGCCCGTCTCCTTGAGCATCCAGAGGAAGAGGGGCAGGCGGGCCAACGTACGCAGCCGATCGTCGGCGTGAATCTTGTCCCATAGCCGCTTGCCGTCAGCAGCGCCCAGGTAGAGCCGCAGGTAGTCGCGCACGTCGCTATGGCCCTCGCCGTCGTCCCAGTAGCGGATGTCGTCCACCAGCGGTTCAACAGTCCAGATCTGGGCCTGAGGCAGCGTTTGCAGAGATGGCTCGCTGTGAGCATCGGCGTCGAAGTCCGCCGTGCGACAGGTCAGACGGATCGTCTGCCGCCCGTAGTCGGCAGCATGGGTGCGAATGGCGTCGTGGCCTTTTTCGCGCTGTTCCTGGCGCAGCTCGTTGAGCCCGTCCAGCAGCAGTACGATCTGCTCCTCGTTGCGCCGCAGCCATTCCCGCAGTGAAGCCAGATCGTCCAGGCGCAGCCCGTGCAGCTTGAGCGCCTGATCGATGGCTGTCAGCAGGTCAGGCTGGCCGTGGTAGGTTGAGAGGGGAATCAGGATTGGCAGAGCACGCGGCTGACCGGACGGCTGCGCCAGGGCCTGCGTGGCTGTCGCCCAGGCAATGCGCTCCAGGGCCGTGCTCTTGCCGCTGCCTGGCTCGCCCAGAATGATGGCGCGGCGCTGGCCGGCCAGGGCAGAAAGCAAGTCCTCGGAGGGCGGTTGGCCGCCCGGCTGGGCGATGAAGCGGGCGACGCGCATGGGTAGAGCGCGCAGCGGAATGAAGGCATCAGGGCCGGAGTCCGGTCCGCTGGCTTGCTGGACCAGAGGCGGGTCAGGTTCGTCGGGCTGATCGGCCCAGCGCACATAGGCCTGCTGGATCGCCAGCAGGTAGGCGCGCACTTCGTCGTCGCTGGGCAGACGGACCGGCTCGCCGCGAACCATCAAGACGCCGCCGGGATGGACTTCGTACTTGTCGCCCATCACCTTGTCGCGTCCGACTTCGTCACCGAGAATGGACTTGTCGCGGCCAATGAAGTCCCCGCCTCCGGTATTCACATTTCCATCAACGTGTGAACCTCCGCCGGTGTCGATTAATTTGTCAGTGTTGTCCATGTAAACCTCTTGCTGCGTACCGATCGAGTAGGCGTGGTTGAGTAGCTGTGGGTTGAGTGACCGTGGGTTGAGTAGGCGTCTGCGCCGTATCGAAACCTTCCGCCTTCCGTTGGTCGAGTAGCCGGCTGCCGGCGTATCGAGACCCTCCGGAGGGGTTTCGGTACGCTGGGATCGTGCGCCCTCATGCGAGTCGTGTGCCCTCAACCCGCTACTCAACCCACGGAAGCGCACGCTCCGTTGGTCGAGTAGCCGGCTGCCGGCGTATCGAAACCTTCCGCCTTCCGTTGGTCGAGTAGCCGGCTGCCGGCGTATCGAGACCCTCCGGAGGGGTTTCGGTACGCTGGAATCGTGCGTCCTCATGCGAGT
>JAKQCW010000257.1 GCA_029558955.1 Chloroflexota bacterium
CCGCCATGTCCTCATCCTCCGACCCCAGCCCGCGCCTGCTGGACGCGCTGGCCAGCCTGAACCACATCGGCCGCACGGTCAACCGCATCGGCTCTGATCCGGCGGCCGACAGCGCGGCCACGTTGCGCCTGATCGTCGAAAGCGCCGTACAGGTCGCGCCCGACTCGTCGGCCGTGATCTACGCCTATGATCCGGCGGCTGGCGGCTTCGACCTGGCCTCGCGCGTCACGGCCGGCCCGCTGGCCGCGCCGGCGCCCGGCGACGGACCGCGGCCCGATGGGCTGGGCCAGCGGGCGGTGGATGAGCGGCGCACCGTGCTTTCCTATCAGGAAGCGGGCCAGGCCATCCATCCGGTTCAGGCCGGGGCCGGGGCGCAAGTCGCCGCCTGCTTCCCGCTGGTGGTGGCCGACACACCTCTGGGGATTCTCTACGTTTACCTGCCCCAGCCGCGCACCTTCAGCCCGCTGGAGCTGCTGATGCTGGAGAATTTCGTCAACCAGGCGGCCATGGCCATCTTCCAGGCCCGCCAACTGGCGCGCGTCCAGGCCGATCTGGCGCGCACCGCCGACGAGCTGACCCGCCTGCGCCGCGCCGATCTGCTGATCTCCTCCCGTCTGCGCCTGTCCGACACGTTGGAGGCGATCTTGCAGATGGCGTTGGAGGTGACGGGCGCGCACTATGGCATCTTACGGCTGGTGGATTCCGATGGCCGCAAGCTGCTGACAGCCGCGGTAGCCGGCGACCTGAGCCGGCCGGCCGTGGAGGCGCTGCCCATCAACACCACCAGCATCATGGGCTGGGCTGCCAGGCGGCGCCAGCCGCTGCTGATCCACGACCTGCGCGCCGAGCCGTGGGCGCGGATCTACTATCCGCTGGACCATGAGACGGCGATGCGCTCGGAGCTGGCCGTGCCATTGATCGCCGCCAGCGGCCGGCTGGAAGGGGTGCTCAACCTGGAAAGCCCCGCCGTGGGTGCGTTCAGCGAACAGGACAGCCGCCTGCTGCAGGCGCTGGCCACCCAGGCGGTGATCGCGATCCAGGAGGTGCGCCTGCTGGACGCCCTGCAAGAGATCGCGGAACGTCTGTTGACCCAGCCGCCGCAGCAGGTGTTCGATCGGCTGGTGGGCATGGCATGTGAGCTGCTCAACGCGCCCGTGGGCTCGATCTGGGTGCTGGCGCAGGATCATCTGACGCTGCAAGCCAGCAACAGCCCGGTGCGGCGCGGGGAACGGCTGTCCCTGCACCACAGCCTCACCGGCCAGGCGATCCTGCGCCGGGGTCCGATCACCGTCGACGATCTGAGCGCCGAGCCACGCTTTGCCCAGCGCGCGCTGGCAGCGGAGCATGGCTGGGCCGGCGCGTTGATCGTTCCCTTGCAGGCCGACGAGCAGACGCAGCCGCTGGGAGCGTTCAGCGTCTACAGCCGAGCCGGGGACGCGCGCCGCTTCGCAGAGGCGGAATGGGACAAAAAGGTGCTGACGGTGCTGGCCCGCCACGCGGCCATGGCCGTGCAGGAGGCCTCGCGGCGCGAGGCGCTGCGCGCCTCCGAAGAGCAGCGCGCGGTGGCGGAGACCTTCGCCGCGGTGGGCGACATCGCCGCCAACCTGCTGCACCGCGTCAACAACCAGGTGGGGCTCATCCCGGTGCGCGTCGAGGGAATCCAGGACAAGTGCGCGGCCGCGCTGGCGGCCGATCCCTACCTGGCCACAAATCTGGAGCAGATTCAGCGCAGCGCGGCCGAGGCCATGACCGTGATGCGCGACACCCTTTTTCATCTGCGTCCCATCCACCTGATGCCGGTTCATCTGGCGGAATGCCTGGCCGAAGCCATGGCGGAGACCGATCTGCCGCCGACGGTGCGGGTCGAAATCGCCGGGCTGGAGAGCTTGCCGTCGGTTCATGCCGGGCCGCGCCGCCTGAGCCTGGTCTTTGTCAATCTGCTGGAAAACGCGGCCACGGCCATGGAGGGCGCCGGCGTGATCAGCGTGCGCGGCGCTGTCAACGGCGCCTGGGTCGAGGTGCAGGTCAGCGACACCGGCCCGGGCATCGCGCCGGAGCTGCATGAACGGATCTTCGACTTCGATTTCTCCGGTCGTCGGGTGCATCCAGGCAAGCTGGGCTTTGGCCTGTGGTGGGTCAAGACGCTGATGGCCCGCTTCGGCGGCTCCGTCGCGGTGGCCAGCGACGGCCGGCATGGCGCCACCTTCACGCTGCGGCTGCCGGCCGCGGAGAAGCTGGAGCATCCGCAAACGGCGGGCCTGGACAACTTCTGATGCACACCCAAGCCCCGCGCGCCCTGGTGGTCGATGATGACCCCTCGTGGCAGCAGATTTTAGCTGAGATTCTGACCGACCAGGGCATGGCCGTGGATGTGGCCGGCAACCTGGCGGAGGCGACGGCCAGCCTGCGCGCCGCGCCGCATCGGCTGGCGGTGGTCGATCTGGCGCTGGGCCAGGAGGATCACCGCAACCAGGATGGCCTGAGTGTGCTGGACGCGCTGCGACGGCATGACCCCGGCTGCACCGCGCTGCTGCTCAGCGGCCACGCCACGGTGGAGATCGCGGTCAGCGCCTTGACCAAATATGGCGCCTTCACCTGCCTGCGCAAGGAGAGCTTCCGGCGCAGCGAGTTTCGCCAGGTGGTGCGCCAGGCGTTGGCCAGCGCGCCCGGCGCCGCCCCAGCGGCGAGCCTGGCCGAGGCCCTCCCGCCCCAGCCGGCCGCGTCCAGCCTTGCGCCCACCGCGTCAACCGCCGCCGACGCGCCCGCCCTGGCGCCGGCAAGTGCGTCCCCAGAGCCGCTGCGCCGCGCGCTGGTGGTGGAGGATGACGCCGGCTGGCGCAGCATGCTGGCCGAGCTGCTGACCGACCTGGGCTTCGGCGTCGATCTGTGTCGCAGCTACGGCGAGGCGCTGGGCTATCTGCGCCGTTCCAGCTATGCCGTGGCCGTGGTCGATCTGACGCTGGCCAGCTCGTTGGCGCCCGATGACAACACTGACGGTCTGCGGCTGTTGAGCGCGGCCAGACGAGCGGAGGTTCCCGCGGTGGTGGTCAGCGGCTCAGCTCTGCCCAGCCACGTGGAAGAGGCCTACCAGGAGCATGGCATCATCGCCTTTCTGGAAAAGCGGGCCTTCGACCGGGCGGCCCTGCGCCGGGCGGTAGCGGAGGCCGTGCGGCTTGAAGGGGGCGAGGAGAGCGCGCTGACCGCCCGCGAGTTGGAGGTGCTGGCGCTGTTGAAACAGGGGCTGACCAACAAGGAGATCGCCGAGGCGCTGGTCATCTCCGAAAACACCGTCAAGCGGCACGTGAAGGGGGTTTTCCTCAAGCTGGATGTCAACACGCGCGCGGCCGCGGTGGCCAGGGGGATCAGCCTGGGGCTGGTCCATCGCTGACTCGACTCCGGAGCATGTTGGGAATCGCTGTCGCAGGCCATGTTGGTTTGCCCCCCCCTGCGTTGCTGTGCTATAATCCCGCCGTCATCGGCTGCTCCGCAGCCGGCCCTCAGGATGGCGCCTGCGCCATCCCGTGAAACTCACAAGGAGGTGACATTTCCGAGGCCTGGCGATGATACGAGCCCACGGCGGGAGCGCTCGTCGGATGCCGCACCCCCTGAACAGGTTCAGGATCCCCTGGACGCGGCGGCCCTCCAGCCTGCACCCCAAGCGCACGCAGCAGTGCGCCCCCCCTGGATTGTTCCAGCCCCCATCCTGCCACCCAATGACCTGGCTGCACATCGCGGAAGAGCGGTTTCGGCGCTCATGCCCAGATGCCTGTCAAGCATCTGACCGACAAGTTCTGTCTTCCCGGTCGTGCCATTTTCCCCCCTTCTGAGGAGTCTGCCGCTCATGGCAAGCGTAAGCTATCGCAATGTCTACAAGCGTTGGGGCGATGTCATCGCCGTCAACAACTTCAACCTGGAAATCGAAGACAAGGAATTCATGGTCTACGTCGGCCCGTCGGGCTGCGGCAAGTCCACCAGCCTGCGCCTGCTGGCCGGCCTGGAGGAGATCAGCGACGGCCAGATTCTGATCGGCGACCGCGTGGTCAACGACGTGCCGCCCAAGGATCGCGACATCGCCATGGTCTTCCAGAGCTACGCGCTCTACCCGCACATGTCGGTCTATGACAACATGGCCTTCGGTCTCAAGCTGCGCAAGATGCCCAAGGACGAGATCGATCGCCGCGTCAAGGAAGCGGCCGAGACGCTGGGCATCAGCCAGTTCTTGGACCGCAAGCCCAAGGCCCTCTCCGGCGGTCAGCGCCAGCGCGTGGCCGTGGGCCGCGCCATCGTGCGCAACCCCAAGGTCTTCCTCTTCGACGAGCCCCTGTCCAACCTGGACGCCAAGCTGCGCGTCCAGACCCGCGCCGAGATCAGCAAGCTGTGGCAGCGGCTGGGCACCACCTTCATCTATGTGACCCACGACCAGGTGGAGGCCATGACCATGGCCACCCGCATCGCGGTGATGAAGGACGGCATCTTGCAGCAGTGCGACACCCCCACCTACCTGTATGACCATCCCGACAACGTCTTCGTGGCCGGCTTCATCGGCAGCCCGTCGATGAACTTCTTCGACGCCACGTTGGTGGAGGCGGACGGCAAGGTCTGGGTGGACGGCGGCACCTTCCGCCTGGAAGTGCCGGGCAAGAACACCGAGCTGGCCTTGAAGCACAAGGGCAAGCAGGTGGTCTTCGGCATCCGCCCCGAGGACATTCACGCCCGCGAGTTCATCGCCCCCGGCATCGCGCCGGCCTACATGGACTCCACCGTGGATGTGGTCGAAATGATGGGCAGCGAAATCTTCGCCTATCTGATGACCGGCAAGAAGAACTTCGTCGCCCGTCTCGACCCGCGCACCCGCGCCCATGTGGGCGAAGCGCTGAGTCTGGTGGTCAACATGGACAACATGCACATCTTTGACCCCAAGACCGAGCAACGCCTGACCTAGTCTGGTCTCTCCGTGATCGCTAAGGGCGCGTCCATCAATAACCTGCCGCTTTGGCCGGTCTCCTGACCGAGCCAGCGCAGATACTCATTCACCGACGCGTCCTGAAGGGGTAGATCGCCTGCGCGGTCTACCCCTTTCTTGTTGCCGACCGGCCGCTGCTCCGCCCCTGGACGTGCGCGTTGCTCTGCACGCCAGCCGTGACTGCCCAGCCGCAGGCTCCTCCGGGTTCACCCAGTTCCTCTGAGTTCTCTTTCCATGCAAGCACTCGTCACCGGCGCCAGCGGCTTTGTCGGCGCCAATATCGTCGCTGCGCTCAACCAGGCTGGCTGGCAGGTGCGCACGCTGCTTCGATCCACCTCGTCGCGGGCCGCGCTGGAGGGCCTGAGCTATCAGCCGGTCATGGGCGATGTTACCGACCGGAAGTCGCTGGCCGCGGCCATGCAGGGCGTCGATGCGGTCTTCCACGCGGCCGGCGTGGTGGCCGACTACTGGAGCCAGGACGCGGCCCTGACCTACCGCGTCAACGTTAACGGCACGCGCAACGTGGTGGAGGCCGCGCTGGCGGCCGCGCCGCGGCCGCGCCTGGTTTTCACCAGCTCCCAGGCCGCGCTGGGCTTCGGCGCAGGCCAGGCCATGCTGGACGAAAGCCACACCTTCAACATCGCGCCGGCCATCTATCCCTATGGCCACAGCAAGCATCTGGCCGAGCAGGTGGTGCAGGGCGCGGTGCGGGCCGGGCTGCACGCGGTCATCGTCAACCCCTCCATCGTCCTGGGCCCCAGGGACGTCACCCTCTACAACAGCCAGATCCTCCTGAACATCCAGGCGCGCCGGCTGCCGCTGGTCCCGCCAGGGGGGATCAACGTGGTCGATGCGCTGGATGTGGCGACCGGCCACCTGCTGGCGCTGGACAAAGGAAGGCCCGGCCAGCGCTATCTGCTGGTCGGGCACAACGTCACCCTCTTCTACCTGGCCAGCCAGATCGCGGCCAGCCTGGGGGTGCGGGGGCCGCGGGGGGTGCTTCCAGACCCGCTGATTGGCCCGCTGGCCGCCGCGCTGGACCAGGCCAACCGGCTCTCGCCGCGCCGGCTGCCGCTGGCCGGCGACGTGCTGCGCTTCGGCAGCCGCTTCTTCTATGCCAGCAACGCCAAGGCGAAGGCCGAGCTGGGATGGCAGGTGACGCCGCTGGAGGAGACCATCGAACGGGCGATCGCCTGGCTACGCGCGACCGGGGCGCTGACGCCGGGGTGATGCGCCGCCCCGCCCGCGGGGCTAGTCCGTCTCGGTGGCCTCGTTCAACCGAAACGCATCGTGGATCTTGCGCACGGCCTCGTCCGCGTCGCCGCGGGCGATGACCAATGAGATATTGCACTCGCTGCTGCCCTGGGCGATGGCGATGACGTTGATCTCGGCGTCGCCCAGCGCGCCGAAGATGCGGGCGGCAATGCCGGGGGTGCCCTTCATGGCCGCGCCGACGATGGCCACGATGACGATGCCGTCCAGCGGCCGCACCTGGTCGATGTGGCGGTTGGCCAGTTCCTGCGCCAACTCAGCCTCAAGCTGGAACACCACCGCGTCCCGCTCGCCCTCACGAATCACAAAGCTGATGCTTTGCTCCGAGGAGGACTGGCTGATCATCAGCACGTTGGCGTTGGCGCGGGCTACGGCCGTGAAGGTGCGGGCGGCGATGCCGGGCACCCCCAACATGCCGCGGCCCTCGACCGTCATCATGGTCAGCCCCTTGATCACCGAAATGGCCTTGGCCACATGCTTGCTGGGCTTGGGGTCCTTGACGACCAGCGTGCCGGGGTGCTCGGGCTGAAAGGTGTTGAGCACGCGCAGGGCAATGCCCCGCTCCACCGAGGGGAGAATCGTCTTGGGGTGCAACACCTTGGCGCCGTAGAAGGCCAGCTCAGCCGCTTCGATGTAGGAGATCTCAGGGATGGTGCGCGCGCCGGGGACGATGCGCGGGTCGGCGGTCATGATGCCGTTGACGTCGGTCCAGATCTGCACCTCGTCGGCGTTCAGCGCCGCGCCCAGAATGGCGGCCGAATAGTCGGAGCCGCCGCGGCCCAGGGTGGTGCTGATGCCATCGATCGTGGCGCCGACGAAGCCGGTGACCACCGGCACGACGCCCCCCTGCAACAGCGGGCCGAGCCGGCGCCGGGCATGCTCTGTGGTGGGCTCGATGATGGGATCGGCGTTGCCAAAGACGCTGGTGGTGACGATGAGCTCGCTGGCATCGACCCACTCGGCCGCGACGCCGTGGGTGCGCAAGACGGCCGCCAGCAGCGGCGCGGCCAGCCGCTCGCCGGTGCCGGAGATCACGTCCAGGCCGCGCGCGGTCAGCTCGCCCAGCACCTCGACGCTGCGGCAGAGTCGCTCAAAGGCTGCCAGGCGGGCCTCGAACAGCCGCCCCAGGGCGGCCCGCTCCACGCCGTCGGCCACCAACTGGCCGGCCACCATCTGATGCTTGGCCATCAGCTCATCGCGGGCCTCGCGGTAGGGCCGGCGGTCGCCGGCCGCGGCGGCCTTGGCCGCGTTGATCAGAATATCAGTCACGCCGCTCATGGCTGAGGTAACGACCACCACCTGGCCGTCCTGCTGATGGGCGTTGGCTACGATTTTGGCCACCTGGCCGAAGGCATCGGCGCTGCCGACCGATGTGCCGCCGAATTTCAAGATGCGCATACGATGGTCACAAAGCTCCTTGTGCGACAGAATTAAACTCAGTAGAACACGATTCTCACGCAAAGCCGCCAAGAGAATCTGCCCTGTGCGGCCTTTGCGGGAGGCATCAATCGTAAGGGACTGAGCCTGCATGTGATCGGGAAAGCGTCTCGCCCGGCTCTGCGGGACGCGTTGCGAATTCAGGCAATGAAAAGCCCCGCCATCAACGATGCGGGGCTTGCGAGCGGAATCGATTCGATCCACATCTCTCATCTCCCAGCTTGCGCTGACGGAATTGGCACCATGGGGCGGGTTGGTCGGTGGGCAGATCGGTCATCTGGCGGTTCGCCGCCATCTTGCCAATTTGCCCCTTTTCCAGTCGCCAGTGTCCTGGTTGCCGAGGCATCATCGGGCCGGTCCCTACGCCTCTCTGGATAAGAGCAGTCAAGGCCTATGGAATTGTGGGCAGGATGGTAACACAAAGGATCACTTTTTGTCAAAAGTTTTGGCACATCTCGAGTGTGGAGGGCCTTGGCAGTTGCCAGGTGGCGCCAGGCAGACGAGGATGGCGAAAAACAACAAAGGCACAGCAGGCGCACTCAGCCTGCCATGCCCTTGTGGTGCTCATGCATTCAGAGACCGACAA
>JAKQCW010000261.1 GCA_029558955.1 Chloroflexota bacterium
GACGCCGTCGTTGTAGTTGACCACGTTCCAGCGCGTGCCGCTCAGCGGATTGGGGGCAGGCGCCGGTGTGGCGGTCGGCGCAGGCGCGTTGACCGAAATGGTCACCTGGCGGAACTGCGTGCTGCCGTCGCGCATGCGCACGCGCATCTCATAGGTCGTGGTCGTAGCGGGGCAGACCACCTCGGATCCCTGGCCGGCGCGTGGGAAGGCGTTGTACTGAGCGCCCATGGGATAGACCCAGACCGCCTGCACGTTCTGCACCGACCAATTCAGCGTGGCGCATTCGCCCTGGTTGATGGTGGTGCGGTCGGCCCAGAAGGAGATCTCGGCCGATGGGGTGGGGGTAGGCTGGGCGGGCGCAGGGGTGGCAGTGGGCTGCGGCACAGGGGTCGCGGTGGGCGCGGGCGGCGTCGGCGAGGCGATCACCGGCACGTTCTCGGCGTTGGTGGACAGCACGAAGTCAGCCGACACCCAGCCCATGCCGCCGGGCGCTGAGGGGACCGAAACCACCCACCAGCGGCTATCGGCGCTGCGACCGATGATCTCGCCCTCGTCGCCCAGCCGGGCAACGCCGATCACCGGGAAGGCTGTGCTGGGGCCGGTGCGCACGTTCAGACCCTGCGTGCCCACGACGCGGCCGGTGGGGGTGGCAGGCTCAGGCGCCGGCTCGGGCAGATCGATCTCCACCCGGCGGGTCATCATGACGGCGATGGCGTCGTCGGCCGTGCGCAGCTCCAGGCTGTCCCCTTCGATGAGGAAGGTGGCGGCGCTCTGCAGGGCGGCCAGGAAGGCCTGCTCCTGCTCCATGATCCCCTCCGGCTCGGGGCAGAGGCGCATGGTCGAGCCGATCTGGCCGATCTGGATGGTGTTGCCGCTGACGGTGTAGCTGCTGATGTACTGGTTACAGCCGGCGCTGCCGCTCAGCTCGCCGTTGTCGCCGAAGAGCGCGGTGAGCTCGGAGCCTTCGATGACGCTGACCACAGCCTCGCGGCCGTTGTTGACCATGGTCACGGCCCAGTCGCTGCCGGCCAGAGTCTGCACATCAGCCCGGAAGGTGGCGACAATCTGGTTGCCGGCCATCAGCGCCAGTTGGTTCTGGTTGGCCGAGAAGGTGGTGACAGTGGCCAGCGCGGCCGTGTAGGCGCCGGCCTGCTCCATGACCCCTTCAGGCTCCGGGCACAACATCATGGTCGATGCCATGGGCTGGGCGAAGGTCAGATCGGTCCCACTCTGGGTGTAGGAGGTGCTGTAACGGTTGCAGCCGTCTGAGCCGGAGACCACGCCGTCAGCGCCGAACTGCAAGGTGACGGTGGTGTCAGCCAGCGCCGGACCGCCGTTCAACGAGGTCAGTATCCAGTTGGTGCCGGCCAGATCGGAGCTGGCCGCGGTGGCCGGCTCCTGCGGGGCGGCAGTGGGCTCTTCCGCAGCCACGGCCTCGGTCGGCGCAGCGGGCTCGGCGGTAGGCGCGTCGGTGGGCGCCACGGCCGGCGCGCAGGCCGCCAGCAGCAGCACCAGGATCAGCAAAAGGTTGATCTTTGCAATGCTCTTCATCGATGTGTTCCTTTCAACAATGGTTTGTCAAGGTTGCCAACTTTTCTGAAAGTTGGCAACCTTATGGTTGGTCACTGGCATTTCATGCGAGATCGAATTGGGATGTTCACCGCCAGAACGGGTCGTGAAACATGATGAGTCATGCGCAACCCCATGACCCGGAGGCGGTGGTCCATTTGGGATTTTCACGCAGAGTATACCGACACCGGGGCGATTCGACAACCTGGAAGCGCGCCCTGCGTCTGGCGCCCCGAGATCCTGGGGTTCCCTGTGCGTTTACAGCGAGGTGTGAACGGCCCCGGAGCGCCGAAGGGTCTCTGGTTTTGTGCGTTGCGGCTTGGAGGCAAAGAGGTTCAGGCCCAGTTGATCGGACAAGAAGCGGGCGGCCAGTTGGCCGCGCACGCTGTTGCCGGCAGCGTCCAGCGGCGGCGAGAAGACGCCCAGCCCGCCCTTGCCCGGCGCGGCCGCGATGAGCGCGCCGCTGACGCCGCTCTTGCCGGGCACCCCCATGTCGAAGAGCCAGTCGCCCGATGTTTCATACATGCCCGCGGTGGCCATGACCACCAGGGTATGATCGCAGTGGATGGCTTCCACCACGCGCTCGCCGCTGATCGGGTTGACGCCCCCATCGGCCAGGGTGGCGGCCATGATGGCCAGATCGCGCGCGGTCACCTTCAGACAGCACTGGCGGGTGTAGATGTCGGTCGTCTCCAGCGGATCGAAGTAGAGCCGGCCATAGTCGGTCAGCAGCCGGGCGATGGCCCGGTTGCGAAAATTCGAGCTGGCGGCCGAGGCGTAGACCTCCTCATCCAGCTCCAGCGGATGCCCGGCGAAGCGCGCCAGCCCGTCGCGGATGAAGGCCCACTTGGCCTCGGCGGTGTCGCCTGGCGCCAGGCTGGTGATGGCCAGGGCCCCCGAATTGACCATCGGGTTGGTCAACCGCTGCGGGTGGAGTTCGATGGCCATCACCGAGTTGAAGGGCAGGCCGGTGGCGTTCAGGCCGACCTGGGCGCGCACCGCCTCCGCGCCCAAGGCCTGGCAGACCAACGCGAAGACGAAAGGCTTGGACACACTCATCAGCGTGCAGGCCTGGTCCACGTCGCCGGCCATGAAGCAGTCGCCGCTGACGTTGGCGACGCACAGGCTGAAGGTGTGGCGCGGCATTTGCGCCAGGGCGGGGTAATGCTGAGCGTTTACCCCTTCGTCGTTGTCCTTGAACCGTCGATAGGCCTGATCCACCAACGCCTGTACCCGCGCCGAGGAGGGCAGGTGGCCCGTAGAAACGTAGGGTGGTTTCATCATCTTCTCGCAGTGTCACACCGTTCGATGCGATGGTCTGGTCGTGCTGCTGTCGTCCCACATGCGATCCGCTCTATTGGCGGAACGTCGCTGCTACAGCGCGGCGTAGGTGCAGCCACGGTTGGTAGTAACGACTTGAGTCGTTGCGAGGCGTTGCCAACGGCTAGAGTCGTCACTACGAACCATGGCCGTACCTGCGCCGTGGTGTACTAGAACCGCACCGGATAGCCTGGCCCCAGCGGGATCCCCACCACGAACCAGAGGATGAGGAAGAGCAGCCAGACAACCAACACCACCGCGGCGATGGGCAGCATCAGGGCCACCAGCGACCCGACGCCGGTGTTCTTCTGGTAGCGTTGGGCAAAGGTGACGATCACCGGGAAGTAGACCATCAACGGCGTCAGCGTGTTGATGGGCGAATCGCCGACGCGGTAGGCGGCAAAGACGGTCTGCGCGGGCACGCCCAACTGGATGAACAGGGGCACGAAGATGGGTGCGAAGATCGCCCACTTGGCCAGCGAACCGGGCATGATGAAGTCCAGCACCACGATCACCAGCACGAAGCCGATCAGCAGCGGGATGGCCGGAATGCCCGCCTGGCCCAGCCATTCAGCCAACGCGGTGGCAATGACGGCCGGCATGTTGGAGTAGTTGAAGAATGCGATGAACTGGCTGATCATCATCAACATGAAGATCAGACCGCCCAGGCCGGCAAAGGTCTTGACCACCGCGGCGATCACGTCGTTGGGCCCCTTGTACTGGCCCACCGCGCTGCCGTAGGCGATGCCGGGGACGAAGAAGCAGAGCATGACGATGAAGAGCAGGCTGGCCATGAAGGGGGTCTGGCCGACGATATCGCCGGTGATCGGATCGCGCAGCGGCGCGCCCGGCGGCAGGGTGATCAACAGGACGAAGCCCAGCACCGCCAGAAAGGCGATTCCAGCCCGGCGCAGTCCCTTGGCCTCCAGAGCAGGATCGATCTCATCGCCCGCGGCGGCATGAGCGGCGTCGCCCGCCTCGGAAGGATCGTACTTGCCCAGGCGCGGCTCGATGACCCGCACGACGACGATGCCGACCACCACGGTCATCAGAATGGCCGAGACCGCCTGGAAGAAGTAGTCGGCGGTGATGGAGATGGGCGTTCCGCCGGTCAGGGCAATCGATTCGTTGGTGATCTCGAACAGCATCGCGTCGGTGGGGGTCGGGATCAGATTGGCCATGAAGACCGCGGCGACGCCGCCGAAGCCGGCCGCGATGCCGGCGACGGGATGCCGCCCCACGGCCAGGAAGGCGGCCGCGCCCAGCGGGATCAGGATCAGATAGCCCGCGTCCGAAGCGACGCTGGAGAGCACGCCGATGAAGACGATGAGATAAGCGATCAGCGGACGGGGGGCAACCTTGACCAGCTTACGAATCAAGGCGGCCATCAGCCCGGCGACTTCAGCCGCGCCCGCGCCCATCATGGCGATCAGCGTCACGGCCAGCGCGCCGAAGCCCTGGAAGTTCGGCACGAAAGAGGTGAACATGAAGCGGATGCCATCGATGGTCAACAGACTCTTGATGGCGGTGGTCTGCTCCTGGATCACGAAGTCCACGTCCTGGGTTCCTGTCCCGGAGATGGTGTATTCACTGACATCTTCGTAGAAGTCCGGTGTGACCTCAACCGGCACAGGAACGGCGACCAGTTCGGTGACGCTGACGCCCAGCAGCGCCAAGATAGCGGATAACACGATGACGCCGACGATGAGATAGGCGAACATGAGCACCGGATGGGGTACCTTGTTGCCCACTTTCTCGACGCCGTTCAGAAGCTTGTCCATGAAGGACGGTTGCCCTGGCTCTGCAGCAGTCTTTGCACCCATTTTGACCTCCGGTCATGGAGGTAGGGTCGCCATCTTTCAGAGAAGATGGCAACCCTACCTAAATTGCATCCGTCCAATCGACGGCTGCGCCTGTGTCGGCCGGCGACTCCGGCCCGTGATTCGTCGTGGCCTCAGCCGATCCGGCCGCGGCCCAAAGCTGCACCAACTGGATGCACACCTCAGTGGCGTGCGCCATGTCCTGCAAACTGACCCACTCCAGCGGGCCGTGGATCTCCTGCATGCCGGTGAAGACATTGGGGGTGGGCACCCCCAGCTCGGTCAGCCGTGAGCCGTCGGTGCCGCCGCGCACCGGCACGGAGAAGGGCTCGATCCCCACCTGGCGACAGGCGGCGCGCGCCAGCTCCACCGGCCGCATGTCATCCTCCAGCCAGTAGCGCATGTTGCGGTACTGCGGCGTGATGGTGCAGGTGATCTGGGCGCGCGGCTCACCGGCCTGCACGGCCGCGCACACCTTCTGGAGCAGCTCGCCCTGCGCGGCCAGCCCCTCACGCTCGAAGTCGCGCAGGATGATGTCGATGTTCATCTCCGCGGCCGATCCGCCCATGCCGACGATGTGCAGAAAGCCCTGTCGGTCGGCGGTGGTCTCCGGCGTCAGCGTGGCCTGGGGTAGGGTGTCCACGATCTTGGCGGCCAGATGCGTGGCGTTGACCAGCTTGTCCTTGGCCCAGCCGGGATGGATCGATACCCCCTTGACGTTGACCTTGGCCCCGTCGGCCGAAAAGGTCTCGTAGACGATCTCGCCCAGATGCGCGCCGTCCAGGGTGTAGGCGAAGGTGGCCCGCAGGTCGCCCGGCAGGTCGGCATGCACGCCGCGGCCGATCTCCTCGTCGGGGGTGAAGCCGATGCGCAGCTTGCCGTGGGGCAGGTGCGGGTTCTCCAGCAGGCGACGGGCCGCGGCCATGATGATGGCGACGCCGGCTTTGTCGTCCGCGCCCAGCAGCGTCGTGCCGGAGGCGGTCACGATGTCGTCCCCCACCTTCTGCGCCAGATAGGGCAGCGCGGCGGGCGACAACACCTGGCTGGGATCGTCGGGCAGAACGATGTCCTCGCCGTTGTAGCTGCGGTGGACGATGGGCTTGATGTTGGCGCCGGAGAACTGCGGGGCGGTGTCCACGTGGGCCAGCAGCGCGATGGTGGGCGCGTCGGTCTCCACCGTGGCCGGGATCGTGCCTAGGATCGCGCCGTAGGGGGTCAGCGTCACCTCCTGCACGCCGATCTCCTTCAGTTCATCCACCAGCAGGTGCAGCAGATCGAACTGGATCGCGGTGCTGGGCGACGTGGACGAGGTGGGATCGGCCGTGGTGTCGATCTTGACGTAGCGCAGGAGGCGTTCCTCCAGCTCAGCCAGCAATGCAGTGTTCATCGATGCCTGATCCTTTCCGACAGAATGTCTTGCGACCCTGCGGGGTTTCCTGGCCAACCCCAAATCATTGCCATGAAAGCCGCAGTGTATCCCTGATCTGCGGTTGGCGCAGGAAAACCCGAAAGGCCGCAACGCGTTGGTTACAGGTCACATATCAACGTGAGTCATAGCTGCGCCAATTCTTCCAGGTAGACGATGGTGGTCTCGATGCCGCGCTGGAACATCTCGATGCTGTAGCGCTCGTTGGGCGAGTGCAGGCCGTCGTCGTCCAGGCCAAAGCCCATCAACACCACCGGAATGCCCATCAGATCGGCGATGTCGGCCACCACCGGAATGCTGCCGCCGCCGCGTGTGAAGAGCGGCTCTGCGCCCCAGCCCTGAACGTAGGCGCGCGCCGCGGCCCGCATGGCCGGGCTGTCGAAGGGGAAGAGCGCCGGCTTGCCGGTGGTGATCAGCCGCACCTCGACCGTCACCGTGGGCGGGGTCAGCGATTCGATGTAGCTCTTGAGCAGCTCGAAGATCTTGTGCGGGTCCTGGTTGCCCACCAGCCGGCAGCTCAGCTTGCAGCCCGCCTTGGCCGGCACGATGGTCTTGGGGCCAGGGCCTGACCAGCCACTCCACAGCCCGTTGACATCCAGCGTCGGGCGGGCGGAGATGCGCTCGCGGATGTTGTAGGCCGCGTCGCCCCAGACCGCCGGCACGCCGGTGGACTTTTTGTACTGCGCCTCGCTCAGGTCGGTCTTGGCGATCATGGCCCGCTCTTCGGCGCTCAGCGGTACCACGTCGTCGTAGAAGCCGGGCACGGCGATGGTGCGATCAGGGTTGAACATCCGGGCCAGGATCTCGGCCAACGCCTGGGCCGGGTTGTGCACCGCGCCGCCCCACAGGCCGCTGTGCAGGTCCTCGCGCGGGCCGTGGACTTCGACCTCGATGTAGGTCATGCCGCGCAGGCTGTGCAGGATGGCCGGCTCCTCGATGCTGCGCATCGACGTGTCGCTGATCACCGCCACGTCCGCCCGCAGCATCTCCAGATGTTCCACGATGAAGGGGCGCAGGTTGGGGGAGGAGACCTCCTCCTCGCCCTCCAGCAGCAGCTTGAGATTGACCGGCGCCGCGCCGGCCGTCTTGAGATAGGACTCCAGCGCCTTGACGTGGACGAAGAGCTGGCCCTTGTCGTCGGTGGCGCCGCGGGCGTAGATCTTGCCCTCCTTGACCACTGGCTCGAAGGGGTCGCTGTCCCAGCCGTCAGCCAGCTCGGCCGGTACCACGTCGTAGTGGCCATAGACCAGCAGGGTGGGCTTGTCTGGCCCCGCGCCCAGCCACTCGCCGTAGACCACCGGATGGCCGGCCGTCTCCATGATCTCGACCCGGTCCAGGCCCAGGCCGGCCAGATGCGTCTCCAGCCACTGAGCCATACGGCGGATGTCGCCGGCGTGGGCCGGGTCGCCGCTCAGGCTGGGGATGCGCAGCATCTCCTTCAGTTCGTCAAGAAATCTCTCACTGTTTGCGCGTGAATAGGCACGCGCGGCGTCGCTGATCGCAGTCATCAAGGATACCCTCCAGTTGAATGTTGGCTCTTGAACAATCCAGTGGATTGTTCGGTCGTAATCGGACGGATTGCACTACGAACCATGGGCCGGCGCTGCGCCGGGCGGATGGTCGGCGGTCAACTCTTCCACCGACAGCTCGCCTGGCTTGTAGCCCGGCAGCCGCAGCGATGGAATGATCGACAGCAGCGAAATCGCGGCCAGGATCAGGAAGGTGGCTTTCAACGCGCGCAGGCGCGCAGACGCGTTGAGCAGCACCGCCTCATCCACCTCGGCCGGCGTGGCTGAGGTCCCGCCCAGCACCGCCTTGAGCTGATCGTTGCTGACGAAATCGATCTTGTCGAAGTTGATCTCAGTGCGCAGAATCTCCGGCAGGTTGGACTGATTGAAGGCCGCGACAATGAAGAGGCTGAGCAGCCCCACCGCCACCACGCTGGAGAAGGCCGCGCCCAGCGCCGACGAGACGTTGTTGACCACCCCGCGCAGCGCGCCCACGTCGCCGGCCAGTTCCTTAGGTGAGGCCGTGACCAGCACGTTGAAGAGCAGCGTCAACATGGTTCCCTCGCCGATGCCGAGGATCACCAAACCAAGGATCACCATGGGGGTTCCCCATTCGTTGCCGACCGTAAAGGCCAGCAGAAGCGAACCGACGGTGATCAGGCTGAAACAGCTCACCCCCAGGCGACGCGGGGTGAGCCGGCTGTAGAGCCGCACCGAGAGGATGGCAGCCGCGGCCACCGCCAGCGCGTAGGGCACAATGGCCACCGAGGTGAAGAGGGGGGTGCGATCCTGGACGATCTGGATGTAGAGGGGCAGGAGGAAGGCGACGATGGAACCGATGGCGCCGGCCACCAGAAAACTGATCACCGCGGCGCGTTCCTCTGACGAATCGAGCACCTCCAGCGCCAGGAGCGGCGTCTTCTTGTCTGCCACGCGGCGCTCTGACCAGACGAAGAAGGTCTGGCCGAAGACGATGCCCAGCGCAATCAGGAAGGGGGCCGGCGACAGGCCAAAGAGGGAGATCGGCGCGGCCTCCTTGGCTGCCACCATCCCCCAACTGTTCAGGTTGTTGAAGCCGAAGAGGGTGCAGGCAATGGCCAGCGCCGACAGCACCACCCCCACCGCGTCGATGCTGATCCCCTTGCTGCGCGGGATGGGCTTCAATTTGAAGCTGAGGACGAAGACGGCCAGCGAGATGATGAAGATCAGCCAGAAGGAGACCCGCCAGCTCAGCAGCGTGGCGATGAAGCCGGCCACCACGAAGGTCAGCCCGCTGGCGACGGCGGGCATGGCGGCCAGAATGCCCACCGCCTGCGCCTGCTGCTGGTCACGGTAGTTGGCCGCGATCAGCACCACCAGCGTGGGCACCAGGGCAGCCGCGGCGAGGCCGGCGATGGCCTGCGCGATGTTCATGCTATCGGCGCTGGCGCTGACCGCCATCAGCGCCATGGCGGCGCCGTGGACCAACGCGCTGACCTGAAAGACCAGCCGCTCGCCGAACAGCTTGCCGATCTTGGCGCCCAGCATGACGAAGGCGGCCACGAAAAGCGAATAGATCACCAACGCGGTGGCCACCGAGGTGGCGGGCGCGTTGATATCCTCGATGATCGGCCCCAGCGAGACGGGCAGCGCGTTGATGTTGATGCCCATCTGCAACTGGGCCAGGACGATGATGGCCAGCGGCAGCCAGGAGGCCTTGACTGCGGCGGCAAGGGCGTTGGGTTTGGTCATAAAGCGATGGGATTCCTCAAGGTGTCCTGGTCTTAGAAGTTGAACTTCTCCGAGAAGTTCAACTTCTGCGCGACCAACTCACGGCGGGCTCGGTCAGGAGACCGGCCCGAGCGTCAACTTCTGCGCGACCAACTCACGGCGGGCTCGGTCAGGAGACCGGCCCGAGCGTCAACTTCTGCGCGACCAACTCACGGCGGGCTCGGTCAGGAGACCGGCCCGAGCGTCAACTTCTGCGCGACCAATTCACGGCGGGCTCGGTAGGAGACCGGCCCGAGTGGCTATTTTCAAGTGAGGCGCCTGTGACTGAAGCGAATCAATGCATGATACCACGCACCTCGCACCACGGCGTCACCAAATCGTCACCAATGCCACCGACCCGCGACGCACGTTCTGGCGCGGCATCGCTTGAACTGAGGCGCGCGTCTCTCCGCGCGAACGACCGCGGCACGCGCCGCGGTCGTCTGTCCACACTGGTTCACGGTTCCACCGCTGACACGCGCCGCCGCGCGTTCAGCAGATGGAAGAAGTCCTCGGAGTTGCGCGTCTCCGGGGCCGGCATGTCTGGCGGGTGCAGCAGAAACGCGTCGGTCTGCTCGCCGCCCAAGCCGCCGTGGCTGCCGATCAGCTCCTCGAAGGCCGCCACCGTGCCGTCGGGATAGAGTGCGCCGTTGACGATCAGGTCGCCGGCCGAGGGAAATTCGACCATGCGCCGCACCTGCCAGGCTCGCACCTCGACCGAGTTCTGGCCGGCCAGGCCGGCTCCACGGGAGCGCCGGTTTTCCGACGGCCGGCTGCCGACCGCGAAGGGCAAGAGCGGGTCGGCGCCGCTGACCTCGCCGCTGACCAGATGACGCCGGCCTCGTTTGCCGATCACCAGCGGCGCGCCGTCGTCGTCGTAGCCCACCACGAAGCCAACGCCCTCGTGCTGCACCAGCGCATCCACCAGGCCAGGGTAGGCGTCCTGGATCTGGCTGAGCGTCACCTTGTCTGGCGCAAAGTCAAAATAAACGTGCGCCAGGTTGCCGGTGGCGCAGACGATCACGTCGGCGTCGGCCGCGGCCTGTGCGTCGTCCACCTGGCCCGGCCCCGCGCCCTGCTGCTCCGGTCTGGCATCCGGCTCAGCCAGCTCGGCCAGCTCGCCGGCGGCCACCCGGCCGGCCCGGCCTCCCAGGCCCAACGCCTGGGCGTTTTGCAGCTCGACGCCGATGGCGCCCACGTTGGACAGGCCGTCGTCGCCGCCCCAGCTCTGCGCCACCGATGTGCCCTGCGGCATCTGCTGCTGGATAAAGCCCTTCAGGTCGACGCCGTAGCGCTGCAAGAAGGTGGCGCCGAAGGACTGGCCGTGATCCGAGAGCAGGATCAGTTCGTAAGGCCGCGGGGCGTGGCGTCGGGCGATATCGCGCAGTTGCGCCACCTCGCGGTCGTAGCGCTTGAGCACGGCGAAGGCGTCGCGCGTCCAAGGCCCGGAGTGATGGGCCACCTTGTCGTAGCCGGCAAAGGTGGTGTAGATGGCCGGGCTGCCGCGCATCATATCCAGCGCCACCAGGTTGTGGGCGGCCTCGCGCAGGAAGACGGTCGTCGCGGCGCGCTTGAAGGGGTAGCCCATCTTCAGCCGGTTGAGCCGCGGCCAGACGCCGCGCGCGCGCTGCCAGAAGGCCTGCCAGACGTCCAACGCGGCCTCGCCCAGAAAGAGCGCGATGGTGCGGGTGAAGAAATAGGGGTTGAGCATCAACAGCGAGACATCCTCGGCCCGGCGTTTGCCCTCGTCCGGGCTGCTGGGGCGCAACCGGGAGAGGGTCATCAACGCCTTTTCCGCGTCGCCGTCGAACATGTTGTTGATGCTGGAGCCCCCGCGCACCAGGCCCTGGCCGTTGGAATGGCGTTGATTCAGCTCAACGCTGTCGCTGTGCGAGACGTAGAGCTTCTGCTGGCGTTTGTCGAACCAGCGAAAGGCGGGGATGTCGTAGTTGTTGCCGAAGAGGATGCCTGCCTGGCAGGCTGAGGTCTGGGCCGGCAGCCCGCAGTCGATGCGGGTCAACACGTAGCCCTCGGTATCGATCAGGCGGCGCAGGGTCGGCATATAGCCCAAAGCCACCGCCTGCTCCAGGTGACGATAGCTCACGCCGTCGATCTCCAGCATGAGCAGGGCGCGCCCCTGGCTGGATGCAGCCGCGAAGGGGCTTTGCTGCGCCATGCGCAAGATGCGTTGCTCATAGAAGGAGTCGGCGTCGTCCAGGGTGAGCAGGCCGGTCAGCACGGTGTTGACGGCTGCCAGGATGATGCCTCCGACGATGGCCGGCAGCAGCCCCTGCATCCAGAAGCCAGGCAGCAGGGCCGCGGTGAGCAACAGGGCCAGCGCGTTGACAAAGAAGCCCACGATCAGGGTGGCGATCAGCCCAAAGGGGCGCGCGGCCAGCAGCAGCAGCGGCCGAATGCAGAAATTGACCAGGCCCAGGGTCAGGGCGGCAACCAGCGCCACCAGCCAGGTTGGCCGTCCCGGGCCCGCCAGGAAGGCCATGCCAGGCAGCAGCGCCGCGGCGACGGCCAGGGAGACGGCGTCCACTGCCCAGACCAGCAGAAAGCGCCGCAGCATACGCACCAGCTTCGAGAGACGGGTCATGGCGTGGCTCCTGTGCGAGGGGTCTTCAGAGCGCTATCGGCCTAGCGGCGTATGCCGATGTAGACCAGACGGAAGTCTTCGTCGCCGATCTTGCCCGACAGACGCAGTTGGTTGTCCTCGATCTCGTACTCGTCGGCCACTTGCAGCCGCGCCAGATAGAGGGTCTCCTGCTCCATCACCGCCGGATCGCACGCCGAGCTGGTCAGCGACAACGGCCCGAAGCTGATCGAATTGCCGGCGGTCGAGTAGCCGCCGGTGTAGGTGTTGCAGCCGGCCGAGCCGCTGACCGCGCCCTGCTGGAAGCTGATGGTGATGGGCGCGCCGGGCAGCGTGTTCTGCAAGGTCCAGAGCACCCCTTCCAGCCCCAGCGCTGCCGGGCTGACCTGCACCAGCAGCGTGGCCTGGTTGGTCTGGCCGGCCGTGTTGGCCACTGTCAGGGTCACCACGTACTGGCCCGCCTGGGCGAAGACGTGGTTGACGGTGGGGCCGGTCGCGCTGCCGCCGTCGCCGAAGCTCCAGGTGTAGCTGGCGATGCCGCCGATGGGGGTGGAGCTGCTGCCGTCGAAGGCGACGGCCACGCCGGCCGTGGCCTGCGAGGGCCCGCTGATGATGGCCGCGGGCGGGATGAGCGGCGTGGGGGTGGCGGTGGGCGCGGCGATGGCCACCTGCTGCACGGCCACCCCGGTCAGACCGGCATCGTCGGTCACCACCAGGGTCACATCGAAGACGCCGCCCGCGCTGTAGCTTTTGGTAACCTCGACCCCTTCGGCGCCGCTGCCGTCGCCGAAGCGCCATTCATAGCGCACAATGCGGCGGCCCGAAGCGGCCGTGGAGCTGGCTGCGTTGAAGAGCAGCGGCTGGCCGGCGAGCCCCTGGTTTGGCCCGACGATGAGGGCTGTGGGCGGCTGAGCCTGCATCTGCTGCCAGCTCACGGCGATCTGGCCTGAGCCGCTTTGCTTGAAATATTCCACCACCAGACCGTGGTCGCCGCGGCTGAGCAGGCCGCTGTCAGCTTCCAGGGTGCGCAGCCCGCCGCTCTGCCAGCCATCGATCAGCGGCCGGCCATCCAGCCAAAGGCGCACACCCCCCTGCACAGTGACCTGGAAACGATAGTTGGCTTCCTCGAAGGGGGCCAGACGTGACCAGCGCACCGAGAAGTTGTCGGCCGGCAGGCCGGGCGCGGGTGCGCCGTTGCCCCAGTTGAAGTTGATGGTCGGGTCATCCTGCACCACGGCGGGGGGGCCTTGCAGGTTGGGATTGGCGAAGTACTCCCCCTTCCAGCCACTGAAGGTGGTGAGCGGCGTGGGGGTGGGGGTCGGCAGGGGCGGGGGCGTCACCACGGGCACGGCCGCGGCGTTCTGCGCCTGGACATGGTCGGCCGGCGTCCAACCCTGGCCGCCCTGGATGTTGGCGCCCTGGATCTGCCACCAGTCGCCGGCCGCGGTGCGGCCGATGATGGCCGCGCTGCCGCCGGCCGGCAGAATGCCGATCACCGGGTAGTCCTCGCCGGGGCCGCTGCGCACCGAGACGTTGCTCAGCGCGACGGCGCTGGGCGCGCCGGGGGTGAGGGTGAGCGTCGTCGTGACGGTGGTGGTGGCGTTGGGTGTGCCCGTGGCGTCGGTCGATGAACCGGGGCCGGTGAACAGGCGGCTGAGCAGCAGCAGGATCACCAGCACCACCGCGGCCAACACGATCACCGCGGCCACCAGGCCCAGGCGCAGGCCGGGCGCAGGACTTGCGTCGGGGGGGGCGTCAGGCTGGGTCGGGCCGGCCGGCGACGCGGGGGGAACGCCGGCGGGACGGGGCGGCTGGCCCGCCGGCCCGGCGCCGGGCGCGGCCGGCGGCGCATAGCCCAACGGCGCCAACACGGCCTGGTCTTCGGCATCCAGCGCCAGCAGCGGCACGCCCAGGCTGTCGATGGCAGCCCGCAGAGCCGGCTGAGCGATGAAATCCAACGCGCTCTGGGCCGCCTGCTCCACGCGCAAGACATCGCGTTGGCTGAGCTTGTAGACGGCCGGGGAACCGCCGGCGGGGTTGGCATAGACTACCAGGCTGCTCTGGGGACGGCGAATGACACGATTGCTGGAGGCCATAGGTCTTTACTCCTGGGAGGGCGAGGGGCAGCGCGCGGGGACAATGCGCGCTATTATGCACGGCAAGGGGACAATCTGCAAGCGACACGCGCCCGGCAATGCTAAACGACGGTCTACTGAGCCTGTCCGATGGCCTGTGTCGCCATCCGCTTCATGTGGGCCAGAATGGCGCTGATGCCCCGGATGCGCTGGAAGGTGATGACCTGCTGCAAGCCCATGGCGTTGAAGAAGTCGCCCGGTACAGCCATCAGCTCGTCATAGGTCGTTCCGTTCAGTCCCTCGGCCATCAACGCGGCATAGCCGCGTACCGTGGGCGATTCGGGGGGCGCGTCGAAGTGGAAGTGCAGGCGGCCATCCTGCTGCTCGGCGTAGATGAACAAGGGGGTCATGCACTCATGCACCTGGTCCATGTCGCTGTGCTGCTCCGCCAGCCATTCGGGCAGCGGCGGCAGGCTCTCGGCATACTCCAGCAACAGGTCCAGCTTCTCGCGGCCTTCGGCATCCTGAAATTCTTCGACGAT
>JAKQCW010000262.1 GCA_029558955.1 Chloroflexota bacterium
ATCGTCGAAGAATTTCAGGATGCCGAAGGCCGCGAGAAGCTGGACCTGTTGCTGGAGTATGCCGAGAGCCTGCCGCCGCTGCCCGAATGGCTGGCGGAGCAGCACAGCGACATGGACCAGGTGCATGAGTGCATGACCCCCCTGTTCATCTACGCCGAGCAGCAGGATGGCCGCCTGCACTTCCACTTCGACGCGCCCCCCGAATCGCCCACGGTGCGCGGCTATGCCGCGTTGATGGCCGAGGGGCTGAACGGGACGACCTATGACGAGCTGATGGCTGTGCCGGGCGACTTCTTCAACGCCATGGGATTGCAGCAGGTCATCACCTTCCAGCGCATTCGGGGCATCAGCGCCATTCTGGCTCACATGAAACGGCTGGCAACCCAGGCGCTGGCATAGCCACAGCCCTTCGCCTTAGCCCCAGACCGGTGGGTGAAAACCCACCGGCTGACTTAACCATAGCCGCTCGGGCCGGTCTCCCGACCGAGCCCGCCGTTCTCATCAACGGCTGTGCGCAGCAGCGTGCATGACTGGAATCTAGCGGCTGAGGCCGCTTCGTGCTTTCAGACAGATGGTTTCAACCTCTGATTCCGCCTCCTGTCGCCCTGTGGAACATCAGGCGTACATGTTGCTTGCAGATTATCTCCTGTCCGTGCATAATGGCGCGCACCCTTCCGCGCAGCGCCCCTCGCTCTCTCAGGAGTAAGAAGAACCTATGGCTTCCAACAACCGTGTGATTCGCCGTCCCCAGAGCACCCTGGTGGTCTACGCCAACCCCGCCGGCGGCTCTCCGGCCGTCTACAAGCTCAGCCAACGCGATGTCTTGCGCGTGGAGCAGGCGGCTCAGAGTGCGTTGGACTTCATCGCTCAGCCGGCTCTGCGGGCTGCCATCGACAGCCTGGGCGTGCCGCTGCTGGCGCTGGATGCCGAAGACCAGGCCGTGTTGGCGCCGTTGGGCTATGCGCCGCCGGTCGCGCCCGGCGCCGGGCCGGCCGGCCAGCCGCCCCGTCCCGCCGGCGTTCCCCTCGCGTCGCCCGCCGGCCCGACCCAGCCTGACGCCCCCTCCGACGCAAGTCCTGCGCCCGGCCTGCGCCTGGGCCTGGTGGCCGCGGTGATCGTGTTGGCCGCGGTGGTGCTGGTGATCCTGCTGCTGCTCAGCCGCCTGTTCACCGGCCCCGGTTCATCGACCGACGCCACGGGCA
>JAKQCW010000285.1 GCA_029558955.1 Chloroflexota bacterium
GCAACTGCCGGAGCCGCAGGCGTTGGATTTCTGGCGGCAGGTGCAGGAGATCGAAGAGGAGAAGCGTATGCAGTACATAACGAGTGTAGAGCGCATTGGTATGCAACAGGGCATGCAGCAGGGCATGCAACAGGGCATGCAGCAGGGCCAGGCCGAACTGCTGCTGCGGCTGTTGAGCCGGCGTTTCGAGGCTACGCCGCCTTGGCTGGCCGAACGGGTACGCAGCGTGCCCAGCGAGCAGATGCCCGCGCTGCTGGATGTGGCGTTGACCGCCGCTTCGCTGGACGAGGTGGCGGCCGTGCTGGAGGCTATGTTGGCCGGCCCTGACGCGGCCTAGATCGTATCCTGCGCCAGACCCTGCAGGTTTCTCACGGCCAACTGCGACGATGGCCGGCAGGGGAAATCCGCAGGGTCTCCGCGCCGCGGCCGTCGCCCCACCAGTCAGGCCGCCGGCAGGATGCATCGACACCTCCTTCGGCGGCTAACGAACACGCTCCAACAAAGCAAGCGTCGCCTCCCCCTCTTCCTCTCTCCCCCTTTCCCTTTCTCTCGCTCTCCCTCTCTCTCTCCCACCCTCCCGTTTGGCGTTTCCGCGATCATGGTCTATCATGTCCCACCCGGGTAGCCTCACCCGTTGTCAGCCATATCCCCCTTTCACAGAAAGTCACAACGCCATGCATTTCCGTCTACGACGATGGTTCATCACCCTCCTGCTGGTCTTGACCAGTATTTCGGCGCTGGCGCCGCTCGCCGCGGCCGCGCCGGCTGCGCCGTTGGCAGCGACTATTTTTAGCGAAGCTATGTGGGATGGAACCGGCAATCCAAGCGGCACTACTCCAATCGCCACCTTTGAGTCGAACAACTGGTTCGAAAATGACGCCCTGACCATGAGTGGGACGGGTGACATGCGGACTACCACACCGTCCTCTGGCTACACAGGGGCATCGGGAACCTGGAATGTGTTTTTGACCAACTCCGTGGGCCGCTACTTTGAGATCGCTGATATCAACACCACCGCCTATACCAATCTGGTACTGTCGTTCGGTGTTTTCAAGAGTACTACGGCCGAAAATGGTTCCAGTCTGACCGTTTCCGTCAGCAGCGATGGCGTTAGCTGGACGGTTCTCACAGTGCCGTCGCTTCCCACGGGCACGGGCACAGCGACGTGGCACTACCGTACCGCCAGTGGCGCGATCCCGTCAACGGCCAATCTGCGCATCCGCTTTGCCAACAGCAGCACCACGCCGCAGTTTCGCATCGACGATGTCCTGCTCGTTGGAGATTCGGCTGGCGACACTCCCCCCACCGTCGCCAGCACCACCCCGGCCAACGGCGCGACCGGCGTGCCGGTGGGCAGCGACCTCACGCTCACCTTCAGCGAGCCGGTGACGGTCAGCGGCAACTGGTTCCAGATCGCCTGCACGCTCAGCGGCACGCGCAACGTGGGCGACACCGTGGTCACGGGCGGCCCCACCAGCTACACCATCAATCCCAACGTGGACTTCGCGCTGAATGAAAGCTGTACGGTCACGGTCTTCGCCAGCCAGGTGGCGGACCAGGACGGCACACCCGACAACATGGCCGCCGACCACATCTTCTCCTTCAGCACACCGGCCGCTGATCCCTGCGCCCAGCCCTTCACCGCGATCTACAACATCCAGGGCAGCGGTGCGAGCGCGGCCATCACCGGCGCGGTCACCACCCAGGGCGTGGTGGTGGGCGATTTCGAGTTGCCCAGCGGATCGGGCCAACTGAGCGGTTTCTACCTGCAAGATGCGACCGGCGACGGCAACCCTGCCACCTCCGACGGCATCTTCGTCTTCACCGGCGGCAGCAACACCGTCTCCGTAGGTCAGGTGGTGCGCGTCGCGGGCACGGCCGGCGAGTTCTCCGACCAAACCCAGATCAGCAGCGCCACGGTCACGCAGTGCGGCGCGACCGGCAGCGTCACGCCGGTGGACGTGGCCCTGCCCTTCTCCGCCGCCGACTATCCGGAGCGCTACGAGGGGATGCTGGTGCGCTTCCCACAGACCCTCTACGTCACCGAGCACTTCCAGTTGGGGCGTTTCGGCCAGATCGTGCTGACCGCTCAGGCCAGCCGCTTGCAGCAGCCCACCAACGTCACTACGCCAGGCGCGGCCGCGCTGGCCCTTCAGGCCGCCAACAACCTGAACCGCGTCATCGTCGACGACGACAACAACACCCAAAACCCGGACCCCATCGTTTTCGGCCGCGGCGGCATCCCGCTGAGCGCCAGCAACACCCTGAGGGGCGGCGACAGCGCGGCCAACATCGTCGGCGTGCTGACCTACGGCTGGTCGGGCAACGTGGCCAGCGGCAACGCCTACCGGCTGCGGCCCGTCGGCGCGCTCAACGGCGGCGTCATCAACTTCACGGCTGCCAATCCCCGGCCGGCCGCGCCCAGCGTCGGCGGCCGGCTGCGCGTCACCGCGGCCAACCTGCTGAACTACTTCAACTCCTGGAGCGGCTGCACCCTGGGCGTGGGCGGCGGCGCCACCGACTGCCGCGGCGCCGACAATCAGACCGAGTTCGACCGCCAGTGGCCCAAGACCGTGGCCAACCTGGTGGATGGCGGCGCGCACGTGATCGGCATCATGGAGATCGAGAACGACGGCTATGGCGCCAGCAGCGCGATCCAGGACCTGGTCACGAAGCTCAACAATGCCACCGCGGCCGGAATCTATGCCTTCATCAACCCGGACACCACGGCCGGAACCAACGCGCTGGGTACCGATGCCATCAAGGTTGGGCTGATCTACCAGCCGGCCAAGGTCACGCCGGTGGGAACCACCGTGGTGCTCAACACGACAGCCTTCGTCAACGGCGGCGACAGCGCGGCCCGCAACCGCCCGGCGCTGGCTCAGGCCTTCGAGGAGGTCAGCACCGGGCAGC
This sequence comes from Chloroflexota bacterium, assembly GCA_029558955.1. GTDB lineage: Bacteria > Chloroflexota > Anaerolineae > JAAEKA01 > JAAEKA01 > JAAEKA01. Next base: position 2,914 of record JAKQCW010000285.1, read on the forward strand.
GCTTCATCGTGGTGGTCAACCACCTCAAGAGCAAGGGCAGCGCCTGCAACACGCCTGACGCCGGCGACGGCCAGGGTAACTGCAACGGCGTGCGCACCAACGCGGCCAACCTGATGACCGCCTGGCTGGCCGGCAACCCCACCGGCACGGGCGATCCGGACATCTTGATCATGGGCGACCTGAACTCCTATGCCCAGGAAGACCCCATCACGGCCATCAAGAACGCCGGCTATGTCAACCTGATCGAGAGCCGGCTGGGCGCGAACGCCTATTCCTTCGCCTTCGACGGGCAGTGGGGCTATCTGGACCACGCCCTGGCCACGGCTACGCTGAACGGCCAGGTCGTTGACGTCGAGGAATGGCACATCAACGCCGATGAGCCTGTGGCGCTGGACTACAACACCGAGTTCAAGAGCGCTGGCCAACTGATCAACCTCTACGCCGCCGACCGCTTCCGCTCGTCAGACCACGACCCGGTGATCATCGGGCTGAATCTGGTCAATCCGCTGGCGGTTACCCTGGCCGGCTTCGACGCCCAGGCGCAGGCGGGCCAGGTGCTGGTGAGCTGGGAGACGGTCAGTGAATACGACAACGCCGGCTTCAACCTCTACCGCGGCGACAGCGCGGCCGGTCCGCAGGTGCTGCTGGCCGCCATCCCGTCGCAGGGGCCAGGCACTTCGCAGGGCTTCGCCTACAGCCATGTCGATCTGGATGTGCAGCCCGGCCAGACCTGGTACTACTGGCTGGAGGATATCAGCCTGAGCGGCGCGACTACGCTGCACGGGCCGGTGAGCGCGACGGTACAGGCGCCGACCGCGGTGACGCTGACATCGGTCAGCGCGGGTCTCGATACGCTGCACTACTCGACCGCCGGCGGCCGCGGCTGCGCCGGCTGCCCTCTGGCTGGCCGCCGCGGCCGGCGCAGCCAGCGCGTTTCTCTTGCGACGGCGCAGATAACCACGGATCAACAGAAGACGCGGAGCGGAGCGTGCATCCGATCCGCGTCTTCTGCGCGTGGTTGACTGAAGCCATGCTCGAAGACACGCCAGGACCAGATGCCCTGGCGGCCATTCCTACGTGTGGGGCGGCAGCCATAGCGGCCGGAGACACCACACCATCCTGAACCCTGCCGGCGGGGCTAAGCCGGCGTAGAAGGAGACTACCCTGTGACCCAACGACGCATTCCTTACTTGCTGCTGGTTCTGGCGCTGCTGTTGGCCGCGCTGCCAGCGTCCTTCGTCGCCGCCGATGGCACGTTCGACGACGACAACGTTATCGAAAATGAATACGGTGCGACGCGCGCCATTGATGGGGCAGGCAACGACGCTGCGAACGGTGACTCCGAGGTTTGCGCGGTGCCTGACGGCAACCGCGGCAACCTGATGGAGTTGCATGCCTACAACGCCACACCCAACAACGAGTGGTACTTCGCCTTCGTGGTCGATTCTTCCCACCCACTCGATGTTACCACCGGCGACTTCTTCGGCAAGGCTGCCGGCATGAAGGTCAACTACATTCTGGGCATCGACGTGGGCTGCAATGGCGGCGCGGCCGGAGACATGAACGCCAGTACGCCCTGGAAGCGTTACTTCAGCTGGCAGGGTGCGACCTATGGCGGCAGCAACCCCGGCGTAGATTACTTCATCGCCACTTACCCCACAGGCAATGATACCATGAATGGCCAGCTCTACTCGATGAATGGTTCAGCCAAGACGCAGCTGGTTAGCAACATTTCCGTGGACAGCCGCGTGGTCGACAATCGCCGCCATGTGGAGTTCGCACTGCCGAGCTCGTTGAATGGTCTGCCCGCCGACCTGAAAGCCAACAGCCAGCTATGCCTGGCGCTCATCACGACTGAGGACACCGACACGAATAGCGACAATGGCCAAGGTGGTCGCGTGTTGGACGACCTGGGCAGCGGCGGATCGGTGGCTGGCTGCGACCTGCGCTACCGCCTGGATGGCGCCGGCAACAACGGCCCCATGCCAATCAAGATCGACACGCAGGCCTACTGCCAGGTCAGCGGCCGGCCGATGCCTGGCGGTTCTGCAACCCGTCAGTGCACCTCCTTTCCCGCCCGTAGCGTCAGCAATGCAGTCGATGCCGACCTTACTTGCACCAGCGGTATCCCCGGCGTGGCCATAGATGGCAATGTCGAGACGACTTACACCGTGCTGACCGAGGCTGCTTTTGCCGCTCCTTACGCCGGCGGTGACAGCAGTCACTCCGACTTCGGCGGCGAGTCGTCAGCCTACAGCTATTGGACCGGCAGCGCCATGGCTACGTATGCCGGAAACGCCGATGTGCACGATGTGCACGCTCAGACCGACAGCCAGTTTCTCTATCTCGACATCGCCGGTCCGGGCCTGACCGCGTTCGGAGGAGCGGGACAGATGAGCGGCCAACCGGCTGACGATGCTAATCTATTCATCGCCATTGATATGCCCAATGTCACCAGCAACACCGACTCCGGCGAGAAAGGTGGCGGCCCCGAGGCATATACCCCACCCAACGGCGCCAACGATGCCGACCAGCCGCGCCATCCGGGCAATCGCAAGATCAATTTCCGCGGCTGGGATCCTGACTACATCGTCGAGATGATCTGGGCCGGCGACGACGGAACGCTGGGCGCAGCCAAGCTGTGGAAATGGAACGGCTCGGCCTGGGCGGATGCCAACGGCGGCGGCGGCAATGAGAGTTTCAAGACCGTGGAGACGGTTGGCACATCGCCTAGCGGTGTCTTGCCCTTCACCACCCACTGGCACGCGACTACCAACACGCCACCCACCGCGACCTCGCTTTACTTCGGTCGTCAGCCGACCAGCTACGAGTTCGCCATCCCCTGGGTCGCGTTGGGCGGACAGCCAGGCATCAATGATGCGCTGCGCATTGGCGTCTACACTACCCGCAACCCGGACGGCTGGGACATCAACGACCAGGCGCCCGGCATCGGTCAAGGGGCCAACGGTCTGGGTTCCCACGAACGTATCGGGGACCTGCCTGATGAAAACGACAACGAGAGCGACCCCACGGCCGCGGGCAACGACCGGACGCCCTATGTCGGGCGAACGCACGGTCAGGCCGGCCGGGCGCCGGGCAGCGACGATACTGGCGGCGGCGATACCGGTAATCCCAACAGCGCCGTCGGCGACAGCGACACCATCGAGGAATACTTCCTTTTTAAGCAGGATCCTGTTCTGTACGGCTGTCCGTTGGCCGTTGCCCTGGCCTCCTTCCAGGCCGAGGCGCAGGCCGATCACGTGCTGGTGAGCTGGGAGACGGTCAGCGAGATCGACAACCGTGGCTTCAACCTCTACCGCGGCGCGTCCCCCGACGGCTGGGAGCGCCGGCTCAACGCAACGCTGATCCCGTCGCAGTCGCCGGGCAACCCCAGCGGCTTCAGCTACACCTGGCTGGACGACGCCGACCTGACGCCCGGCGCGACCTACTACTACTGGCTGGAGGACATGGACGTGTCGGGCGTGACCACGCTGCACGGCCCCGTGAGCGTCGACTTCGTGGCGCCGACCGCGGTGACGCTGGACGGTGTCACCGCCAGCCCGGCGGCCGGCGCGGCTGCGCTGCCCTGGCTGTGGGTGGCTGTGGCGGCCGGCGCGGCGCTGGCGCTGGGGCGACGGAGATAGCCGAGGAGAACCGCGGATAAGCAGAAGACGCGGATCGGAGTGTGTCTCCGGTCCGCGTCTTTTTTATCCGTCGCACCCCCTCACCCTGTCTCACCCTATCACCCCCTCACCCTCCGCCTCCGATCCGCGCCCCCTGCCAATCCGCGGTTCTCCTTGCGCCCTGGCCGGGCGTGTGGTATCATGGGGTCAATCCAACAGCGGCAGGAGGTAGCACCGCCATGAGCGCAACGGCAGCCGATTATGACAGCCCGTGGAAGGAGGCGTTGGAACGCTTCTTCCCTGACTTCGGTGATGGCGCATCTGAAGGCGCAGGAGACGCGGGAGGATCCGG
>JAKQCW010000309.1 GCA_029558955.1 Chloroflexota bacterium
AGGCGCTCAAAGGAGGAGCTCCATGCGACACCCTACCCGTTGGTTTGTCTTGCTTGCCCTGTTGGTCATGGTGGCCCTGGTGGCCGCCGCCTGCCCGGCTCCGGCGCCCACAGCCGCGCCCGCGTCAGAGCAACCGGCCGCTCCGGCTGAGGCCACGGCCGCGCCGGCTGCGCCTGCTGAACCTGCTGCCCCGGCCCCCGAGGTCAAGGCCGCGTTTGTCTACGTTTCCGCCATCGGCGACAAGGGCTGGACCTACTCGCACGATGAGGCTCGCCTGATCCTGGAAAAGGAACTGGGCATCGAGACCGCCTTCATGGAGAACGTTCCCGAAGGCCCCGACGCCGAGCGGGTGATCCGTGATTTCGCCGAAAAGGGCTACAACCCCATTATCACCACCTCCTTCGGCTTCATGGACCCCACCATCAACGTGGCCAAGGAATATCCCGACACCTGGTTCATCCATGTCTCAGGCTACAAGACGGCCGACAATGTCAGCACGATCTTTGCCGGTATCGAAGAGGCGCGCTATCTGAGCGGCCTGGCGGCCGGCGCAGCCACCGAGAGCAACATCATCGGCTACGTGGCGGCCTTCCCCATTCCTGAGGTGGTGCGCGGCATCAACGGTTTCGCCCAGGGTGTGCGCGAGGTCAACCCCGACGCCGAGGTGCGCGTGGTCTGGACCAACACCTGGTTCGACCCGCCCAAGGAGAAGGAAGCGGCTGACGCGCTGCTGGCGCAGGGCGCCGACGTCATCGCCCAGCATCAAGACACCACCGAGCCGCAGAAGGCTGCGGCTGACGCCGGCGCGGTGAGCGTTGGCTATCACACCGACATGCGCGAGACGGTGGGCGACACGGTGCTCACCAGCCCCATGTGGTTCTGGGGCCCCAAATACCTGGAGATCGTCAAGGCTATCCAGGCGGGCACCTACCAGAGCGAATCCTTCTATGGCCACATGAAAGATGGCACCTTCGATCTGGCCCCGCTCAGCCCAAAGGTCAGCGCAGAGACCGCGCAGTTGATCGATCAGCGCCGGCAGGAGATGATCGACGGTACTTTCAACATCTTCTGCGGCCCGCTGTTGAGCAACACCGGCGTGGAAGTCCTGCCTGAGGGCAAGTGCATGACCGTTGGCGAGCGGCTGGGCATGGACTTCTTCATCGAGGGAGTTCAGGGCGAGGCCCCCAACCCCGGCGCGCCCCTGGAGGGCGAGCCTGCCCCTTTTGAGATGAGCGGGGTGGGCGCCGCTGAACTGCCCAGCGCCGCCTTCGTCTACGTCGGCCCGGTCAACGACTTCGGCTGGACCTTCGCCCACGACCAGGGTCGCCTGGCGCTGGAGGAGATGGGCGTCAAAACTGCCTACGCCGAGTTGGTGGCTGAAGGGCCGGATTCGGCCCGCATCATTCGCGACTTCGCGGAGAAGGGCTACGACATCATCTTCGCCACCAGCTTTGGCTACATGGATTCGGTCATCGAGGTGGCCGCCGAGTATCCGGACATCGTGTTCGAGCACGCCACCGGCTACCTGACGGCCGATAATGTGGGCATCTACGATGGCCGCGGCTACCAGGGCTGGTATCTGGCGGGCATCGTGGCCGGCAGCATGACCGAGAGCAACAAGCTGGGCTACATCGCGCCCTACCCCATCCCCGAGGTGGTGCGCAACATGAACGCCTTCGCCTTGGGCGCCCGCTCCGTCAACCCGGACGCGGAGGTGACGCCGGTCTGGATCTTCGACTGGGTGAACCCGCCCAAGGAACGGGAGGCCGCCGAGGCGCTCTACGCCGCCGGCGCCGACGTCATCGCCCGCGAGAGCGACTCTACCGAGGCCGACAAGCTGGCCCAGGACAAGGGCATCTACGTCATCGGCTACAACAGCGATGTCACCCGCGACCAGGCGCCCGACGCATTCCTGACCGCGCCGATCTGGCACTGGGATGTGTACTACAAGCAGGTGGTCGAGGAAGTAGCCAACGGCGCGTGGACCAACACGCCGGTGTGGTGGGGGCTGAACGAAGGGCTGCTGAGCCTGTCGCCCATCGCCGACTTCGTACCTGCGGATGTCAAGGCGCTGGTGGAGGCTGAACAGGCCCGCATCCTCAGCGGCGAGTTCGACATCTTCGAAGGTCCCATCAACGACAACACCGGCGCCGAGCGGGTGCCGGCCGGCGTTGTCATGACCGATGAAGAGAAGCTGGCCTTCGACTGGCTGGTCGAAGGCGTCACTGGCACGATTCCACAGTAGACAATCCCTCCAAGGACTGGCAGCCCATCCCGGACTGCCAGTCCTTCTCTGGGCCGCCAGTGTTGGGATGGCCCCCCTTCCGCTGCCTCTGCGGCGGTTTAGCTCGATTCTTCTCGAATCGTTACTTCTCAGCCATCCGCGTCGGGCGCTTGATTCGATTTGAGCGGTGGCCCTTGCGCAAGGTCACGTTCCAGTTAAGTGAAAGTGCCTGCCCCTGAGTAGTAACCTCGAATCACTCTCCCTTCTTCCGGTGCAGCATGACATCACTCCCCCTGGCCGTCGAGATGCGCGGCATCACCAAGGTCTTTCCTGGCGTCATGGCCAATGAAAACGTCGATCTGGAGGTGCGCGCGGGCGAGATCCACGCCTTGCTGGGCGAAAACGGCGCCGGCAAATCGACCCTGATGAACATCCTGGCCGGTCTCTATCGCCAGGAGGCCGGCGAGGTTTGGCTGCACGGCCAACTGGCCCAGATCCATTCGCCCAGCGACGCCATTCGCCTGGGCGTGGGCATGGTGCACCAGCATTTCAAGCTGGTGGACAGCCAGACCGTCGCCGAAAACGTCATCTTGGGGCTCAAACAGCCAGCCTTTCGTCTGGACATGAAACGCACGGCGCGGGAAATCAAGGAGCTGGGCCAGCGCTACAAGATGGCGGTCGATCCTGACGCCTACATCTGGCAGTTGGGCGTGGGCGAGCAGCAGCGCGTCGAGATTCTCAAGACCCTCTACCGCAACGCCGACATTCTGATTCTGGACGAGCCGACGGCCGTGCTGACGCCGCAGGAATCGGAGGAGCTGGGCCACACCCTGCGCCGCATGGTCCAGGAGCCGGCCACCCGCGGCCACGCCGGCAACAAGGCGGTGATCTTCATCACCCACAAGCTGGATGAGGTGGTGCGCTTTTCCGACCGGGTGACGGTGCTGCGCGGCGGCAAGGTCGAGGCCACCCTGGACACGGCCGGCAGCAGCAAGGCCGACCTGGCCCGGCTGATGGTGGGCCGCACGGTGGTGTTCCAGGTCGCCAAGCCCCCCTTCCAGTCGCATGTCACCCCTGAGCTGCGCCAGGAGGTGCTCTTTGCCGTCAAGGATCTGCACGCGCTGAACGACAAGGGGCTGCCGGCGCTGAACGGCGTCAGTCTGGAGGTGCACGCCGGCGAGATTCTGGGCATCGCGGGTGTGGCCGGCAACGGCCAGCGCGAGCTGGCTCAGTCCATCACCGGCCTGCGCAAGGCGACCAAGGGCCAAGTGCTGGTGCGCTGCGGCGGCATCCAGGGGGTGCTCAAGGAAGTCACCAACCACACGCCACATCAGATCATCGACGATGGGCTGAGCTATGTGCCGGCCAATCGGCTGGGCACCGGGCTGGCGGGCAACCTGCCCATCAGCTCCAACCTGATTCTCAAAGATTACCGCAAAGAGCCGCTGTCGCGCGGCCCCTTCCTGGATCGCACCTCCATCGGCCGCTTCGCCGAGCGGCTGATCGGCGCGTTCCAGATCAGCACCCCCAGCGCCGAGCGGCCGGTGCGTCTTCTTTCCGGCGGCAACCTGCAAAAGGTGATTCTGGCGCGCGAGATCACGGCCGGCAAAGCCATGTTGGTGGCTGTCAACCCAACGCGCGGCCTGGACGTGGGCGCCACCGAGAGCGTGCAGCGCACCCTGTTGGAGCAGCGGGCCCAGGGCGCGGGCGTGCTGCTGGTCTCGGAGGATCTGGACGAGCTGCTGGCCATCTGCGACCGCATCGCAGTGATGTACGAGGGCCGCGTGATGGGGGTGATGCCGGCCCAGGACGCCAACCGCGATGAGATGGGCCTGATGATGGCTGGCGAGCACATTCAACCGGAGGCCTGAACCCATGCCACTGACCCTCGAACGCCGCATGGAGCCGTCCCGCACGGCCAACATCCTGGTTCCCATTCTCTCCGTCCTGCTGGCGTTGGTGGCCGGCGGGGTGCTGCTCTGGCTGGTGGGCGTCAACCCCATCGAGACCTACAAGGCGATGCTGCACGGCGCGTTCGGCAGCGCCTACGCCATCAGCGAAACCCTGGTGCGCGCCACCCCGCTGATGCTCACCGGCCTGGCCGTGTCGGTGGCCTTTCGCATGTTGTTCTGGAACATCGGCGCCGAGGGACAGCTGGCCATGGGGGCATTCGCCGCCTCAGGCGTGGCGCTCTTCCTGCCCAAGCTTGTGCCCGGCATCTCAGCCTGGTGGCTGTTGCCGGCGATGCTGGTGGGCGGCTTTGTGGGGGGCGCGCTGTGGGCCTTGATTCCCGCCATGCTCAAGGCCTTTCTCAGCGTCAACGAGATCATCACCACGCTGATGCTGAACTATGTAGCCATCCTGTGGATCCAGTACCTCTATTACGGGCCGTGGAAGGACCCCTTGGGCTTCGGCTTTCCGGGCACCGCGCCTTTCGTCGATGCCGCCTGGCTGCCGCGTCTCAAGGACACCGCCTGGCTGCCGCAGCTGTTCAACACCGGCCGCCTGCACTGGGGACTGGCGCTGGCCATCGTGGCCGCCTTTGTGGTCTGGCTGATCCTGGGGCGCACCCGCTGGGGCTACGAGATCAAGATCATCGGCGAGAATCCGCGCGCGGCCCGCTATGCCGGCATCAGCATCGTGCGCAACATCCTGTTGGTGATGATTCTCAGCGGCGGCCTGGCCGGCCTGGCAGGTTTCGTCCAGGTGGCCGGCATCTCCCACCGTTTGCAGCAGGGCATCGCGGTGGGCGACGGCTACACAGCCATCATCATCGCCTGGCTGGCGCGGCTCAACCCCTTCGGCGTGCTGCTGGTAGCCCTGTTGATGGCAGCCCTCTTCGTCGGCGGCGACCAGATTCAGATCAGCATGGGCCTGCCCGCGGCCATGGCAGGTGTGCTGCAAGGCGCGATCCTTTTCTTCGTGCTGGGCGGCAACTTCTTCACGCAGTACCGGATCCGTTGGACGAGCCGTCAGGCGGCGGTGATCGGCCATCAGTAACCGGTGAAGGGGCAGCTCCGGCAGCCGATCATCATTCACCGTTCACTGTTCAGCGTTAAGCCCTCGGGAACAAACCATGGACCTAGCCCTTATCCTCTCTATCCTCGCCGTCGCCATCCAGGCCGGCACGTCGCTGGTCTACGCCTCGGTGGGCGAGATCTTCACCGAGCGCTCCGGCATTCTCAACCTGGGCGTCGAAGGCATCATGATCATGGGCGCGGTGACCTCCTTTGCCACGGCCTATCATACCGGCAGCCTGGCGGCGGCGCTGGCCGTGGCCGTGCTGGTGGGGGGCGCGCTGGCGCTGATCCACGCCTTTCTGACCATCTCGCTGCGCGCCGATCAGGTGGTTTCCGGCCTGGCCTTGACCATCTTTGGCACCGGTCTGTCGGCTTTTCTGGGGCAGCGGCTGGGGCCGGCGGGCAAGCCCCTGGTGGGGCTGGTGGGTCCGCGCTTTCGGCCTGTGGCCATCCCTGGGCTCTCCGACCTGCCGGTGGTCGGCAACGCGCTGTTCAATCAGGATCTGCTGGTCTATGCCATGTTCATTCTGGTGCCGGTGGCGTCCTACTACATCTATCGCACCCGGCCGGGGCTACACCTGCGGGCGGTGGGGGAGAATCCCGGCACGGCCGACGCGCTGGGCATCGGCGTCTACCGCAGTCGGTACCTCTATACGATCTTTGGCGGCATGTTGATGGCGCTGGGCGGCGCGCACCTGAGCCTGGCCTATACCCCAGGCTGGACAGAGGGCATCACCGGCGGCCGCGGCTGGATCGCCATCGCGCTGGTGATCTTCGCACTGTGGAATCCCTACCGGGCGCTGCTGGGTGCGTTGCTCTTCGGCGGCGTCAACGCCATCCAGTTCCGCCTGCAGGCGGCCGGCGCCACCATTCCCGCGCCTTTCCTCAACATGCTGCCCTATCTCTTCACGATCCTGGTCTTGACGCTGGTGACGATCTACGAGAAGACCAGCAAGCACGTGGGCGCGCCGGCCGCGCTGGGCCTGCCCTATGTGCGCGGGGAACGAACGGGGTGACGCGTCCCTCCTTGGCCTTTGTGCACAAGGGGTGAGCTGTCCGAGGAACGAGACCCTGAATGAACTCGCTGCCTGGCAACAACACGGGCGCGCATGGCTGGCGACGGCTACAGGCCCGATTCGCTGCGTACCTCCAGACACACCCCCTGGATGTGTTGATCGCTGCCGGCGTGGTGGGATTCGGCGTCATCTATGCCCTCGTCGTCCTCAATCCATCGGCGCATCCCTCTGAAGATGCTGCCATGTTGATGAGGTACGCGCAGCATCTTGCCGAGGGCCACGGCATCGTATGGAACATCGGCGAGGCGCCGGTAGATGGGGCCACCGATTTCCTGTTCATGGCGGCGGCCGCCGCATTGGTCAGAGCGCAACTGTCCATCGAGAACTCGGTGCGATTGATTGGCCTTGGTTCCCACCTGTTGACAGCGTTGATTATCTATCTGTCGCTGAGGAGGGGGAACCGCCTGGGGCGACTCGCCGCCATATTCTGCGTGTTGTACTTCTTGCTTGGGCCTGGTCAGAGGTATGTCGAGGCCCACTTTGGCACACCCTTCTTCGCGCTCTTCGTCGCGATCACGTGGTACCTCGCCATCAGAATATCGGAGAGCGCCGATGCGGGCCCCTCGCCTGCGCTCTCCCTGGCGTTCGCCTTGTCCGCCCTGATCATGGGGTTGATCAGACCAGAAGGAGTGATCCTGGCGGGCCTGATGCTTCTTAGCGTAGTTTATTTCAGGGGCCTGGCCGCCTCGAAGCGCGTTGTTGGGTTGTTTTTGTCCGTTTTTTGCCTCCTGGGAGGGCTGTATTTCGTTTGGCGCTGGAGCTATTTCGGGTATCCGTTGCCGAATCCCTTTTACAAGAAGGGAGGGGGGTATCTCTACGGCGGCAGCCTGCTCATGTCGCTGAGAAATGTGCGCATTCTATTCGGCCCGCTGCTGCTCTTGCCATTGCTGGGAATGCGTTCGCGTCAAACATGGCGCCAGACTGTGTTTTCGCTGATCCCAATCGTCGGGTTCACTCTCATCTGGATCCTGCTGTCCGGAGAAATGAACTATCTGATGAGGTTTCAGTATCCACTGTTGCCCATCGCTTTGATGTCATGGCCGCCGTTGGCGAGCGGCGTCTGGACGGATTTCAAGCTCCCCCGCCTCCAGGAATTGACGCGCCGCAAGCGCGCGGTGGCCATGGCGGTTGTCAGTGTCATCGCGCTGGCAGTGCTGCGAGAGCAGCAGGAAATGTACCAGGGGGTTGTCTCTGGAGCGGATGGGCGGTATGACATCGCTGTCATGCTCAATCAGTACGCAGATCGCAACTATACCATCGCCGCCACCGAAGCTGGCCTGCTGCCTTTTTATTCGGAATGGGCCGCGCTTGATGCATGGGGACTCAATGACCAGTGGATCGCCCATAGTGGTCAGATTACTTCAGATTATCTCCGCCTCCACAGCCCAGAGATCATCATGTTTCATGGCCGCGTCGATTCCTTCGATCGGGAACGGGCGAATCAACCCTGGCCCAGGATGGTTCAAACCTTGTACGAATACGCCAACGAACATGGGTACCGCCTCGCGGCTGCCTTTGGAGAAACGCCCAGGGATCTGCACTACTACTACGTGAGCCCGGATTTCCCCGATAGTGAAGCCATTGTCGAGCGAATCAGAGCGACGCCATACGCTTGGTGGGCCTCCGGCAGGCAAGCGGTGAACTACGCCTTGCCTTTGTGCCAGACGAATCCTCATGCCCAGGAGCTTTGCGTGACTGAGGAGTCGCACCCGTGACTCTGCATTCCTCAGGCAACCGCGGAACAACGAGGTGACATAACCATCATGCCGCATGACTCCACATTCGAACGATTCTCGCCAGAATTCTGGAATGAACGCTATGCTCAGGGAAACATCCCCTGGGACACGGGCATCACGCCGCCGGAGCTGCTCGAATTGGTGGAGAGCGGCCAGCTCCGGCCGCCCGGCGTGGCCCTGGATCTGGGCTGCGGCGCCGGCACAAACGTCAACTTCCTGACCCGTCTGGGCTTCACAGCCATCGGGGTGGACCTGGCCTGGCTGGCGGTGGCCAGTGCGCGGCGCAAGGCGTTGGCCGCCGGCCTGCCGGCGCTTTTCCTGGCCGGCGACCTGGCTCATCTGCCGCTGGACGGCATCCAGGCCAGCTTCGTGCTGGACATGGGCTGTCTGCACAGCCTGTCCGAGGAAAAGCGCCAAAGGTACGCCCACTGGCTGACCAGCCTGACCGGGCCAGGCGCGCTGTATTTGCTCTACGGTTTTGACCAGGACCCAGGCGGCGGCCTCTATGGGCGCGGCTTTGCTCCCGGTGAGATTGCCGCCCGTTTCGCCCCTCAATTTGATCTGCTCTGGCAACGCCCCAGTTGGCAGGGAGACGATCCGGTGGCCTGGTATCTGCTGCAACGGCGTTAGCCCCCGGCCCCCGCTGCTACACCACCACCGTCAACCGTCCCGGCTCCACCGTGATCTCCACCCGCAGCGCTTGGTTTTCCAGAATCTCGCCGTCGGCGTGGATGGGAAGGGGCACAGAGGACTCCACCACCAGGCGCGTGCTGCGGGCCAATTCCACGGCCGGCTCCCCGTCGTGGACGCCCTTCATCGCCTTGGGCAGCAGGCGCAGGATCTCCCGGCGCGGGATGGCGTCGACGATGCACAGGTCCAGCAGACCATCGTCGGGCACGGCGTTGGGATTGACCAGGAAGCCGCCGCCGTTGCGCCGGTTGTTGCCCACCGAGATCATCAGAATCTGCTTGCCCAGCCGGTCGCCATCCTCCTTGTAGATGTCCACCACCGGCAGGGGATAGCTGGCCATGGCGCGAAAGACCGCCAACAGGTAGAGCGGCTGGCCGCGCAGCCAGGTGATGCGGTGGGCCTGGATGTTGATCATCGCCTCGAAGCCCAGCCCGACGTTGTTGTCGAACCAGCGGCCGTTGACCTGGCCCACGTCGACGCGGCGCGTGCGACCCTGAACCAGCCGTTGCGCGGCCTGGCCCAGGTGCAGGGGGATCTCCAGCGAGGCGGCAAAGTCGTTGCCCGAGCCGATGGGCATCACCCCCAGCCGGCTGCGCGCGCCGGCCGCCTCGGCCAGCATCAGGCCGTTGACCACCTCGTTGACGGTGCCATCGCCGCCGGCTGCCACGATCAGCTCCCAGCCGGCCAGCGCGGCGCGCTGCGCCAGCTCGATGGCATGGCCGCGGTCTTCGGAGACCACCGATTCGAAGTCGATGCCGGCCGTGTGCAGCGCCTGCTGCACCTCGGCCGCGCGCTTATGGCCGCGTCCGCGGCCCGCTTGAGGGTTGAAGACGACGAGGGCGTTATGATGAGTCATCAGATGGGCTTTCTGCGGGCGAATTCAGGGTGCAAGTGTAGCACGAATGCGGCAGTTTGGCAACGTGGCCGCTCAAACCGCAGCAATTCCAAATATGGGCGGAGTCGAGGCTTCAGCCGGGTCTGGACGATGCGAGTTGAGCGTGCAAACCCGGCTGAAGCCTCGACTCCAGTTTGGCAGTCGCCATATTTGGAATTGCTGGTCAAACCGCGCCGACCGGCGGCTGGGGCTGTGCGTCCGTCGTCAACCTGAGCTTCACCGTCTGCAGCTGCTCCATGGGAAAGTCTGCCATGCGCTCCGGCCCCAGCGCGACCAGTTGGTCGTGGACGGCGCGGGCTGAGCGGCGCAGCGTGGCCACATCCAGCGTCTGACAGACCGGGGGCAGGTTGCGCAGGCGCGGCAGGCCGCGGCGCAACATCTTGACCGCGCCGCGGTAGTTGCCCTTCTCCACCTGGTGCAGCGCCACGCCGATCTGCAACACCCCCTGGTAGAGCTGGCGAATCGGCCGCGGCTCTTCCCGCCACTGCTGCTCGAAGACATCGTGCTGCTGATAGAACTGGCCGGCGTTGAAAAGCGCCACCCCGTGCAGGAACGCGGCCGACGGGGGATCGTCCCAGCCCGCGGGATAGATCGGCGGCGGATCGATGGCCGCGGCCACCACCTGCGGCAGCTCGTTGACAAAGCGCGAGCGGGCCCAGACATGGTCGCAGCCGGCCTGGCGCGCGGCCTTGAGCAGGTCCGCGGCCAGGTGGCTGCCGAACGCGTAGAGGGGGATGCGTTTCAACTGCGGCAGCAACTTGGCCCGGCGCACCTCCGCCAGCGCCTCCTCAGCGGGAATGGCGTGCAGGTCCAGCAGGATCAACACCGGCCAACGCTCCAGGCCCTGGCGAAACTCGCCGGCTGTGGCTGCCAGAACCGGCTCCCCCCCTTGCCAACGGATCACATCGGCGAGGCGGGTGGCAAAGAAAAGGTCAGCCGCCAGCGCCAGCACAGGCGGGCCGGGCGCGCGGGGCGCAGCTTGGTCGGTCGGGACAGATGAGGCAGGGTGAGGGTCGATCATGCTCCAGAGTGTACCTCAGAGATCAGAGCTGCGCAAGAGAGCATGACCACAAAGCTGGCCCATCCAGCCACGCGCCGCCGGTCCAAACTGCCGCCCGGGTCAGATGCCGGTGATGCGCAGCCCGGCGTTCTTGACCTTGTGCCGGATGTTGACGCCGATCAGCAGGGCGGTCAGACCTTCGACCACGCCGGCGTTTTGCAGCGGGCCAGCGTCGATGCCGCGCATGCCCGCGGCCGCGCACAGCTCAATCACCGTCTGCTTGTCGGCCTTGTCGTCGCCGCAGACCAGCACGTCGCAGTCGATGAGATGATTGGGATCGGCCAGATGATGGGCCGCGATGTTCTGGAAGGCGGCCACGACCCGTGCGCCTTCGCCCAACTGCCGGGCGGCCTCTTCGGCCGCGGCCAGGCCGCTGGGGGGACGCCAGACGCGCGCCGCCTTCTCGCCCAGCGGCACGACGATGGTCAGCAGCAGCTTGCCGGCCAGCGCGTCCTGCAGCCCGGCCAGCGTGCGCTCCTGGCCGCCATAGGGCACGGCCAGCACCGCGACGTCGGCGCCATCCAGGGCCGACAGGTTGTCCATGCCGCTGAGGTTGGCGGCCGCGGCCGGCGCCCGCGTTTGCATCTCCGCCGCCGCCTGTTGGCCCTTCTCCGCCTGGCGCGAGCCGATGACCACCTGATGGCCGGCCAGCGCCCAGCGCAGGCCGAGACCGCTGCCCTCCGGCCCGGTGCCGCCAAGAATTGCGATTCTCATGGTGATTCTACTTTCGCCTGTCACTGTTATGCCAACAGCCCAACCCGCGCGTTGAACGCCTCGATCAGGCGATCGATCTCGTCCACCTGCGCAGGGATGTTGGTCCAGTAATCGTCGTCGTACCACTGGGCCTGGATTTCCTCATAGCTCTTGCCCTGCTGTTCGACCCAGGTGTAGTACTTCAGGTTGTGGATGCGCTTGCGGTCCTGGTAGGAGAGCTCCAGCAGGTTGTCGGTGCTTTCCCCCAGCAGGTAGCGGTGATAGGTCACGGCCGCCTCGACCGGGCCGAAGGGGCCTTCGCTCTCTTCCAGCTCGCGCAGCCGGCTGCGGTAGAGGTCGATGGAGTCGGTGGCGACGGTGGCCACCACGTCGTTCTCGGTCAGCTCGTAGTATTTGGCGAACTTGATGGCCGACAGCAGGTTGGCCGCGCCGGAGATGCCCAGCAGCGGCAACTGGCTCACCACCTGGCTGGACACTCCCTGCTGCACCAGATACTCGGCGCCGGCCGGCTCGTTGAACAGCCGGATCAGCGCCATGGAGGCTGCGTCGTCGATGGCTACCACCATGTCGGTGGCCTTGACGTTGTGGACCCAGGGCACGTGTTTGTCGCCGATCCCCTCGATGCGGTGCGCGCCGAAGCCGTTGCTGAGCAGGGTGGGGCACTGCAAGGCCTCGCTGGCCACGGTCTTGCTGTGGGGGAACTGCTGCTTGAGGTAGTCGCCGCTGGCGATGGTGCCCGCCGAGCCGGTGGTCAGCGCCACGCCGCGGAAGCGGTCGTTGGGGCCGGCGATCTGGCGGAAGACATCCTCGATGGCCGGGCCGGTGACCTGGTGGTGCCAGAGGTAGTTGCCGAACTCGTCGAACTGGTTGAAGATCATCAAGTCCTGGCCGGAGCGGCGCAGCTCCCAACACTTGTCGAAGATTTCCTTGACGTTGCTCTCGGAGCCGGCGGTTTTGATGGTCTCGCCGGCCACGCTGGCCAGCCAGTCGAAGCGCTCCTGGCTCATTCCCTCCGGCAGGATGGCGATGGACTCGCAGGCCAGCAGGTGGGAGTCATAGGCGCCGCCGCGGCAGTAGTTGCCGGTGCTGGGCCAGACTGCCTTCTGCGTCGTCGGGTCGAACTGGCCGGTGACCAGCCGCGGGACGAGGCAACTGAAGGCTGCACCGACCTTGTGCGCGCCGGTGGGGAACCACTTGCCCACCAGGAGGAAGATGCGGGCGCGGACGCCGGTCAGCGCCGGGGGCAGCTCCAGGTAGTTGACGCCGCCGAAGCCGCCGCCACGCTCCATCGGCTGGTTGCGCCAGGTGATGCGGAAGAGGTTGAGGGGGTTCAGGTCCCACAGCCCCACATCGTTCAGTTGGCGCGTGATGGAGTCGGGGATCAGCTCCGGGCGGCGCATCTGCTTGAAGGTGGGGATGATAATGTTGCGCTCGCGCGCCCGCTGCACCGTGCGCTCGAGACGGTCTTCGTAGATGGTCAGGTCGATCATGATGGGTAATGTCCTTTGGGCGGTGGGCGGTGAACGGTGAACGGTAAACGGTAAACGGTGAACGGTGGTCGGTGAACGGTTAACGGTGAATGGTTAATGGGGAACAGCCGTCGGGCCATCGTATACCGTATACCGTACACCGTATACCGCTTACCGCTTACCGTATACCGTATACCGCTTACCGTATACCGTATACCGCTTACCGTTTACCGTTCACCGTTCACCGATTTCATCACGCGTTGCACGTCGGCCAGGTCGGGCGCCACGGGGTGCGGGTGGATGCCGGCCTGCTGGACGGCGGTCATGGCGCTTTTGATGTCTTTCAGGCCGTTGCCGGTGTTGATGATGACGATGCGCTCGGCGGGGCTGACGAGGCCCTGCGCCGCGGCCTTGGCCAGGCCGGCATAGCTGGCCGCGCCGGCCGGCTCGGCGAAGACGCCGCTGCCGCGCGCCAGGGCCGGAATGGCGGCCAGGATCTCCTCGTCGCTGACGGTGATGAACGCGCCGCCGCTTTCCACCACCGCGGCCATGGCCTTGATGCGGTCCCGCGGCAGGCCGGCGCTGATGCTGTCGGCCACGGTGCGCGCGGCGATGGGCGGCTTCTCCAGCACCCGCAGGCCGTGCAGCCCGGCCTGCCAGGCCTCGGCCATGAAGTTGCTGCCGGCCGCCTGCACGCCGTAGAGGCGCGGCACGCGGTCGATCCAGCCCAGCGCGGCCAGGTCGGCGAAGCCCTTGTGTACCCCGCCGATGATGCAGCCATCGCCCACGCTGACGAAGACCGCGTCCGGCGCCTGCCAGCCGAGCTGTTCACAGATCTCGTAGCTCACCGTCTTCTTTCCCTCGGTCATGTAGGGGTTGAAGCCGGTGTTACGGTTGTACCAGCCGTAGTGCTCAGCCGCCTGCATGCAAAGATCGAAGGCGTCGCCGTAGCTTCCCGCCACCAGCAGCACCGTCGCGCCGTAGGCCAGCAGTTGGGCAACCTTGGCCGGCGGCGCGCTTTCGGGCACGAAGATGACGGTGGGCTGCTGCACGCTGGCGCAGAGGCCGGCCAGCGCGGCCGCGGCGTTGCCGGTGCTGGCGGTGGCGACGATGGCCGCGCCCGCCTCCCGCGCCTTGACCACTGCCAGCGCGCTGGCGCGGTCCTTGAAGGAGGCGGTGGGCTGGCGGCCGTCGTCCTTGACCCACAGCCGATGCAGCCCCAGCGCCGCGGCCAGCCGCGGGGTTTCGTAGAGCGGCGTCCAGCCCACGGTCAGCGGCGGCGCGACCGCGTCCGCCGCGACCGGCAGCAAGGGCCGGTAGCGCCAGATGCTGTGGTCGCGCTGCGCGGCCAGGCTCTGCGGGCTGAAGCGCAGGCTGATCAGCCCGTAGTCATATTCCACGTCGAGAATGCCCTCGCGCCCATGCTCCGGGCAGACGTAGGCCACCTCGTCGGGCTGATAGAGCTTGCCGCAGATCAGGCAGCGCAGGCCGGAGACGTGGTCCATGGTCACGACATGGTCAGGGCCATGACCGCCTTCTGCACGTGCAGGCGGTTTTCGGCCTCGTCGTAGACCACGCTCTGCGGCCCGTCGATGACGCCATCGGTGACCTCGATGTTGCGGTCAGCCGGCAGGCAGTGCATGTAGATCGCGTCGCGCTGGGCCAGGCTCATGCGGCGCTCGTCGGCGATCCAGTCGGTGTATTTCTTGCCGATCTCGACGCTTTCCGCCTGGTCTTCGGTGGTGACCCAGCAGCCCCAGCTCTTGGGGTAGACCACGTCCGCGCCCTTGAAGCCCTCGTCCATGTCATGCATGATCTCGAAGCTGCCGCCGGCATAGCGGGCGTTGTCCGCGGCCTGCTGCACGATGTCGGGCATCAGCTTGAACTCGGGCGGATGCACCAGCCGCACGTTCATGCCGTAGCGGGTCATCAGCAGGATCAGGCTCTGGGGCACGCTGAGCGGCTTTTGGTAGCTCTTGGCGTAGGCATAGCTGACCGCGATGGTCTTGCCGCGCGGGTCGCCCTTCTTCTCGATGATGGTCATCAGGTCGGCCAGGATCTGGAAGGGGTGATAGACGTCGCACTGCATGTTCAGCACCGGCACGCGGCTGGCCGCGGCCACCTCGCGGATGTACTTGTTGCCGACGCCCCAGTCGCACTGGCGGATGGCGATGCCGTCGTAGTAACGGCCATAGATCTCGCCGATCTCCTTGGCGGTGTCGCCGTGGCTGATCTGGGTGGTGTCGGAGTCGATGAAGGCGCCGTGGCCGCCCAGTTGGGCGATGCCCGCCTCGAAGCTGGAGCGGGTGCGGGTGCTGCTGAAGAAGAAGAGCATAGCCAGCACCTTGTCGCGCAGATAAGCGTGCGGCACGCCCATGGCCCGCTGCCGCTTCAGATGCAGGGCGACCTCCATCACGGTATCGATTTCGTCCTTGGTCCATTCCTGAGTCGTGATCATGTCACGACCGCGCAGATGTGTTTGCATTGGGTTCTCCTGGGGGAAAGGTTGGTTTGTGTTTGGTGGGAGTTGGGTGGTGGGAGCGTAACGAGTAATGCGTAATGCGTAACCCGGAGTGGGTGGGAGTTGGGTGTGGGTGGCGGGAGCGTAACGAGTAATGCGTAATGCGTAACCCGGAGTGGGTGGAAGTTGGGTGTGGGTGGCGGGAGCGTAACGAGTAATGCGTAATGCGTAACCCGGAGTGGGTGGGAGTTGGGTGTGGGTGGCGGGAGCGTAACGAGTAATGCGTAATGCGTAACCCGGAGTGGGTGGGAGTTGGGTTTGGGTGGCGGGAGCGTAACTCGTAACACGTAACCCGTAACCCGGAAACACTTCGCATATGTGATCCGGTTACGCATTACTCGTTACGCATTACGCACCACATGAATCAAAGCCAAAGTCCGCCATTCCGGTTACGCATCACTCGTTACGCATTACGCACCACATGAATCAAAGCCAAAGTCCGCCATTCCGGTTACGCATCACTCGTTACGCATTACGCACCACATGAATCAAAGCCAACGTCCGCCATTCCGGTTACGCATTACTCGTTACGCATTACGCTCCACATGAATCAAAGCCAACGTCCGCCATTCCGGTTACGAGTTACGAGTTACGAGTTACGCAACATCGCCGGCAACAACGCATAAAACTTCGTCGCCTCGACCACATCCTCCAGCGGCACGTGTTCGTTGACCGCGTGGGCGTAGATCTCGTCGCCGGGGCCGAAGCCGATGCTGGGGATGCCGGCCTTGCCGCGCCAGTAGTTGCCGTTGGTGGAGAAGTCCCACTTGCCGGCCGGCTCGCGGCGGCCCCAGAGCGCCTCCATGGTCGCCTGCCCGGCCAGCACGAAGGGATCGTTCTCCTCCAGCGCCCAGGCCGGGAAGTACTTCTCGTAGCGGAACACCTCGCCGGTGTGGCTGGGCTCGGTCCAGACCAGTTGCTCGATGCGGAAATCATCGCGCTGGTGAGGCGGGAGGATGGCCTCGATCTCGGCGATGACGCTTTCCACCGTGTCGCCAAAGGTGACGCGGCGGTCGATGAAGATGCGGCATTCGTCGGGCACCGCGTTGTCGCTGGGGCTGACGCTGCTGATGCGCGTCACCGTGATGCGACCCTGGCCCAGAAAGTCATGGCTGCGCAGCGTGGCATCCATCTTGTCGATGGCATCGATCACCGGCAGCATCTTGTAGATCGCGTTGTCGCCCAGGAAGTTGCTGGCCGCGTGCGCGCTGCGCCCCTTGCAGACCACCTCCAGCTCCAGCCGGCCCTTGTGGCCGCGGTAGACGTTCATCCTGGTCGGCTCGCCGATGACCACGAAGTCGGGGCGCACCCCTTCCCACTCGACGAAGGCGTTGCAGCCCACGCCGTCGCACCATTCCTCGATGTTGCCCAGGTAGTAGGCCGTGTAGCCTTCCAGCAGGCCCAGATCGCGCGCCATGGCCAGGCCGTAGACCATGCCGGGGGTGCTGCCCTTCTCGTCCAGCGCGCCGCGGGCGTAGAACATGCCATCCTCGATCTTGCCCTGGAAGGGGTCCCACGGCCACTGCGCCCGGTCGCCGATGCCCACCGTGTCGATGTGGCTGTCGTAGAGCAGGATCGTCGGCCCGTGGCCGATGCGGCCCACGATGCTGCCGTAGCGGTCCACGTAGACCTGGTCGAAGCCCAGCTTGCGCATCTCCTCGCCGATGCGCTGGCCGACCGCCTCGATGTCGTTGTTCATGCTGGGAATGGCGACGATCGCGCGCAGAAAGGCGATGATGTCATCATGCGCCGCCGCCACCCGCTGGTTCAGGGAATCGATTGTGTTTTTCATGGGACTCTCTCTTGGTTGTTGATGTGACTGTTGTGCAGTGCTGCGGCCGCTGGCCGGGGACACGTAATGCGTGATGCGTAATGCGTAATCCGGAATGGCGTGGGTTGGCTGTGGTTCTCGAGGGGCCTGGTCTCATGCTCGAACCCAACGTCCATCGTCTGCCGGTTACGCATTACTCGTTACGCATTACGTGCCAGCCAGTGCTGCGACCGCTTGCGAAAAAAAACCTCAACGCGCGCCATCCGTTGCGACAATCCACGTGCCGCTTTGGCGCGCCAGGGCTTTGCTGATCTCTGACGGCGCGGTGATCAGCGCTGGCTTGCCGGTGGCGCGCACGAAGGCGATGGCCGCCTCCACCTTGGGCTTCATGCTGCCGGGGGCAAAATGCCCCTCGTGCAGATAGCCCTCCAGCGCGTCTACCGTCACCTCGTCCAGGTTCTGCTGCTGCGGCGTGTTGAAGTTGATCGCGATCTGCGGCACACCGGTGGAGATCAGCAGCAGGTCGGCGTCCAACTGCTGCGCCAGCAGGCCGCTGGCCAGGTCCTTGTCGATGACGGCGTAGATGCCTTCCAGTTGGCGCAGCTCGCCGCTGGTGTTTTGCACCACCGGGATGCCGCCGCCGCCGGCCGCCACCACCACGTTGTCGGCCGCCAGCAGCACGCGCACCGAGCCCTCCTCGATTACCTCCAACGGCCTGGGGGAGGCCACCACCCGGCGCCAGCCGCGGCCGGCATCCTCGATCACCTGCCACCCCTCCTTCTCGAAGGCGCGGGCGCGCTCCTCGTCCATGAAGCTGCCGATGGGCTTGCTGGGCTTCTGGAAGGCCGGGTCGTTGCGATCCACCAGCACCTGCGTCACCAGCGAGACCACCGGCGTCTCCTGGCCGCGGCTGAACAGCTCGTTGCGCAGCGCCTGTTGCAGCATGTAGCCGATCGCGCCCTGAGTGTCGGCGACGATCAGGTCCAACGGCGTGGTATGCACCTCGTGCGCGGCCAGCTCGTTGCGGCGCAGGATATAGCCCACCTGCGGCCCGTTGCCGTGGGTGATCACCAGCCGCCAGCCGGCCATCACCATGTCCGCCAGATGGCGGCAGGTCTCGCGCACCGCGTCCCACTGATGCGGCACGTCAGGATGATCCTTGTGGGTGATGAGGGAGTTGCCGCCGACGGCCACCAGGGCAGTTTTGGTCATGGTCAGATCCTCTTGTTGCGGTCAGGAAGGTTGAAGACGGGTCGACGTGGAGGGGGGTCAGGTCCAGCTTTGCACCAGGCGCAGGCCCAGCAGCTTGTCGTCATAATGGCTGCTGCCGCAGAGCAGCGGCTCGTTCTGCCGGTCGTAGAAAACCTGGCGCAGGTGCAGCAGCGGGCGCGCCTCGGCCAGCTCCAGCACGGCGCGCGTCTCAGCGTCGGGCAGCACCGCGCCGATGTCGAAGATGTCATAGGCGATCTGCGCGCCGCAACAGGTCGCAATCAGCTCGTCGATGGGCAGTTGCCCGTCGCACTGTTCCGGCGGCAGCCGCAGCGCGGCCAACGGGATGGCGTTGCCGGCCAGGATGGCCGGCGTGTTGTCGGCATAAAAAACGCGCTGCAAGAAGAAGACCGGCTCCTCCTCCTCCAGCGCCAGCGCCTCGACCTCGCTCTCGGTGGCCGGGCGCACCGTGCGCGACAGCACCCGGATCGACGGCGCGCGGCCGCTGAACTCGATCAGGCGCAGGAAATTCCACAGTCCGTCCAGAGTGGTGGGCAGGTTCTCCAGGCGGGCGTTGACGTAGGTGCCGTCGCCCTGCTTGCGCAGCACCATCCCCTCGGCCGCCAGCCGGGCCAGCGCGCTGCGAACCGACGCCCGGCTGACCCCCAGCTCGGCCGCCAGCTCGCTTTCCGAGGGCAGGCGACTACCCGGCGCGTAGATCTGGCTCCTGATGCGCTCGGCAAGGATGGTTGTGGCCTGGCTGGCTACGGAACGGCGTCGTTCCACCAACATGGTGTGCGATCCTTCGTGGCTATGGGTCTGGCTGGGCGGCGAGGCTGGAGGCGGGGCAAACGAGCAACCAGCGTCGCCAGATCGAACCGGCAACAAACGGCAATCGTCTGACCTTTGCAGGATACCACTCTTTGCGCTCACTGTCAAAACGGCCGGCCATCGTGGCATGAACACCCCCGCCGTTTCGGAGTCGAGGCTTCAGCCGGGCGCCGTCGCCCAGACTCCGGAGTCGAGGCTTCAGCCGGGCACCATCATAGACTCCGGAGTCGAGGCTTCAGCCGGACGCCTGGACTCCGGAGTCGAGGCTTTAGCCGGGCGCCGTCGCGGGATTTGCCCGTCGACCCATTCGGAATCGTTGCCGCGCGCCGGATCAGTACACGAATTCCCCGATATCGTAGCGGGCAAACTGCGGCGGCTGCTGCGCATCCTGCGCCACAAAGGCGGCGCGGATCGCCAGCTCCTGCGCCCGCAGCGCCGCCGGCGGCCGCGGCTCGATGCCGGCCGCGGCCGCCAGCGCGGCATAGGGTGCATCGGCATGGACGACAAAATCGGAAAAGTAGATCAGGTCCCCGCGGCCCAGCGGCATGGCGTTGAGCAGGGCGACGGTGTCGCGCACATGCCCATGCGCGTAGCGATCGCCGCCCGCGCCCAGCAGGATGATCACGCTGGCCTGCAGGCCGGCCGCCTTGAGGGTCGTCGTCGCGTCCAGCACGTCGGCCGCGTCCCCCGGCTTGTTCAGCCAGCGCAGCAGCGGGTCGTGCCCGCTCTCCATGCCGATGTAGACCCGCGCCAGCCCGTGCGCCCGCAGCTCTTGCCAATCGGCCACGCTTTTGCGCTCCACGTGGAAGGCGTCGATGAAGGCGAAGAGCGGCAGGTCGCCAGGCGCTGTCATGCTGGCCGCCGGCGCCGCGGCATCTTCCGATCGACGACCCGCAGCGCCAGCATGCGCCCCGCCCTCTGCCCCCCGCGACCAGTCCCGCACCACCTTCAACAGCGCCAGCAGCCGCGGCATCGGCGCCACCAGCGCGTTGGCGTCGGCCAGGAAGATGGACTGGCGCATGGCCGCGGCCGGGCCGAAGAAATCCAGCACATCGGCCATGTGCTGGCGAAACTGCTCCGGCGTCTTGATGCGAAAGGGGGTCCCCTGGTAGAAGGTGCAGAAGGTGCAGGCGTTGTGCGAGCAGCCGTGGGTGGCCTGCAAGACCAGCGCCAGATATTGATCGGGCGGCAGGATGCCCACCGGGGTGTAGATCTGTTGGAAGCGTTGGCGGTCACGCTCCAGGCCGTCCCAATCCCAGCGCGCCAGGCTGGCCAGGGCAGCCTGCACGGCCGGCGGCGCAGCGCCGGCTGCCGCCGCCATCTGGCAGACCAGTTCATGCGCGACCTGCACCAGGCGGCGCGCTTCATCCTGCCTCAGCCAGCGGCGTTGGCGCCGCTTCTGGCCATCCTCGCTGGCCGTCCACTTGGCCAGCACGCGGTTGTCCAGGCTGCGGCGGTAGTTGCGCCCCTCGTAGAACGCGCCGTGCAGCCGGCCCAGCGGGTCAAAGGTGAAGGAGGGCTGTTCCCCGTCCAGCAGCAGGTTGAGCGCGTTGGGCCGCGCCAGCAGGCTGGCCAGGCGGCCATCGGGCAGGGTCGTTTCCCAGCGCAGCCGCGGCCGGTCGTCGCTCATGGCTGCGCCCGGCGGCTCTGGGCGAAGACCTCGATCAACGCGGCCAGCGCCAGGACGCCCAGGACCAGTGTGCCATCCAGCAGGCCGCGCAGCTGCAGGATGGCCAGCAAGACCGCGGTCAGCCCCAGCAGCAAGGCCTGGCGCAGCGCGGCGCGGCCGCTGGGCGGCCGGCCGCCGAAGGGGATGCGACGGTGCAGCCAGCTCAACAGCGGCGCCAGCAGCCCGGTTACGGCCAGCGCCAGCAGCAGCAGCGCCGTGGCCAGGTTGGGGTTAGTCGGCGGGCGGTTCATCACCAGCCAGGCCAGCCCGGCCGCCGCGGCGGCGCCCATCAGCAGGGAGAGGAGAGAGGTTTGGCGGTTCATGGCTGGATGAATTCTACCCAAAATTCCATCTCTGGCTAAAATGGAAGCAGTTACTACACGTCGCCAAAATCGGTCTTCACTCACTGCTCAAGCCGGTTCCGTGAACCGGCGGCGTTGTGGGCGCAAACCCGACGGATCACGGATCCGCCGGGAGCAGGTGAGGCTAAAATGGAAGCAGTTACTACACGTCGCCAAAATCGGTCTTCACTCACTGCTCAAGCCGGTTCCGTGAACCGGCGGCGTTGTGGGCGCAAACCCGACGGATCACGGATCCGCCGGGAGCAGGTGAACTGAAGAGTTATTTACGCCAACTTGTACTACGCTCAGTTGCCCATCATCGCACGCCAAGCCGCCAAGAACTCCGCCCTTTGCGATCTTTGCGCCTTTGCGTGAGCCAAAACCACGAAGTCTCGAATCGTAGTTGCCCATCATCGCACGCCAAGGCCGCCAAGAACTCCGCCCTTTGCGATCTTTGCGCCTTTGCGTGAGCCAAAACCACGAAGCCTCGAACCTGATTGGAGGTTGCCATGAACGGCGGCGAGTTGGTCGCAGCAGTCCTGCACGCGCAGGGCGTGGAATTCCTGTATACCCTGGTCGGCGGGCACATCTCGCCCATTCTGGTGGCCGCCAAGGCCGCCGGCATCCGCATTGTGGACACCCGCCACGAGGCCACGGCCGTTTTCGCCGCCGACGCCACCGCGCGCCTCACCGGCCGGCCGGGCGTGGCCGCGGTGACAGCTGGGCCGGGCGTCACCAACACCCTGACCGCGGTCAAGAACGCCCAGATGGCGCAGTCGCCGGTGGTGTTGATCGGCGGGGCCGCGCCTACCGCGCTGCAAGGCCGCGGCGCATTGCAGGACATCGACCAACTGTCGCTCTTCACGTCGGTGGTCAAGTGGTCCCGGGCGGTGCGGCGGGTGCGGGATCTGGTTCCCACGCTGGAAGAGGCCTTTCGCCAGGCGCAGAGCGGTGTGCCCGGCCCCGTCTTCGTGGAATGCCCGGTGGATCTGCTCTACGACGAGGCCATGGTGCGCCAGCTCTACGGCGCGGCGCGCGCAGGCAAGACGCTGGGGCAGCGGGTTACCAACGCCTACCTGCGCTGGCACGTGGATCGCCTCTTCGCCGGCGCTGCCGGTCAGCAGGCCGGGCCGGCCAGCGCGGCGACGCCATCTGCCCCCAACGCGGCCCAGGTGCGCCAGGCAGCCGAGCGGCTGCGGCGGGCCCAGCGGCCGGTGTTGATCGTCGGCAGCCAGGCCACGCTGGATGCGCCGCGCGTCGCTGAGGTGGCCGGGGCGTTGGCGCGCATCGGCGCGCCGGTCTACCTGTCGGGCATGGCGCGCGGGCTGCTGGGCCGCGATCATCCGCTGCAGCTGCGCCACAAACGGCGTGAGGCGCTGAAAGAGGCTGATTTCGTGCTCCTGGCCGGCGTGCCTTGCGACTTTCGCCTGGACTATGGCCGCACCATCCGCGGCAGCGCGTTCTATCTCTCCGTCAACCGTAGCCGCAAGGACCTGACCAAGAACCGCAAGCCAGACCTGGGCGTCCTGGGCGATCCGGGGCTCTTCCTCCGGGCGCTGGCCGATGAGCTGGCTCGGTCAGAGACCGGCCAGAGCTCTGAAGAACTGGCTCGGTCAGAGACCGGCCAGAGCCCTGAAAGAAGTACCCCCGCTCTGGCCGGTCTCCGACCGAGCCAGGACTCCACCGCCGCCTCCGCTCTGGCCGGTCCCCGACCGAGCCAGGACTCCACCGCCGCCCCCGCTCTGGCCGGTCTCCGACCGAGCCAGGACTCCACCGCCACCCCCGCTCTGGCCGGTCTCCGACCGAGCCAGGATTCCCCCTGGCCGCAGTGGCTCGCCCAGCTCCGCCAGCGCGACGACGCGCGCAACGCCGAGATTGCCGGCCAGGCCGCCCAGCCGGCCGGCCACGTCAACCCCTTGCACCTGCTGCGCGAGCTGGATCAGCAGATCGGCCCGCAGGCCATCCTGGTGGCCGACGGCGGCGACTTCGTCGGCTCGGCCGCCTACACCGTGCAGCCCCCGGGTCCGCTGACCTGGCTGGACCCCGGCCCCTTCGGCACGCTGGGAGTGGGCGCGGGCTTCGCCCTGGGCGCCAAGCTCTGCCGGCCCGACGCTGAGGTTTGGATCATCTACGGCGACGGCTCGGCCGGCTACAGCCTGGCGGAGTTCGACACCTTCGTGCGCCACGGCCTGCCGGTGATCGCGCTGGTCGGCAACGACGCTGGCTGGTCGCAGATCGCGCGCGAGCAGGTGGAGATCTTCGGCGACGACGTGGCCACCGGCCTGACCCACGCCGACTACCACCGCGTGGCCGAGGGCTTTGGCGGCGCCGGCTTCCGGTTGGACGATCCTGAGCTGGCCGGCGAGCTCCTTCAGCAGGCGCGCCAGGCCGCGGCCGCCGGCCGGCCGGCGCTGGTCAACGCCATTCTGGGCCGCAGCGACTTCCGCAAGGGGTCGATTTCCATGTAGAGAGGGTTCGGGGGCACGCGAAAAAAACAAGCCGCTTCCGTCAAACCCAACGCAAGCAATAGCTCCTGAATGCACGCCCAAGCATAGCCCGGCATGGCTCGGTGGGAGACCGGCCACAGCGCCAGGTTGACTCTGGACAAGCCCCGCAGTAAAAAAATCCCGCACCGAACCCGGTGCGGGATTTTGATTCAGCATGCCTCGAGGGGTCTAGGCCTCGCGGAACTCGCCTTCCACCACGTCGTCATCGGCGCCGGGGGGCGGCGGGGGCGGGGTCTGGCTGTCGTCGGGCTGCTGTTGCTGGTAGGCCTGGTGCATCTGCGCACCGACGTTTTGCCAGGCGTTCATCAGCTCGTCGGTGGTGCTCCTCATGCGGGCCGGATCGGTGTCCTGCATGGCCGAACGCACGGCCGCGATCTTGCCCTCCAGCTCTGACTTGGCCTCGGCCGTCAGGTTGGGGGTGTCGGCCACGAACTTCTCCACCTGGAAGACCGCGCTGTCAGCCTGGTTGCGGGCCTCCACCTCGTCGCGGCGGCGCTCGTCCTCGGCCTTGTGCGCGGCCGCGTCCTTGACCATGCGGTCGATCTCGCTCTTGCTCAGGCCGCTGGAGGCGGTGATGCGGATGCTCTGCTCACGGCCGGTGGCCTTGTCCTTGGCGTTGACGTGCAGAATGCCGTCCGCGTCCAGGTCGAAGGCGACCTCGATCTGCGGCATGCCGCGCGGGGCCGGCGGGATGCCGTCCAGGATGAAGTTGCCCAACAGCTTGTTGTCGGCGGCCATGGGGCGCTCCCCTTGCACCACCTTGATCTCGACGCTGGTCTGGTTGTTGGCCGCGGTGGAGAAGACCTGGCTCTTGTGGGTGGGGATGGTGGTGTTGCGCTCGATGATGGGCGTGGCCACGCCGCCCAGGGTTTCGATGCCCAGGGTCAGCGGCGTCACGTCCAGCAGCAGCACATCGCGCACCTCGCCGCCCAGCACGCCCGCCTGGATGGCCGCGCCCACGGCCACCACCTCGTCGGGGTTGACCCCCTTGTGCGGCTCGCGGCCAAAGAACTTGCGCACCGCCTCCTGCACGGCCGGCATGCGGGTCTGTCCACCCACCAGCACGGCCTCGGCGATGTCGGCCGGCTTGAGGTTGGCATCCTCGATGGCCTGGCGGCAGGGGCCCATGGTGCGCTCCACCAGGTCGGCCGTGAGCTGCTCCAGCTTGCTGCGGCTCAGGTTCATCTGCAAGTGCTTGGGGCCGCCGGCGTCCGCGGTGATGAAGGGCAGGTTGATCTCGGTCTGCATCACCGTGGAGAGCTCGATCTTGGCCTTTTCGGCCGCTTCCTTCAGGCGCTGCAAGGCCATGCGATCCTGGCGCAGGTCGATGCCCTGATCCTTCTTGAACTCATCGGCCACCCAGTTGATGACGCGCTGGTCGAAGTCGTCGCCGCCCAGGAAGGTGTCGCCGTTGGTAGACTTGACCTCGAACACCCCCTCGCCCACGTCCAGAATCGACACGTCGAAGGTGCCGCCGCCCAGGTCGTAGACCGCGATGCGCTTCTCGACGTTCTTGTCCAGGCCATAGGCCAGGGCCGAGGCGGTGGGTTCGTTGATGATGCGCAGCACCTCCAGCCCGGCGATGCGGCCGGCGTCCTTGGTGGCCTGGCGCTGGCTGTCGTTGAAGTAGGCCGGCACGGTGATCACGGCCTGCGTCACCGGCTCGCCCAGATACTGCTCGGCGTCGTGCTTGATCTTCTGCAGGATCATGGCCGAGATCTCCGGCGGGGAGTAGTCCTTGCCCCCCATGACCACGGCCGCGTCGCCGTTGGGGCGCTCGACGATCTTGTAGGGCAGCACCTTGATGGCCTTCTGCACCTCGGGGTCATTGAACTTGCGGCCCATCAGACGCTTGACCGAGAAAATCGTGTTGTCGGGGTTGGTGACGGCCTGGCGGCGCGCCACCTGGCCCACCAGCCGCTCGCCGGTCTTGGGGTTGACCGCCACCACCGAGGGGATCAGCCGTGCGCCCTCGGAGGAGGGGATGACCACCGGTTCGCCTTGTTCCATCACCGACACCACCGAGTTGGTGGTGCCCAGATCGATGCCGATAATTTTACCCATAGTTGGTTGACTCCTCTTCTGCCTGTTTTGTCTCTCGTTGGATGATCCGGTTTACCGCCGGACCTCCGATCTGGCCCGGCTGCTGGCCGGACCTACGGGTGCGCGACTATTGCGCTACTTTGACCATGGAGGGGCGCAGCACCCGACCATCCAGCAGATAGCCCTTTTGCAGCTCCTGCACCACCACGCCGGAGGGGACGCCGTCGGCCGCTTCCATGATCACTGCCTGGTGCAGGGCGGGGTCGAAGGGCTGTCCTTCGGCGACGATGGACGTGACCCCCTGGCGTTCCAGGACGCCGATCAGCTTGCGCTGGATCAGGGCGAAGCCTTCCAGCCAGGAGTTGGCGTCGCCGGCCGCGCCGGCAGCCAGCAGGGCGCGGTCCAGGTCATCGACCACCGACAGGAAGCCGCCCAGGATCGACTCCTTGGCCGCGCGCACCTCGTGATCGGCCCGCAGCTCGGCCCGCCGCCGTGCGTTGGCGAATTCGGCCGCGGCGCGCAGGTACTTGTCCTCGGCCTCGTCGCGTGCCTTGATCGCCTCTTTGTACTCCTGCACCAACTGGACGATGGGGTCATCGGCCGTGGCCTGTTCGTCGAACGACTCCACCAGCTCCTGCCAGCTCATTCCTTCTTCCTGGGCCAGCGGCTCGTCGGCCGGCAGGTCACCCTCGGCGCCGGCCACTCCCGCATCGGCGGGTAGATTCTGATCGAAAAAAAGCTCATCTTGATCGCGCATAGTCTGTTCCTTTGTCTTACCGTGTGTCTTTACGTGTCTTTTGTCTGTCTGGTTGCGGCCTGGCATGGCCAGATGTGGATTTCTCTGCGAAATCCGACTTCCTCGCGCTCATGCGCCGTACCACTGCTCCACCAGGGCGCTCAGCATCTGCGAAACGTAGCGCACCAGCGGGATGGTGCGGCCGTAGTGCATGCGCACCGGGCCGACGATGCCCAGCACGCCGCTGGCGCCGTCGGGCGCGCCGTAGCGCGAGAGCACCAGGCTGAGCGAGCGCAGCGGCTCGTAGCGGCCATCGCCGCCGATCAGGATCTGCACGCCATCCCGCTGGCGCACGTTCTCGAAGATCGAGCCCAGCAGCGGCGGCTGCTCCAGCACCGAGACCAGTTGTTGGGCGTCCTCGGCCAGCAGGAACTCCGGCTGCGTCAGGATGTGCGACAGCCCCTCGCGGTAGATCTGCTCGTTGTGGGGGTTGTCCTCGCGCTCCATCACGCTCTGGATCATCGAAACCACCTGCTGGCCAAATTCGGTCAACGCCAACCCGCGGGCCTCGATTTCTCCGGCCGTCAGCCCGGCCAGCAGGTCGTTGAGCAGGTTGGAGAGCTGGCTCAGCTCCTCCTGGCTGACGCGAAAGTCCAGGCTGAGCATCTGCTGGCGGACGATGCCCTGGTGCAACACCAGCACCAGCAGAACTAGCCCGTGACGCACCTCGACCAGCTCGATATGCTTGAAGCGGCAGCGGTCGGAGCGCAGCGGCGTGGCCAGCGCGCCCATCTGGGCGGCATGGGCCAGCACCGCGGCCGCCAACTGCGCCCACTGGTCGGTCTCGCGGCCCACCTGGTGAAAAAGGTGTTGGATGGTGAACTGATCATCCAGCGTCAGCGGCTGGTCGGGCAGGAGGTGCTGAACGAAATAGCGGTAGCCCTCTTCTGTGGGCACGCGGCCGGCCGAGGTGTGCGGGTGCGTCAGGAAGCCCTGCTCCTCCAGCGCCTTCATTTCGTTGCGGATGGTGGCCGGGCTGACCTTCAGCCCATATTCCTCGACCACCATCTTGGAGCCGATGGGCTGGGCTGTGGCGATATGTTCCTGGACGACGATGGCCAGCACAGCCTGCCGGCGCGGATTAAGCGTGTTCACCTGTTCAGCATTCCTCGAAAGACGCAACCGTTGGGCCCAAGGCTTGGCAAGCCGTGGGCCGGTTTAGCACTCGCGGGTGGAGAGTGCTAAAGAACATGGCAGCTATGATACCATGAGACGCCTTGAGTGTCAAACCCCCCGGCCGCGTTGGCCCCCTATAGCCAGAAGTAGACGATGAACGCGTTGGCGATGCAGACGAGGATGAGCAGCAGCAGGGAAACGACGATGGCCGCGCGGCGCGGGCGGGCGCGAACCAGGTAGATCAGCAGTCCCAGGAATAACAGTCCACCGCAGAGCGCGTTGACAAGGGCAAAGAGTTCTTTTGCGGCTTGGGTGATCATCGGGATGTCCTCTGACTTCGGGGATTTCTCGCGGGCTCAATAGGCCTGGCGATCGGTGAACATGCGCAGGACGGTGCGCACCATGATCTGAAAATCGAGCCAGATCGACCAGTTTTCAATGTACCACAGGTCGTATTTGGTGCGTTCGGTGATGGAGGTGTCGCCGCGCAGGCCGTTGACCTGGGCCCAGCCGGTGAGACCTGCCTTTTCCCGGTGGCGGTCCATGTAGCGGGGGATGCTGCGCCGGAACTGATCGACATAAATGGGGCGCTCAGGACGGGGGCCGACCAGGCTCATCTCGCCCAGGAGGACGTTGATGAATTGGGGCAGCTCGTCGATCGAGAAACGACGGATGAATGTGCCGATGCGGGTACGGCGCGGATCGTTCTCAGATGTCCAGCCCGGGCCGTCCTTTTCGGCATCCTGGCGCATAGAGCGGAATTTGATGCACCAGAACGGCCGGGCGTCCAGTCCCATCCG
>JAKQCW010000322.1 GCA_029558955.1 Chloroflexota bacterium
TCATGCCCCCGCAGCGGCGCGTGGAGGGCTTTGCCCGTGGCGACGTCCCAGATGTTGACCAGACCGTCGAAACCGGCCGAGGCCAGCAGCCGGCCATCGCGGCTGAACTCCAGGTCATGGATATTCGCGCTGTGGCCCACCATGCCAGTGGCGAGAATTTGGCCATCCAGGGTGCTCTGCACTGTGAGAGTCAGGCCATCCTTGGCGGCCAGCAGCCGGCCATCAGCGCTGATGGCCATGCCGTTGGGATCCGCGCCCGCCAGCGTAGTCTCAGACCGGAGAACCGGCGTGTTGGCAGTGATCTGCCAGGCCTTGGCAACGCCTCGGTCGCCGATGGCCCACAGGGTAGCTCCATCCGGGGCAAAGGCGACGGCATGGATGATATCCTGATCGGCCTGGATCGCATCGCCGCGGAGCTGCATGGTGGCCATGTCCCAGAGGCGCACGACCCCATCGGCATCGCTGGAGGCGAGGAGAGCGCCGTCAGGGCTGAAGGCCAGGCCATGGACGGCCGCGGCGTGACCTTGCAGCGGGGGCGCCAGCAGGCGTCTCTGGGGGAGGTTCCATAGCCAAAGGGCGCCGTTTTCGCCGCTGGAGGCAAGGATGCGGTTGTCGGGGCTCAGCGCAAGGCCATACACGCCGGAATCCTGGCCGCTGAGGACGGCATCCAGCAGGGTATCGACATCCAGGTTGAGCAGCAGCGCGGACTCTTCAGTGGCGTCGTCGTTGAGCTGCAAGGCATAGGCCGCCAGCAACACGGCCAGATCGGGCGCAGATCGGGCCAGGCCGCTGGACTGGGCGCCCAACTGTCGGGCCAGGGCGACGGCGGCCTCCCGTTCGGCGATCTGCCGCTGGGCGTCGGCCAGGGCCTGAGCCGATTGGGCGCGCAGCGATTGGCGCCGGGCCTCGTCGCGCTGCGTGACGGCCCAGAGCCCAGTCAGCAGCGCCAACACCGTCACCACCGAGAGTCCGGCGGCAAACCAGCGCAGCTTCTGGTTGGAGCGACGCTCAAGTTCAGCGCGGCGGCGTTCGGCGTCGGCCAGCGCCTGGGCCTGGGCCAACATCTGCTCCTGACGCAGGGCTGCCTCTGCCTGCTCGCGCTGGCGTTGCTGCTGACTGGCCACGACGAATTCCCCGACACGCGGGCTGATGCTGGCGGAACGGGCGGCGCTCCACCCGTCGGCCTCGGCCAGCGGTGCGCCGCGCAGCAGGATGCCCGGATCGCGGCCGCTGGCCAGCCATTGATCAGCCGTTGCCCGCAGACGCTGCTGCCAAAGCTGAAAGGCGCGGTCGGCGTTTATCCAGCCACGCAGCCGTTCCCAACCGTGGATCAGCGCCTCATGGGCGATCTCGGCGATCTGCTGGCCATGGGCGTCGCGGTCAGTGACCAGCAGGCGCTGGTCAGCCAGCCGCTGCACGAGGGCCAGCTCCTGGGCGTCCAACTCAGAGGTGAGCTGGGGACGGCGGCTGTCGTCGGTGTCTTGGCCCAGGTGGACCATCTGGGTCAGCACCCGCCGCATCACCTGTTGCTCGTCAACGGTCAGGGCGCCAAAAACCCCCTCGGCATAGTCCGCCAGCGCGCCCTCCACCTGGCCGATGGCCTCGTAGGCCCGGTGGGTCAGCACGCCATCCTCCTGACGCGTCCAAAGCAGCGCCAAGGCAAACTCCAGCAGGGGCAGGCGGCCAGGGGCGAGGCCCACATCGCTCAGAATGCGCGCCGCAAGGCCATCTTGCAGGCGCACTCCCTGCGCCTGGGCCGGCTCGACCACGACTTGCTCCAGCTCGGCGCGATTCATCGGCCCCAGCAGCGTCACGGCCTCTTGCAGGGCGTCGGCCAGGCCGCGGTGCGCCAAGGCCTGGCCAAGAAAATCCGCGCGCATGGCGAGTAGCACGGAGAAGGGCGCCTCTTCCGCGGACGCGCCGCCGCGATCCAGCAGCAGCTCGATGAAGCGCTCGCACTGAGAGGGGGCCGCGCACAGGGTGTAGAGTTCCTCGAACTGATCGACGACCAGCAGGACCCGGGTGTCCTCGCGGCGCAGCAGATCGGCCAGGCTCAGCTCGCCGCTGGCCAGCCGTTGCGCCAGGTCGTCGCGGCCAGAGCGCCAGGGGGAGCCGGGGGGGAGCTGCTGGGCAATGGCCGCGGCCAGGGCATGCACGGGATGGCTGCCGACGCGAAATTCGCAGATCGTCCACCCGACCTGGCCAAAAACCTGGTCGGGCGGGGCCGGCAGCGCCGCACCGACCCTGCCTGAGGCCATGCAGCGCAGGCGATGGATCAGGCCGGCGTGCAGCAAGGACGATTTTCCGCTGCCCGATCGGCCGATGAGCGCCACGAAGGGACGACGCTGCACCGTCTCGACCAACTGCTGGGTGATGCGCTCCCGACCATGAAAGTTGCCGGCGTCCGTCTCGCGAAAAGCGCGCAGGCCGCGGTAGGGGTTGGCCAGGCTGGCGTCGGCCCAGGCCATGGTGGCCAGGGGCAGGCCAGAGCGGATACGCTGGTATAGCTCGCTGGTCTCGGCATCAGGCTCCACCCCCAGCTCGGCGTCCAGAATGGCGCGACACTGCTCGTACTGGGCGAGGGCGGCGTTGCGCTGGCCTGATCGGGCCAGCGCCAACATCACCAGACGATGGGCCTCTTCATGCCAGGGCTGCACGGCAATCTGCCGCCGGGCGACCTGCTCAGCCAGGCTCAAGCGCCCGGCCGCCAGATGGTGCATGGCCAGCAGGCCCAGGGCGTGCAACATCCGCTGATGCAGCGTCTCCTGCTGGGTGCGCTGCCATTCGTCGAAAAGCGGGCTGTCGCTGAAGGTCAGCCCCGGCAGAAAAGGGCCGACGTAAAGTTCGGCGGCCTGCGCCAGTCGCTGGTTGCAGGCCACGCAGCGCACGGCCGAGGGGTGGGCATGGCGGCTGGTCCAGTCCAGCAGCTCATGTAGTTGGGTCCCGTCCACGGCGATCAGCTCCGGCGTAGCCTGGAGCCACACATGGCTGCGGTTGGCGTCCAGCGAGATGGCCGCGTCCAGGGGGCCAAGCAGTTGGCGCAGGTTGGCCAGGGCGCTGCTCAGGCTGCGGCGCGCGGAGCGATCGTCGAAATCGCCCCAAAGCAGCGTGGCCAGCCACTCGCGGCGGTGCGGCCGCGTGTTCTCGACGGCCAGGTAGGCCAGGAGGGCGCGCGCCTTGTCAGAGCGGAAAGCTGTCAGGACCTCCCCGTCCAGCGTAGCCTGAAATGTACCAAGCAGCTTGATCTCTAGTCGAGCCATCTATCGGAGAACTTTCCGGCGGACCTGGATCGTCGTTGCAGTTTCGTTGCAGCCGCCTGCTATAGTGACGCTTGGATGTTAGCTGGATCTGGAGCCATTCGTCCGGGCTTCGCCTCCACCGCTCAGGAACTGGCCTAAGAAGCTGGCCTGGCGGCCGCAAGCCTGGCGAGATAAGGTTTGTGTGCTGTGGCGCCAACGCGCGGCTGCACTGCTGGCTCTCAGGTTTCGTAACTCATCTAGGGCAAGAAGGCGATAGCATGAGCGGGGGCGGGGGCAGCGAGCAGTGCGGCCCGTCAGTTGCCAGAGCGTCATCATGCTGCGCCACAGCCACAACCAGACCAGTTCATCCGACAAGGACTGCATTGTGCGTTCAGGAGGAAGCGCACAACGCAGTCCTTGGCTTTTGTACCCTTCAGCCCAAGCCCAGAGGTCAGGCGCCCTATGGCGCTCCGGCCGATCTTCGTGCAGAACCCCGGCGCCAAGCCTGACGAAGCGTCACGCCGGGGAGGGAGTGGCCGAGGCAGGCCACGTCGTCATCTCTGGGCAACTGGCCGGCGGCGCCCCGTCACTGCCCGACCATGGTCGCCACGGTGACTCCGTCGCCTCCCTCGCCAGCCTCGCCCTCGCGAAAGCTCTTGACCAGAGGATGTTTGCTCAGCTCTTTGCGCACGGCCGCGCGCAGGACGCCGGTGCCCTTGCCGTGGATGATGCGCACCCAGGGCATCAGCCCAAGGTAGGCGTCATCCAGATATTTTTCCAGCCGGGGGAGCATCTCGTCCACGCTGGCGCCGCGGATGTCCAGCTCCAGGCCCACGTGGGGCAGGGGGGCGACGCCGCTGGCCGGCTCAGGCGCGGGCAGGCGGCTGGGCTTGGCGATGCCCACCGGCGCGGCCTGGCTCACATCGCGCCGCTCCAGCCGGCCCAGAGGCAGACGCATGCGGAAAGAGCCGATCTGCACCTCGGCGTCCTGGTCGGCCGGCGCGATGGCCACGATCTGGCCGCTGGCCTGCAGGCTGGGGATCCAGACCGTCTCTCCAACGGTCAGCGGCATGGCCCGCTGGCTGGGCGCGGCCGGGGCCTCGACGGAGGCGGGAGCGGCCGCGGCCGCCTTGCGCCGCTGGGCCAGGACCTGCTGCGCCTCGGCCAGCATCTGCTGATGCGTGCTGAGACCGCTGGCCACGTGGCCGCCGGCGCTGAAGCCGGCCAACTGGCGGCGGGCGCGGTCGATCTCCACCTCCAGCTCGTCCAGTTCGGCCTGGGCCTGGGCGCGCGCCTCGTTGAGCACCGCGCGCCGCGCCTCCTCGATGCGCGCCAGGCGGTAGCGCAGCTCTTTCTCGTGGGCCTCGGCCTGACGACGGGCCGCCTCGGCCGTGGCGCGCTCGGCCTCCAGCCGCTCGCGCGTGGTCTTGATATGATGCAGCAGGCTGTCGGCCTCCAGCGCTTCGGGGCGCACCAGCGCCTCGGCCGCGCTGACGATGGCGCGCGCCAGGCCCAGCCGGGTGGCGATGGCCAGGGCATTGGAGCGGCCAGGCAGGCCGATGCTCAGCTCATAGGTCGGCGCCAGGGTTTCCAGGCTGAATTCCACGCTGGCATTGCGCACGCCCGGGGTGCTGTGGGCATAGATCTTGAGATCGCTGTAGTGGGTGGTGGCCAGGGTGGTAACGCTGCGCTGCACCAGGTGATCGAGCAGGGCCCGCGCCAACGCCGAACCCTCCTCCGGGTCGGTGCCCGCGCCCAGCTCATCCAGCAACACCAGGCTGCGCTGGTCGGCCTCGTCCAGGATGCCGATGATGTTGGTCATGTGGCTGGAGAAGGTGGAGAGGCTCTGTTCGATGCTCTGCTCGTCGCCGATGTCGGCAAAAATGGTCTCGAAGCAGGAGAGCATCGAGCCATCCTTGGTGGGCAGGTGCAGGCCTGACTGGGCCATCAGCGCCAGCAGGCCGACTGTCTTGAGCGTCACCGTTTTGCCGCCGGTGTTGGGGCCGGTGATCAGGATGACGAAATAATCCTCATCCAGATAGACATCGATGGGCACCACGGTCTCCGGGTCCAGGAGCGGATGGCGGGCCTGGCGCAGGTTGATCACGGCGCCGGGGTGATGGAAGGGCGGGGGCTGGTCGCTGGATGGGGAGGGGGCGGCGCTTTCCGGCTTGTTGTGGACTTTCGCCCGTCGGCGGCCGGCGCTGGGCTCTTTCTGCACGAAGTCCACCAGCTCCGGCTCGGTCGCGCGCAGCTCATCGGCGTAGCGGGCGCGGGCGATGATCAGGTCCAGCAGCGCCAGCGCCTCGACGGTCTGGCGGATGGCGCGCGCCTCGCTGCCCACCAGGTCGCTCAGCTCGGCCAGCAGGCGGCGAATCTCCTCCAACTCGTCCAGTTGCAGCTTGCGCCATTCGTTGTTCAGCTCAACCACGCCGAAAGGCTCGATGAAGAGGGTGGCGCCGCTGGCCGATTGGTCGTGGATCAGCCCGCGAATGCGTCCCTTGAACTCCGCCTTGAGGGGGATCACATAGCGTCCCTGGCGCTGGGTGACGATGGCCTCTTGCAGGTACTGGGCGCTGTCGGCGGAGCTGATCAGCTTGCCGAGCCGCTCCATCAGACGGCTCTGCACCACCTTGATCTCGCCGCGCAGGCGGGCCAGCCTGGGGCTGGCGTTGTCCAGAATCTCGCCGCGTTCGTTGATCACCAGCGCGATCTGGTCGGCCACATGCGAGGCCGGCTCGATGCGAAAGCCGATGTCGGCCAGGTTGGGAAAGCGGGTCTCCAGCCGGGTCAGGAGGGCGCGCAGGGCGCGGGCGCGCAGGAGGGTGCTGCGGATTTCCAGCAGGTCGCCGGCCAGCAGGACGGCCCCGCGCTCGGCCAGGGGGAGCATGGGGCGCACATCATGCACGCCGCCCAGGTGAACATCTGAGTGCTCGCCCA
>JAKQCW010000039.1 GCA_029558955.1 Chloroflexota bacterium
CAACGAGCAGCAGGACATCATCAACCTGGAGCGGCGCAAGATCGCCGACATCCTGTTCAAGGAAGGCTCCATCATCATGGGCCTCGAGGTCAGCGCGGCCGCCAACGTCCTGACCCTGGCCCCGGGCGTGGTCTACATCGATGGCCATCTGGAACAGGTGAGCGGCGCGACCCTGACCTATGATCCGGCTACCACCAGCGGGGCCGATTACGTCTATGTGGAGCTGCTGAAATACAGCTACGGCTACACCCAGGACCCGGCCCTGATCAATCCGGCCACCGGCGAGCCCACCGCAGAGCGGGAAAAATGGGCGCTCTCCCTCAAAGCGACGGACACCAGCGGCCAGACGCTGCCCAACAACGTCACCGAGCGCCGGGTGATCCCGATCTACAAGTTCGACCGCGAGAGCGGCGACGTCACGCCTACGGTGCAGGAGAAGTCCAACCTCTACCTGCGGGATCTGCTGGGCACGCTGCCGGGCAGCCGGATCACCGTCTCCTCGATCACCGAGGACCAGCTCTCCTTCGTCGCCGCCGAGGGGCTCAATTCCCTGATTCAGAACCTGGCCGAGCGCACCTTCGACCAGGCCGGAAGCTATCTGGTGCGGGGCTTCGACACCTTCATCGGCGGTGTCGATGACGACAGCGTTGAGGCGATCACCAACGCCGGACGCGCCTACATCCAGGGCTTCCGGCATCAGCGCGATCTGCCCACCTCGACCCTGGTTCCCAAATCCATCGCCACCAAGTCGGTGCGCGGCGAGCAGAAGACCTTCGACATCAACAAGCGCCGCTATCCGGTCAACTCCACGCCGCTCAAGGAGACGACCCAGGTGGAAGCCATCGTCGAGATCACCCGCAACGTCACTCGCGGCTCGGTGGGCGGCGGCGAAGACCTGCTCGACCCCAATCCTGTGGTGGACATCCTCGAGGTCAGCCAGGGGGCGACCATCTTCCAGGAGGGCGTGGATTGGCAGCAGTCGGGCAACCATGTCGACTGGCTCGGCTCCGGCAACGAACCGGCCATCGGCACCACCTACACGGTGCGCTGGACCTACACCAAGCAGATGATCAAGGGCACCGACTACGTGGACAGCGGCTGGTTCGGACAGGCCAACCATCC
>JAKQCW010000053.1 GCA_029558955.1 Chloroflexota bacterium
GCGCCGTGATGCGCTGCCCGTGGTCATGGCTACACCAGCCCCTGGTCGATCCAGTTCCGTATCGCCGACCAGATCACCGACATGGGCAGGGTCATGGCCTCGGCCAGGTCCATGGTCAGCGCCAGCATCGCCATGTCGTCGTTCAGTGCGATGTGCCGCTCCGTGATGCCGGCCTTCCAGCGTTCCCACAGGGCCACGTCCTGCGCCTCGTCGAGCACCGGATGCCGGCCCTTGCGCTTGGGCAGTCCGAGGATGTCGCGGCGCAGCGCCACTTCTTGATGCGTGAGGCCGTAGAACTTGCTGACCATCTCCGTGCTCGCCTCCAGGCGCAGCATGCGGTCCACCGTGGCGATCTCCCGCTCCACGTCGTGCACCTGGCTCAGCAGCCGCTTCAACACTTCCCGGTTCACTGACACCGAGCACCACGACACCGTGGCATTCACCAGCATGCTCACGAGCTCGGGGTGTTTCAGCGCATCCAGCTCCTCCTCGCCGAAGCCCATGGCCTTGCAGCGGCGCAACTGGCCGTTGCGCAGGTCATGCAGGGCCTGGGCGATCACGGCCTGGTTGAGTGGGTGCGGTGCCGACATGCGGGAGCCTCCTGCGCTCAGGAATCCTGGCTCGCTACGCCGGCTTCCAGATCCAGCAGCCGGCGCGCCAGGCGCAGCAAACGGAACAGCTTCACCAGCGCAGCATCGCTCAGGCGTGTGGCCGAGCCGCCATGGCCATGGAGCAGCGCCGCCAGCTCATCGGCCAGCCGCGCGCGGTCC
The DNA here is from genome assembly GCA_029558955.1 of Chloroflexota bacterium. Taxonomy (GTDB): domain Bacteria; phylum Chloroflexota; class Anaerolineae; order JAAEKA01; family JAAEKA01; genus JAAEKA01. Next base: position 771 of record JAKQCW010000053.1, read on the forward strand.
AATCCGTTCGCGGAGGGCGGAGCCGCACTCAGCGCATGCAGCAGGGTCAGCACCGCCCGCGCGAACGCCGGCAGCGCCTTCGCCTGGCCCGAGGCCGGCGCCACGCAGACGAAGCCGATGCCGCCGACGCTGGCCTCGATGTGGTCGGCGACCGCCGCTTCCCCGGCGATCTCGCGCGCGAACTGCGCGATGTGCACGCGCAGGCGATCCGGTACGTCCAGCCCCGGCTCGACGTACCACACGTCCGAGATGGGATAGAGCCCGCCGACCTGCACGGGGATCGCACGCAACGCATCGGCCTCGAAGTCGGGCAGCTTGTCGCCGAGCTGGTCCGCGACCATCCGCTGGATGGACTGCAGGCGCTCGGTGGTCGGTGCCGGTGTCACGATGTGCCCTTGCAGGCGCTCGTCGCGTTGCCCGTGCTGGTCCTCCGGCGCTTCGGGCGATGCAAGCGGTGTCGCTGCTGGCGCCGAAGGCGCGACCGGCGTGGTGTCGCGCGGCACAGACGAGGCGGGTGGCTGCCGAGGCGCGGAGACCGGCGGGGGAGGACCAGCAGGCACGACAAGCGCTGCCGGTGGCGTCGGCGCCGCCGGTTCGCTGGTAAGCGCACGCTGGCGGCTTTCGCTGTCGTTGATCTCCAGCGCCAGCGTGTCGTAGTCCGCCTCCAGCAGCTCGGCCATCTGGCCGACCAGCTCGTCCTGCACCCGCTGCGGCGAGAAGTCGTCCGGCTGTGTGTCGAACTGCGTCAGCACGTCCTGAAACAAGGTGGCGAAGTCCACGGTCACGGTGCGGCCCAGTGCACGCCGCTCCCAGGTGCGCTCGCACGCCTTGCGCAGCACCGCCAGCCGGTCCACCTGATGCCGGCCCAATCCGCCGTACAACAGCGTCGGGATCGCCGGCAGTAGATAGCGCACCGCATCGTTCATGCGGCTGATGTGTGACTGCGGCACCGGATAGCCGTCGGCCGTCAGTCGCCGCGCGAGTTCGCTTTGCGACAGCGCCTGGCCGCTTTCCTGCTCGTAGAACTCGCGCGCCTTCTCGATG
>JAKQCW010000064.1 GCA_029558955.1 Chloroflexota bacterium
AGCCCGCCTTGGAGGCGTCCCAGAACTCCTTGGCCGCCAGCGCATAGCGCACGCCGGTGCTGTCGTCGTTGGTCAGGATGAAGCCCTGATCCGTGGAGCCGCGCAGCATGTCGGTCACGGCCTCGGTCACATCCAGCCGCAGCCAGGTGTTCAGCTTGCCAGAGCCGATGTGGTTCGTCCCCACCACCGGCCCGTAGTCGCCGCCCGGCATGGTCCACGGCGTCGTCCAGTTGGCCGCCAGCGGCATCCACTGCGTGGTCACCGCCCGCGCCTCCACGTTGATCACCGACTGCGACCAGTTGGTGAAGCCGCGGCCCTCCACCACGTAGAGGTAGAGGTAGGCGGCGTCCACGTAGGCGTCGCCGGGGACGCCGTTGATCGGCGTGTGCATCAGCGGCCGCATCTGGTTGAAGAAGCCGGTCCACATCACCTGGGCGTCGCCGTAGTGTGTGCCCGGCTGAGCGCCGTTGATGAAGGTGTCGCGGTCCACGTTGAAGCGCCGCGAGCGGCTGACCGGGTAGCCGCTGTTGTCCACGATGGTCAGCGCATCGCCGGAGAGGCTCAGCAGGAAGGTCGCGCCGTCGAAGAGCGCCACGTCATGCTGCACCTCGCCGCTGCTGCTGCTCACCTGCACCCGGAAGCCAAAGTCGATGGTCTCCTGGGCCGCCAGGCTGCCCATCCAGGCCACGGCCACCACATCCTCCGGCGCCCGGCCCTCGGCCGCGGCCGCCAGCCCGGACAGGTTCTTCAGAGCCGCCAACTGGGCCGCCTGGGCCGCGCTCAGCGGCGTGGCGCCGCCGGTCGCGCTGCCAGCCACATACACGGTGTCGGGATCGATGGGCGCCAGGGCCAGGAAGTCGGCGATGGCGTCGGGCGTGTGATTGGCCACGCGGACGGCCACGTCGATGTAGCTTCCGGGCACCACCGGGCTGGTGCTGGCGGTCTGCGTCACCGCGCCGCCCAGCCCCTGCGGGTCGGTGAAGACGGCCGCGGTGCGGCCGGGCAGGGTGAACGCGCCGCTGGCCGGGTCGAAGGACGCGGTCTTGACCACGTCGTCGACGCCGTTGGCCTGCACCGGATGCAGCGCCAGCGTCGCGCCCACCAGGGACGCGTCGGCGAAGGTCTGCGCCTCGTCGTTGGCGTTGATCAGCACCACGATGGTCTCGCGGTCAGGATCCAGATCCGGCTCCACCGCATCCGACAGCACGGCCACGATCAGGCCGGGCAGTTGGTCGGGGCCGTTGTTCAGGAAGGTCAGACGCTCCATCACCTCCTGCGCAGTCTGCAGGCGGAAGAGCGGCGAGCTGTAGCGGAGCTGCAGCAACTCCTGCATCATCGCCGTGCTCATCTGGATGTCGTCGGTGGCGGGATCGAGCGCCGGATTGGCCAGCAGCGGCTGGATCAGCGGCCAGTTGTCCTGGTTGACGCTGGCGCGCGGCAGGCCGGAGCCCCAGCCGGTCTCGCTGTAGGTCCAGTCCAGCCGGTTGAACCAGTCGCCGGAGTTGTAGCTGTCGCGGTCGATGGATTTGGAGCGCAGCAGGTCCACGCCGGCGTGCAGGAAGGGAACGCCCTGCCCCAGCAGCACCGTGCTCAGCCCGACGATCTGCGCCCGCGCCCGCTCGGCCGTGGTGCGGGCCGTCGGGATCTTGTAGGCGTTGATGTCGTAGAGCGTCTGGTTGTCGTGCTTGCTGACGTAGACGATCTCCTCCTGCGGGTCATCGGTGTAGCCGGCCGGCTGGCCGTTGTAGTCGATCTGCGCGCCTGTCACCAGGTTGCCGTGCATGTCTACCAGTTGGTAGTCGGCCAGGTTGCCGGCCATGCCCAGCTTGACCAGATCGCTGGCGTGCAGCAGCCCTTCCAGCTCGGCCTGCGAGCCGCTGTTCAGCGCGTTGGGGTCGTAGTACTGGCCGTTGGCAAAGCCCTGGCGGCGGATCAGATCCTGCCCGCCGTCGAAGGGCCCGCCGCCGCGCACTGCGTCGCGCAGCCGGTCGCTGAAGGTACCGATGCCGGTGCCGGCCATATTGAACTGGGTGGCGTTCTCGCCGCGGGCGTTGTCCTGCACCTCGCCGAAGTTCCACCCTTCGCCGTAGACGTAGACCTCCTGGCCGTCGACGCCGCTGTTGGCCGGCGTCAGCGCGTCCAGAGCCTCGCGCAGCTTGACCATGTTGCGCTTCATGTGATGGCCCATCAGGTCGAAGCGGAAGCTGTCGATCTTGTACTCGGTGGCCCAGGTCAGCACCGAATCGATCATCAGCTTCTCCATCATGTTGAACTCGGTGGCGGTGTTCTGGCAGCAGGTGCTGGTCTCGACGCCGCCGCGGTCGTTCAGACGATGATAGTAGCCGGGCACGATGCGATCCAACACCGACTTCTCGTCCTGGCCGGAGGCGTTGGTGTGGTTGTAGACCACGTCGTTGACCACCCGCAGGCCCATCTGGTTCAGCGCCTGCACCATCTCGCGATACTCCAGAATGCGCTGCGGGCCGTCGGGATCGGTGCTGTAGCTGCCTTCCGGCGTGGTGTAGTGCCACGGATCATAGCCCCAGTTGAAGGGGTCCTGATCGATGGTGGTTTCGAGCAGCGCCTGCTGCTGGTCCGAGTCAGGCGCATAGCTGCGCAGGTCGTCGAAGGACGGGGATTGCCACTGGCTCTTGTCCTCGTCGATGGTGGCGATGTCGAAGGTGGGCAGCAGGTGCAGGTGGCTCAGGCCGGCCGCGTGCAGCGCTTGCAGGTGTTGCACGCCGTTGCTGTCCGGCAGCGTAAAGGCGGCGAAGGTGCCCTTCAGGTCGTCCGGCACCGAGGGATCGTTGACGCTGAAGTCGCGCACGTGCAGCTCGTAGATGGAAATGTCTTCCGGCGCGGGCAGCGCGGGCTTCTCCAGCTCGTCCCAGCCGGCTGGCTTCAGCGCCGGGTCGTCCAGGTCCACGATCTGGCTGCGGCTGCTGTTGATGGCCAGGCTGAAGCTGTAGGGGTCGGTCACCAGGTTGTGCTCGACGGCCTGGGTCGAGTTGACCCACACCTCGACCTCGAACAGGTAGTACTGCCACTCCCAGCTTGCCTCGCCGCTGATGCTCCAGACGCCGCTGGCCGCGTCATAGCTCATAGGCATGGTCGTGCTGGCGGTGGCCGGGTCGCTGTCGGCGAAGAGGTGGAAGGTGACGTTCTTGGCGGTCGGCGCCCAGACGCGAACCGTGGGTGCGCCGTTCTCCCAGGCGACGCCCAGATCGCCCTCGTAGGTGTAGAGGTCGTCCAGAACGCCCTGGATCTGCAGGCCGGTTGCGCCCTGCGCCACGCCCGCGCTGTCCAGCGCCGATACGGCCACCTGGCCCTTGAGCATCTCCGCTACCAGGTCCAGGTCGTCGGCGTCGATCTTCAGCGCCGGCAGGTCGGCGATGTTCGGCATCTTCTCGCGCACATCCTGCGGCAGGCCGGCCGGGTCCTTCGTCAGCTCGATGCAGTCGCCGCCGGTGACGCCACTGGCTGTCGCCTGCAGGCCGCCCTCCGCTGCGTAGCAAAGGCTGTAGCTGTTGGCCGCGCTCTCCGCGTCGGCCCAGGCGATGGTGTCATCCAACACCCAGTAGGCGCGCTGCTCCCGGATGTTGCCGGCGTCGCCGCCGCCGGTCTGCGGCACGGGCCGCACGTAGGGATCCTCCGGGTCGGCGCCCTGGAGCTGCCAGACCTCGTAGCCGCTGTCGTCGAAGGTCAGGATCTGGTCGGGGCCGGGGTCCTTCTCGTCGCCGCGGTGCAGGATGTAGTTGAGCTCAGTGGCGCCCTCGAACAGCGGCACCTGGAAGTAGACGCCGAAGGTGTCCTGGCCCGCAGGCCGGCGCGGCGTGGTCCAGCCGGGATCGACTGCCCCGCCCCAGGTGTGCAGCCCCCAGAAGTCCTGGTAGTTGGCGCTGTTGTAGTCGCCATAGTCGCCAGCCGGCCGGCGGTAGTGGATCGTGGCCACGCCCTCGGCCGCGCCTTGCTGGGTGTAGACTTCGACATCGCCCGACTGCAGCCAGATGCTCGCAAACTGCGATGGGTCGAAGCTGCGGTCGGGGCTGTCCACCGGGTCCTTCTCGTTGCCGCGGTGCAGGATGAAGTTGATGGGCAGCGAGAAGTCCAGCAGGCCGGGGTAGTCCGCGGCGCGCAGGGTGTAGTAGGCGCCGTACTCGTCGATGCCGTCGAAGGGCTTGGGGGTGGTCCAGCCGGTCAGGTCGCCCTGCGGCGTCCACAGGTGCAGCCCCCAGAAGTCCTCGAAGTTGCTGCTGGCGGGGTTGCCATAGTCGCCATCCGCCCGGTGATAGCGGATCGTCACGTAGACCTGCGCGTCGGCCTGGCTGGTGTAGATTTCGACGTCGTCCTGCTTGAGCCAGATCTGGGAGCTTTGGCTGGGGTTGAAGCTGCGGTCAGGGCTGTTGGGCGGGTCCTTGACGTCGCCGCGGTGGACGATGAAGTTCACCGGCAGGGTGGGGTCAGCCAGCTCGACCCAGGCCCAGACGCCGTAGTCATCCTCGCCGAAGAAGGGCCACGGCGAGGTCCAGTCGGTGGGGTCGGCCACGGCGTCGCCCCAGAGGTGCAGCCCCCAGAAGTCGTTGTAGTTGCTGCTGGTGGGGTCGCCGTAGTTGCCGTCCGGACGGTTGTAGTGAATCAGCGCATACCTGGGGCCGGCCGGCGCGGGCGGCTCAGCCACCGTCACGCTCAGGCTGGCGCCGTTCAGGTGCTCGTTCAGGTCGTTGGCGATGGCGCGGAAGGTCAGCGCCGTGCCCGCGGCCAGGTCGCTGGCGTCGTAGAAGACGCGGTAGGGCGGGTTGGTGTCCACGCCCACCAGCTCCCAGTCGCCGTTGCCCACCTTGACCACGAAGGTCACCTCGGCCAGTTGCGCCGTGCTCAGATCGACGCCCACCTCGAAGCGGCCGTTGACCTGGCCGCCCGCGGCCGGGGTGGTGAAGCTGACCGTGGGCGCGGCCGCGCTGGGGGCCAGCGGCGCCAGCGCCCGGTAGACCGCGACGCCGCCCGGCATCATGTGCAGCGTGAACTCGCCGGCCGCGTTGGTGACGACGCCCGGCTCGCCAGCCGGATAGATCGCCTGGTACTCGGTGTTGGCCAGATAGACCGGGAAGGTGACGTGCTGCTCGCTGGTTGCGCTGTTGAAGGCCACCACATACTCCACCTGCTCGGCGCGCTCGATGCGCGAGAAGGCGTAGACGCCGGGGCCGGCAGTGCTGTAGCGGTGGATCTGTGCGCCGCGGCGCAGCGCCACATGGTCCGCCCGCAGCTCGGCCAGCTCGCCGATGGCCTGGTAGAGCGGGTGATCGGTGTCGAAGTTGGCGTCGGCCGGGGTGGCGTCAGTGCCGATCAGGTCGTTGTTCATGTACTCCGGCACCAGGCTGGGCATCATGTCCTCGCGCGCCAGCTTGTCGCTGCCGCCGCCCACGAAGCCCTGCTCGTCGCCGTAGTAGATCACCGGGAAGCCGCGCGCCAGGAAGAGCATGGCGTAGCTCCAGGTCATGCGCTGCACCAGCTCCGCGTCGCTGGCCGCGGGGAAGGCCTGGCGCAGGGCATAGCCCGTCCGCTCGATGCCGCCGTCGTGGTTGCTGACGAAAGTGGCCAGTTGATAGGCGTTGCTGTCGGCATCGGTGAAGTAGTCGTCGTTGGCAAAGAGGGTGCGCAGGTTGTCGGTGGGGCCGCCGTTGACGTTCACGCTGGCCACCGCGCCGTGCAGGCCGAAGTCCAGCACCGAGGGGAGCTGGCCGGCCGTGGTGTAGGCGCTCAGATTGGCCGCGTTGCCGTCGAACACCTCGCCGAACATGGTGAAGTCGGGCTTGCCGTTGGCGTGGGCATAGGCCAGCACCTCAGGAACCAGCTCCTGCCACAGCTCCATGTGAACGTGCTTCACCGTGTCCAGACGGAACCCGTCGATGTCGTAGGCGTCGATCAGGTCCTTGAAGATCTGGGTGTAGCCGCTGATCACGTCCGGGTGCGAGGTGAACAGGTCATCCAGGCCGAAGAAGTCGCCGTAGATGGTGCTCTCGCCGCTGAAGGTCGAATCGCCGCGGTTGTGGTAGTAGATGCGATTGTTCAGCCAGGCCGGGTTCTTGGCCGTCTCGTCGCCAGGGTTGGGGAACACCGGCGTGTAGGCAAAGCTGACGTCGGGGTCCAGCTCGGGGAAGCTGCCGGTTCCCACGTAATCCATGTCGTCGAAGGCCACGCCGTCGGCATCCTTGAAGGGATAGTCTTCCTTGTTGCGATACTGGTGCGTGCCCTCGGCGTAGTCGATGACGTCGGCGGTGTGGTTGACGACGATGTCGAAGAAGACCTGGATGCCGGCCGCATGCGCCTCGGCCACGAAGGCCTGCAGCTCGGCGTCGGCGCCCAGATGCGGATCGGCCGTCTCGTAGTCCAGGATCCAGTAGCCGTGGTAGGAGCCGCCGATGCCGTAGGCTGTCGAGCTGTCCGGCCCGGTGGGTGCGTTCTTCAGCACCGGGGTCATCCAGATGGAGGTGACGCCCAGCCCCGCCAAATAGTCCAGCTTGCCTTGCAGGCCGGCCAGGTCGCCGCCGTGGTAGAAGGACTTGTCGGTGGGCAGGAAACCGGTCTGCGCCAGCGTGCCGCCGGGGAAGGCGCCCTCGTCGTTGCTGGGGTCGCCGTTGTCGAAGCGGTCAGGCAGCACGAAGTACATCACCTGATCCTGGATGGTGGAGGAGACCGGAACTGCCACCAGGTCCTCGTCGCCGGTGGGGCTGGCTACCTCTTCCCACACCTCGTTGGTGGCGCCGTTGTAGAAGAAGTCAACGTTTGCGCCGCCGGCCGGTACGGTGAAGGGCCGGTTGCTGCCAGGGAAGGACACGTCCCAGCTCTCGTTCAGCGCCACCTTGTATTCCCAGTTGCCTTCGGGAACGACGGCGCTGAAGGTGTAGACGCCGTCGCCGTCGCGGTCCTTCATCCAGGTCTTCAGGTTGTCGGGCGACCAGTCGGAGCCGCCGATGGCGCCCACGAAGTTGCCCGCGATCACCGGGATGGTGTAGTTGGGGCGGCTGGCGACGAAGTTGTCGCTGCGGTCATAGTAAAACCGCACGTCGCCGCCGGTGGCGGTGAAGGGGACGTTGGGGCCATTGGGCGCGCCGTTGACGCCGTAGTTCTCGTCCCAACTGCCGCCCACGGTAGCCTTGAACTCATAGCTGCCGGCCGGCACGGGCGCGGTGAACTTCCAGACGCCGTCGTTGTTGGCGTCGCTGGCCTGAATGGCCAGGTTGCCGGGATCCCAGTCGTTGCCCAGGCCGGCCGCGCTGGGCCAGTTGCCTGGGAAGGTGACCAGCAGATCGGCCGGCGCGGCCGGCGGCGCCGCCAGGCTGGCAGCCGGCAGCAGACCGGTGACGATCATGGCGATCATCACAAGAAATGAAAGAAATCGATGTCTGTTCATTGCAGACCAACCTCCTCGTCGAGACAGGTGAAAACTGGGGCCGGCGTCGCGGCCGGCCAACGGTTGAAGCCCAGGCGCAGGGCGCAAAAAAGCCGATCACCTTCCGGGAAAGGCAATCGGCTCAACGGTACGTGTCAGGCGGTGCTGTGCTGGGTCATCGATGACATCCACGATCTGGGTTTTCAGCAAGGCAATGGCGGCATTGTGCCACAGAATACGGGTCTGTGCAATTCTCGCCAATCCGCAAACCCCTCGACGGTCGGGGAGTCCTGAGTTGGTTCAAGCTGCATCCAAGCCACATGTTCCCCTGGCCAGCGCGACAACCTGCGCCACCACCTGTTCGATGGTCAACGCGGTGCTGTCCACGATCACCGCGTCGGCGGCGGGCCGCAGCGGCGCCACCGCGCGCGTCGAATCGATCTCGTCACGGCGGCGCACTTCGGCCAGCACCTCTTCGTAGGAGCGCTGGCCGGCGCGCGCCTGCTCTTCCTGCCAGCGTCGCCGCGCCCGCTGCGCGGCCGATGCATCCAGATAGATCTTGAGCGGCGCATCGGGCAGCACCACCGTGCCGATGTCACGCCCGACCATCACCATGCGGCCGCGGCTGGCGAGACGGCGCTGCTGCACCACCATGGCCGCGCGCACGCCGGCATAGGCCGACACCTGCGAGACGTTGTTGGCCACAGCCGGCTCGCGGATCCCCCAGGTCGCGTCCTGGCCGTTGACCAGCACCGTGTACTGGCGACCGTCGGCGGCCTCGCCGGCCGGCCGCACGTCGATCTCGGCCTCCCTGGCCAGCGCGGTCACGGCCGCTTCATCGCCGATGGCCACCCCTTGCGCCAACGCCAGCCAGGTGACGGCGCGGTACATGGCCCCGGTGTCGAAGTAGAGGTAGCCCAGACGGTCGGCCACGGCCGCGCCCACGGTGCTCTTGCCGGACGCGGCCGGGCCGTCGATGGCGATCACCGTGGGGAGAGGGCTGGGTGGGGCGTCCTGCTGATCGGAGGGGGCGAGGCCGTCCATGGCAGTGCTGGGTGAGATCATGGCTTGCGCGGCTTTTTCGGCCCTGCTGACTGAGGTCGGCTGGGGCGTGGCCGCGCCTGATGGGCGCCCTGCGGCGATCGATTGCCGCCGGCGCGTGGCGGCCGCGCTCCAGCGCCGCCGCGCGGAGAGCGACCTGGCGAGCCCTTGCGCGCCGGCCCGCGCTCTGACGCGTCCTCGCGGCGCGGTCCAGCCGGTCGCGGTCCGCTGCGATAAGGCCCGGAAGGTCGTGGCCCGCGCTCTGGCGCATCTTCGTGGCGCGGCCCAGCCGGCCGCGGTCCGCCGCGATAAGGCCCGGAAGGTCGCGGCCCACGCTCAGGCCCGCGCTCTGGCGCGTCGTCACTGCGCGCCCCAGCCGGTCGCGGCCCACGTTCAGGCCCGCGCTCTGGCGCATCCTCGCGGCGCGGTCCAGCCGGTCGCGGCCCGCCGCGATAAGGCCCGGAAGGTCGTGGCCCGCGCTCTGGCACGTCGTCACTGCGCGGCCCAGCCGGTCGCGGCCCGTCGCGGTAAGGCCCGGCCGGCCGCGGCCCGCGCTCAGGTCCGCGCTCTGGCGCATCGTCGCGGCGCGGCCCGGACGGTCGCGGTCCGCCGCGGTAAGGCCCGGACGGCCGCGGCCCACGCTCAGGCCCGCGCTCTGGCGCGTCCTCGCGGCGCGGCCCAGCCGGTCGCGGTCCGCCGCGGTAAGGCCCGGAAGGTCGTGGCCCGCGCTCTGGCGCGTCGTCACTGCGCGGTCCAGCCGGTCGCGGCCCGCCGCGGTAAGGCCCGGAAGGTCGCGGTCCGCGCTCTGGCGCATCGTCGCGGCGCGGCCCAGCCGGTCGCGGTCCGCCGCGATAAGGCCCGGAAGGTCGTGGCCCGCGCTCTGGCGCGTCGCCACTGCGCGGTCCAGCCGGCCGCGGTCCACGCTCCGGCCCGCGCTCTGGCGCGTCCTCGCGGCGCGGCCCAGCCGGTCGCGGTCCGCCGCGGTAAGGCCCAGCCGGTCGCGGCCCACGCTCAGGCCCGCGCTCTGGCGCATCCTCGCGGCGCGGTCCAGCCGGTCGCGGCCCGCCGCGGTAAGGCCCGGAAGGTCGCGGCCCGCGCTCTGGCGCATCGTCGCGGCGCGGCCCAGCCGAACGCGGTCCGCCGCGATAAGGCCCGGAAGGTCGCGGCCCACGCTCAGGCCCGCGCTCTGGCGCGTCGTCACTGCGCGGCCCAGCCGGCCGCGGCCCCCCGCGGTAAGGCCCGGAAGGTCGCGGCCCGCGCTCTGGCGCATCGTCGCGGCGCGGCCCGGACGGTCGCGGCCCGCGTTCTGGCGCGTCTTCGCGGCGCGGCCCAGCCGGTCGCGGCCCGCCCACTTGACGCGCCGCGACGATGCCGGCCACCGCGCGCCGCTGCGGCGCCGCCGGCGGCCCGGCGCTCTCCACCTCTTCCACCAGGTTCTCCAACTCGCGGCGGGTCAACGGCCGGCTTTCCCCTGGCCGCAGCTTGCGATCCAGCTTGAGCGAGCCGACGCCGATGCGCACCAAGCGGCGCACCTGCATGTTCTCTGCTGCGGCCATGCGTCTGATCTGGCGCTTGCGCCCCTCGTGCATGGTGACGTGCAGCCAGACGCCCTCGGCCGCCTCGGGGTCGTCGCTGGGCGGCAGCACCACCGGATGCTCCAGCACGCGCCACTGCGACGGGGCTGTGACCCCGTCGTCCAACTGGATGCCCCGACGGTAGCGGGCCAGGGTGTCGCTGCCCGGCGGGCGATCGACCAGCACCAGATAGGTCTTGGAGTGCTCGAAGCGGGGGTGGCTGAGCTTGAGGGTGATGTCGCCGTCGTCGGTCAGCAGCAACAGCCCTTCGCTGTCCAGGTCCAGCCGGCCGACCGGATAGAGCCGCGTCGGCCCTTTGAGCAGCGATTCCAGGCCGGGCCGGCCGCGCGGGTCGTCGAAGACTGACAGCACGCCGGCCGGCTTGTAGAGCATCAGGTAGCTGCGCCGGGTCGAAGGCCGCGCCTTGAGCAGGTCGCCGTCAACGCGCACCTGATCCAGGGCGGGATCGACCTTGACGCCCAACTCCGTGACTACCTGGCCGTTGACCGTCACCCGGCCAGCCTCGATCAGCGCGTCGCAGGCTCGCCGCGAGGCGATTCCTGCGTTGGCCATGACCTTGTTCAATCGTTCTTGCGCCATATGTTTTCCTACTGAGCACCAGCCAGGGGTGGGGAACTCTCGCCGTTGTCGTGAAATGTGAGCAGGCTTGTCTTGCAGCGCGGCCCGCGCTCAGGGGTCAGCCGCGATAGCCGGCGCCTCGGCCAGCAGTTGGTTGCCCAGATACCAGCGCACCACGCCGATGGGCTGGTTCGGCGCGATGGTGGCCGCGGTCTGCACCAGCAGCGGGCGGACCAGCGGCCACTGCCACTGCGGCAGGAAGAGATCGGGCGGCGTCTGGGCCACGACGCGCAAGGGCCGGCCATCGTCGCTGCGCAGCCAACTGACCGGGCCGCTGAGCTGCGGCGCGGGGGACCAACGCCAATAGCGGAAGAAGTGATCGAAGATCGCGCCGGCATCGCTGTAGCGATCCTGACTGCCCAGGACGATGCCGATCTCCCGATGGCCATTCTGGCTGACCGAGGCCACCACATTCTGGCCCGCGGCCAGGGTGGTGCCGGTCTTGACGCCGTCGGCGCCGGGATAGCTGCCCAACAGCTCGTTCTGATTGAAAAGCTGGCGGCCGGCCGTCGTGTGGGTCGGGGTGGCCACCATCTGGCGGAAGAGCGGATAGCGCAGCGCGGCCTGCGTCGCCAGCCACAGGTCATAGGCGCTGCTGGCGTGATCGGGCGCGTCCAGGCCGTGCGGGTTGGTGAAGTGGGTGTTGACCATGCCCAGCTCGGCCGCGCGCTGGTTCATCAGCGTCGCAAAGGCCTCGGCGCTGCCGGCCACATGTTCGGCCAACGCCATGGCCGCATCGTTGCCAGAATTGAGCAACAGGCCCCACAGGAGATCTTCGACCGTCAGCGTTTCGCCGGCCGTCAGCCCCATGGAGGATTCGCCCACCAGCGCCGTGGGGGAGACCACCACCTGGTCGGCCAGGTTGGCCCTCTCGAAGACCAGCAGCGCGGTCATGATCTTGGTGGTGCTGGCCATGGCGCGCGGCTGATGGGCGTTCAGCGTGGCCAGCACCTGGTTGGTGTCGCTGTCGGCCAGCAGCGCGGCCTGGGCCGAGAGCGGCGGCAGTTGCTGGGCGGCCTGATGCGCGGCGATCTGCTCTGGATAGATGGGCAGATCGCCCGGCTGGCTGCCCTGCAACACCGGCCCGCCCGCGCCCATGGTCAACAATCCAAAGAGGGTGAAGAAGATGATACCCGCCGCCTGGCGTCTGACGCGTGACAGGTGACGCCTGGCAGTGGGTTGAGAAGTGGGTGCGGCATGGGGCATGGCGGTGGGCGGTGGGCGAAGAACATCGCCGTCCATCTTACCTGAGCGCGCCCCATCTGTCAAACGTTGCCTGCCCGGCGCAGCGCTGCCCGATACGCTGGCTGCAAAGCTGGAGTCGAGGCTTTAGCCGGGTCAGCACGCACGACTCACGTCGGCCAGACCCGGCTGAAGCCTCGACTCCGCCCATATTTGGAATTGCTGCCCCTTCGGCCGGCCTGCGCGCAGCACACCTGACGCTGACTTGCCGATCCCCCGTTTTGCTGATTTAATGGCGTCATGATCCTGTTGATCGATGGCCACAACCTGATCGGCGTCATGCCCGGCATTGACCTGGCCGATCCCGACGACGAATGGCAACTGGTGCAGCGGCTGCGGCCCTATGCCGCGGCCAAGCGCCAGCCCTTGACCGTTGTGTTCGACAG
>JAKQCW010000108.1 GCA_029558955.1 Chloroflexota bacterium
TGAGCCTTGAGCGCGCCCAGGCGTTCGAGTTGCGCAATCACCTCGTCCTGCGACGCCGGGGCCGGCTGAGCCTGGGCCGAAGCCGCCGCCGGCTGGCCGGCGGCCTTGTCCTCTTCCGCCTCGAGCATGGCGATCTCCTGATCGGTGGGCTCCTGGCCTTCGATGCCCAGTTCCTCCATGGCGGCGTCCAGTTGCTCTTCCGACAGATCCTCAGCCTTCATGCCGGTGTGCTGCTCGACTTGTTGCACCTCATCCGGCGTCATCTTGACGGCGCTGACGCCCACGGCCAGCAGCACCGCCCCGCCGACGACCAGCCGTCTGCGCATGCGCCGGCGCATGCGGCGATGCCTGCGCATGACGCTTCGTCTGGCCATGCCCCGGCCGGGGCCGCCGATTCCTCGTCTTAACATGATCTGTCTCCTCGATTGAACGCTGAAAATTAATGACCCGCGATCTGGGCCATCCAATGGCGCTTGTTGGCGACTGGTCGCCAACAAGCGCCATGACTCGTGCTTGCCTGCCGACCACAGCAGTCAGGCGGTTGGAACGATGTTACGCTGCCGGCTCTTCCGCTGGCGTTTCCTGTGACGCTTCCGCGGGCGCTTCAGCTTCTGCTTCCGCGGGCGCCTCGGCTTCCTCTTCGGGCATCTCCTCGGCGGCGGCTTCCGCTTCTTCGACGACCTCGCTCGTCACCTCGTATGACTCCAAGACGCCGCCCAGCTCAGCCAGTTTGGCGGAGACAGCGTCCGCCTCGTCCGCGGCAGCCAGGATGCACACGGCCGCCCGGCCATCGACCAACTGACCGTCGATGTGGGCCAGGTCATCCTTGGACAGTCCCAGCCCTTTGTGGAAGAAGGAGCCAAGGACGCCGCCGAAGATGGCGCCTGCCAGCAACGACGCGCCCCCGGTCAGGGCGGCCACCAAGGCAAAGAGGACGGCGCCGGTCCCAGTCTTGCGCTTGCCCAGCTTGTGGGTCTTGATCTTGCCGTGGTCATCCTTGACCAGGATGCCAATGGCGCCCAGCTTGATCTCGTCGCTGGCCTTGTCCCAATCCTTGACGATATACACCGCCTGATCAGCGGCCGTCTCGTTCGCGAAATATGCGAGTACCAGTTGTTTTGCCATCGTAGAATCTCCTGTCAGAAAGTGAAGTTGAGCGGCGGGCCATTACTGCCGCGCCATGGCCACGCGCCAGCGCTCCTCGGGAGCGATCAGGTGATCGTGGTCATCCACGCCCGCATCCAATTGTACCCAATGAATCTTACCAGTGAACTTGCTGCCTCCTGTTGTGTAATCTGGCGATACCGGCGTGCCGGCCTCATAGCCGACATCGAACGTCTCATCGGCTGAGAAGATCATCGCCTGCGTGGCCTGGACGCGGCCACTGCCTACGGCCTGACCGTCCACATACAGCGTGACGTCGCCGCCTTTGCCCAATCCGCCGCCATCGTAGGCGAACTCAGCGCGGACCTGATGCTGGCCCGCAGGCAGCGACGACGTTGCCTCGACCGGGAAGTGGTAGATGCCGAGGACGTTGTAGAGAAACTTGAGCTTGCCCTCGTGCGCGTAGAAACTCCACCCGCCGAACTGGCCGCCCTGGGCGGCGATCACGCCGCTGGCAGTCTTGTTGGCCGGAATCTCGATTTCGGATGTGACCGAGAACGATTTGTTCTTGATGTTCAACACGCTCAGCTCGGTCAGGCGGCCCATGCCCGGGAAGAACATCTGGGTATTGCCGTGAATCAAGGTCGGGCGGCCCGCCAATTCGGGGATGATGCGCTCGGTCTGGCGATCGTCGAGCGGCAGAACGTTGTACTTGACAGCCTCGATCAGCCAAAGGCGCTGGAGTTTGGCCAGCATCTCGGGATTGTCTTTCGACAGGTCGTGCGCCTGGCTCCAGTCCTTGCTGCCGTCGTATAACTCCCAGACGTCCTCATCGAACGGCAGCATCTTTTGCCCGACCATCACCCAGGGCGTGCGGTGTTTGGTGACCGCGCTCCAGCCCTTGTAGTAGATTCCTCGGTTGCCGAACATCTCGAAGTACTGGATATCGTGGCGTTCTGGCGCGTCGGCCTGGTTGAATGCGTAGAGCATGCTGGCGCCTTCCATCGGCGATTGCTGCACGCCGTTGACGAAATTTGGCTCCGGCAGGCCGGCGGCCTCAAGGATGGTGGGCGCCACGTCGATCACATGGCAGAACTGGTTGCGCAGACCGCCCTTCTCGGCGATTCCCTTTGGCCAGTGAACGATGGTACCGTTGCGCGTGCCGCCCCAGTGTGAAGCAACCTGCTTCGTCCACTGATAGGGCGTGCCCATCGCCCAGGCCCAGCCGACGGCGTAGTGATTGTACGACGAAGGCGAGCCGAACTCGTCCATCTTGGAGAGCAGGAACTCGGGCGTTTCGAGGTCGGCCATGCCGTTGAAATTCGCCATCTCGTTGAAGGCGCCGTTCAGCGTGCCTTCCGCCGATGCGCCGTTGTCGCCCACGATCACGTAGATCAACGTGTCGTCGAGGATGCCCAACTCGGCGATGGCGTCGATGACCCGGCCGGTGTGGTAGTCCGTATGTTCAAGGAAACCGGCGTAGACTTCCATTTCGCGCTCCAGCACCGGTTTGAGCTCGGCTGGCATCTCGTCCCAGGCGGGAATCTCGGCGTGGCGTGGGGTCAACTCGCAGTCGGCTGAAATGACGCCCAGTTGCTTTTGCCGTGCAAAGGTGATCTCACGCTGCTTGTCCCAGCCATGTGCGAACTGGCCCTTGTACTTGTCGGCCCATTCCTTCGGCACGTGGTGCGGCGCGTGGGTTGCTCCCGGCGCAAAGTAGATGAAGAACGGCTTGTCGGGCATCAGCGCCTTTTGCTGGCGAATCCAGTTGACGGCGTGATCGGCCAGGTCTTCGGTGAGGTGGTAGCCCTCTTCGGGTGTCGCGGGCGGTTCGACGGCCCGCAGCCCCTCGAAGAGCGCCGGATCCCACTGATTGTTCTCGCCGCCAACGAAGCCATAGAAGTATTCAAATCCGCCGCCGCCGGCCGGCCAGCGATCGAACGGCCCCATCGGATTGTTCTCCCAGACCGGGACTTCGTGGCACTTGCCGAACATGGCGGTGGAATAGCCGTTGAGCTTGAGCGTCAGCGCGATGGGCGCCTTGGTGTTCGGGCGCAGGGAATTCTGGCCAGGGGCGGCCGTGGCGGTCTCGGTGATATTGCCCATGCCGACCGAGTGGTGATTGCGTCCGGTCATCAGGGCCTGGCGCGTTGGAGCGCACAGCGCGGTGGTGTGGAAGCGATTGAACTTGAGGCCGTCGTCGGCCAGCTTCTCGAAGTTCGGCGTGTTGCACGGACCTCCAAAAGCGCTGGATGCGCCAAAACCTACGTCGTCCAGCAGGATAATGAGCACGTTGGGCGCGCCCGCCGGCGGACGCAGTGGTATGATAGGTGGAAACTTCGTGTCCGGATCCTTGGCGTCATAAGTCGTGATCCCCCACGGCGGAATCTCCGGCACGGGCAAGTGCGTGCGTGCATGACGATCGGGTTGGTTAGACATGGTCCTACTCCTTGTTGATTTGGATTTGCTTGAGTGACATCAGTGAAAGAGCCGTGTTGCGCATGGCGGCGACGGCTTGCGGGAAACCTTCGAACCGTAAGGCGTGATGCGTAATGCGTAACCCGGAAGCGCGGACTGTGGCTGTGGTTCACGCAACGCGTGGTTCACGCGGCGCGTGGTTCACGCAACGCGTGGTTCATCCTGACACACATCGTCCATAGCCATCCGGTTACGCATTACGCATTACGCATTACGCATCACGCATTACGCATCACGCATCAGACTTTTGGCAGACACGTTCTTAGCGCTCCGGCGACTGCCCAAGCCAAAGGTAGGCTGCCGCGGCGGCCTGGTTCATGGCTTCGCCCAGACGCGGCGTCGACAGGAAGACGTTCTCCTCGCCGATCAGCGCCATCAGCCCGGTCTTAGCCAGTTGATCGCGCACGCCCGGCTCGACGCCCACCAGCATCAGCTTGCTGTCATGCGCGTGCAGCGCCTGCACGTAGCGCTGCACGACGCCGACGAAGGTGCTGCCGATCTCGGTTTTGCCGCGCAGGCCGATGGCCACCACCGCGCCGCGGGCCTCGTCCACAGCGGGCAACATCTCCTCCAGGTTCCTGGCCGCGGCGAAGAAGAGGCTGCCGTAGACCATCAGCATGGTGAGCTGATGGCTGGCCAGTTGCCGCGGCGCCGGCCGTTCCTCGGGAAAACCGCCCGGCATTGGAACCAGCTCGGTGACGATGACCTTGTTGGACTGGCGGAAGACGAAGAGCAGGATGCTGAGCGCCACGCCCAGCAAGACCGCATACTGCAAGGGAACCAGCAGCGTGGCGGCGAAGGTCATGACCATCACCACACCCGCCACCCTGCCGGTGTTCCAGACGGTGATGGCCTGCTGCACCCGCAAGCCCTGGAAACCGGCCATGATCAACAGCGCGGCCAGCGCGGGCATGGGCGCCAGCTCCACCAGCGGCGCCGCCGCCAGGACGATCACCGCCACGAAAATTCCCGCAGAGATGTTGGTCCAGCGCGATTTGGCGCCGGCGCTCATGATCAATGCCGTGCCAGAGATGGAGCCGCCGGCCGGCAGGCCGCCCACCAGGCTGGTCGCCATATTGGCCGCGCCCTGGCCCAGAAAGTCACGCGAGACGTTCGGGTACTTGCCGTCGGGATTGGGATAGCCCTGGCTGACGCCCGCGCCCTGGATCAGGCCGATCAGCGCCACCGAAAAGGCCGGCAACAACATCTTGAGGATCAACGCCGGCTCTGGCAGGGTCAGGCTGGGCAGAGCGCGCGGAATATCGGCGATGTCGTCCACCGTCTGCACGGAGGCGAAGCCGGCGACGCTGAGCGCCGGCAGGGTCAGCAGAGCCAACAGCAGCGTCGCGGCGGCGATGGCGATGATGAAGGCGAATTTTCTGAGCGACGTTCGCAACAACAGCACCATCAACCCCAGAGTCAGCAGGCCGATGAAGGTCGCATAGGGGTTGATGCTGTCCAGGTGCAGCAGCAGGTCCAACGACTGGGCGATCTTGTTGGAGAAGATGCTGTCGTAGCCGGTCAGGTCGCCGAACTGGCCCAGGATGATCAACACGGCCACGCCGTTGAGGAAGCCGGTCATCACCGAGCTGGAGACGAAGTTCACCAGGAAGCCCAGCTTGAAGAGGCCGGCCAGGAGCTGGATCAGCCCGACCAGCAACACCAGCGCCACCAGCGCCTGCGCCTTTTGGCC
>JAKQCW010000129.1 GCA_029558955.1 Chloroflexota bacterium
AGCGGATCACGGATCCGCTGGGAGCGATGGATCTGCTGGGAGCGATAGATCCGCTGGGAGCGATAGAGCGATAATTATCCTACTCTCACCTTACCGCGCTCCCCTATGCTCCTGCCGGTTCCGTGAACCGGCAGGTTACCATATTCGCCTGCACCTCCGAGCCAGCGGATCACGGATCCGCTGGGAGCGATAGGATCACGGATCCGCTGGGAGCGATAGATCCGCTGGGGGCGATGGATCCGCTGGGAGCGATAGAGCCGCTGGGAGCGATAGAGCTGCTGGGAGCGATAGAGCCGCTGGGGGCGATGGATCTGCTGGGAGCGATGGAGCCGCTGGGAGCGATGGAGCCGCTGGGAGCGGTAGAGCGATAATTGTCATACTCTCACCTTACCGTGCTGCCGTTAGTGCAGCGTGACCAGCACGTCGCCCTGGTTGACCGAGTTGCCAGGCTTGGCCTTGATGGTGGCGATGACCCCTGGACGCGGCGCGCGTAGCTCGTTTTCCATCTTCATCGCCTCCAGAATCACCAGGGTCTGGCCGGCCGCCACCTCGGCCCCCTCTTCCACCAGCACTTTGACCACCAGGCCGGGGATGGGCGCCTTGATGGCCGAATCGCCGGCGCCGCCGGCGCTGGCGCCGCTCACCTGGCTGGCCCGGTAGCTGCGTTCATCGAGCACCCGCACCTCGTAGCCCTCGTAGCCCTGGCTGGAGACCATCACGCGGTAGCCGTTGCGCTCCGTCTCCTGGACATGCACCTCGTAGGATTTGCTGTCCAGCAGCAAGGAATAGAGGTCCAACTTGCCGATGCGCTGCAAGTCGGCGCTGAATGACTGCCCATCGATGTGCAGCAGCCCATCCTCGCCCACCTCGATTTCATAGGTTCGACCGCCGCCCACCGGCGCGCCTGTGGGGGTAATGGTAGCAATGTACTTCATCACAGACTCCTGTCGTCAACCCCCTGCTTCCGGCGGGAGAGGGGGCAGGGGAGGGCGGGCCTACCGCTTCCAGCCAGCGCCGCGCTTCCAGCTCGAGCCGGCCTGGGTCGTCGCCGGGGCCAACATCGTGGCCTGTTGGCCCTTGCCATGCGCCACCAGCGCGGCCGCGATGGCCGCGCTCAACTCCATCTCCGGCCGCTCGATGAAGGTCACGTTGAAGCGGTCTTGCAGGAAGTTGGTGTCGAAGGCGCCCCACATGAACTGCGTGCTGTTCATGATCTGCTGGTGGAAGGGGATCGATGTCTTGAGGCCGCCGATGCGATACTCGTTCAGCGCCCGCCGCATGCGCAGCAGCGCCTCGGCCCGGTTCTCGCCCCAGACGATCAGCTTGGCGATCATCGGGTCGTAGAAAAGGCTGACCTCGAAGCCCTCGTAGATGCCGCTCTCCACGCGCACGCCGGGGCCGGTTGGCTCTTGCAGGGTGGTGATTTTGCCGCCCGAGGGCATGAAATTGTTGATCGGATCCTCGGCGGTGATGCGGCACTCGATGGCCCAGCCCTTGGGCTTGATGTCCTCCTGCTTCCAGCGCAGCCGCCGGCCGTCGGCGATGGTCATCATCTCCTTGACGATGTCCACGCCGGTGACCAGCTCCGTCACCGGGTGCTCGACCTGCAAGCGGGTGTTCATCTCCAGGAAGTAGAAATTGCCGCTCTGGTCCAGCAGGAACTCCATGGTGCCGGCGCTGTAATAGCCCACCGCCTGGGCCGCCTTGACGGCCACCTCGCCCATGCGCGTCCGCAGCTCGGCGCTGACCGCGACCGAGGGCGCTTCCTCGATCAGCTTCTGGTGGCGGCGTTGAATCGAGCACTCGCGCTCGCCCAGGTGAATGACGTGGCCATGTTTGTCGCCCAGGATCTGAATCTCGATATGGCGCGGCCGCTCGATCAGCTTCTCTAGATAGACCGTGTCGTCGCCGAAGGCGTTCTTGGCCTCGCGCCGGGCCGCGCCCAGCGCCGGCTCCAGCTCCTCTGGGGTGCGCACCGCGCGCATCCCCTTGCCGCCGCCGCCGGCCGAGGCCTTGATCAACACCGGAAAGCCGATGGCCGCGGCCTCGGCCTGGATCTGCTCATCGCGCAGCCCCGCGGCCGTGCCGGGCACCACAGGCACGCCCGCGGCGATCACCGTGTTGCGCGCGCTGATCTTGTCGCCCATCAGGCGCATGGACTCGGGGGAGGGGCCGATGAAGGTGATGCCGGCGTCGATCACCGCCTGGGCGAAGTCGTCGTTCTCGGCCAGAAAGCCATAGCCAGGGTGGATCGCATCGGCGCCGGACTTTTTGGCCACATCGATGATCTTGTCGATGCGCAGATAGCTTTCGGCCGAGGGGGGCGGGCCGATGTGGTAGGCCTCGGTGGCATAGCGCACATGCAGCGCGTTGCGGTCTGCGTCCGAATAGACCGCGACCGTCTCCACGCCGCGCTCCTCGCAGGCCCGCAAGATCCGCACTGCAATCTCGCCGCGGTTGGCGACCAGGACTTTCTTGAACATAGGGCACCTTTTCTTACCAATCTACCGTCACAAACACCTGATCAGGTGCAAAGGACTGTTTGGGCAGGCCATGCAGCCAGCGCAGCGCGCCGAAGGAGGGATGAAGCGGGTCCAGCACCAGCCGCTGGATGTCCACGATGCTGCCCTGCACCGGCTGCCAGAGCAAGTCGCCCACATCCAGCGCCAGCAGGCCGCGCAGGCTGGCCACGCCCATCAACCAGTCGCCCACGGCCAGCCCAAAGGGGACGCCCGGCCGGTCTGGCTGGTCTGGGTCGATCAAATCAAGGCGCAGCGGCAGGCCGCAGTCCAGCAGCGCCTGGCAGAGGGGCCCGTCATGGCCGCGCGACTGCTCGATCTGGCTGACGCGGCCGCAGAAAACGCTGCGCTCCAGGCTCAGCGGCTTGAAGGCCGCGCGGCCGTAGTTGATCGATTCGAACCAGCCGGCCGTTTCATCGCGGCCCGGCAGCAGCGGTCCGGCGTCCAACTGCACCGCCAGCGGCAGGCCAACCATCAGGCCGGCGCGGTCGTTGGCTGCAAACTGATCGTCGGAAAGGGTGAAGGTGGCGCGCATCGTTGGATCGTGGGCAGGTTGGCAGCATGAGCCGGCGGTTGACCGGGCGGCGTCTCGACGGATCGGCCGCTTCGCAGGCTACAACGGAATGTTGCCATGTTTCTTGGGCGGGTTGGTGTCGCGCTTGTTCTGCAACATGCCCAGGGCGTTGATCAGGTAGGGACGGGTCTCGCGCGGCTCGATCACGTCGTCGATGTAGCCACGCGCCGCGGCCACATAGGGATTGGCCAGCTTCTCGCGATACTCCTGAACAAGCTGAGCGCGCAGCGCGGTCGGATCCTCCGCGGCCGCCAGCTCGCGGCGATAGAGGATGTTGATCGCGCCTTCGGGTCCCATCACGGCGATCTCGGCCGTCGGCCAGGCCAGATTGACGTCGCCGCGGATATGTTTGCTGCTCATCACGTCGTAGGCGCCGCCATAGGCCTTGCGGGTGATGACCGTGATCTTGGGCACGGTGGCCTCGCAGTAGGCGTAGAGCAGCTTGGCGCCGTTGCGGATGATGCCGCCATGCTCCTGGCCGGTGCCGGGCATGAAGCCGGGCACATCCACCAGGGTGATGATGGGCACGTTGAAGCAGTCGCAGACGCGCACGAAGCGCGCCGCCTTGATGCTGGAGGCGATGTCCAGCACGCCGGCCAGCACCGCGGGCTGCTGGGCCACGATGCCCACGCTGTGGCCGCCCAGGCGGGCGAAGCCGACGACGATGTTCTGCGCCCAGTGCTCATGCACCTCCAGAAAGTCGCCGTCGTCCACGATGTGGCGAATCACAGCCTTCATGTCGTAGGCTTTGTTGGGATTCTCCGGCACGATGCTGTCCAGCGCATCGTCCATGCGCAGCGGGTCATCGCTGGGCGCCTGGAAGGGGGGATCCTCCATGTTGTTCTGCGGCAGGAAGCTCAGCAGCTTCTGGGCGATGAACAGGGCGTGCTCCTCGTTTTCGGCGGCAAAATGGGCCACCCCGCTTCGGGCCGCGTGGGTCATGGCGCCGCCCAGCTCCTCGAAGGTCACCTCCTCGTGGGTGACGGTCTTCACCACGTCGGGGCCGGTGACGAACATGTAGCTGGTGTCCTGCACCATGATGATGAAGTCGGTGATGGCCGGCGAGTAGACCGCGCCGCCCGCGCACGGCCCCAGCACGATGCTCACCTGCGGGATCACGCCGGAGGCCAGGGTGTTGCGCAGAAAAACCTCGGCGTAGCCGCCCAGGCTGACTACACCCTCCTGGATGCGTGCGCCGCCGCTGTCGTTCAGGCCCACCACCGGTGCGCCGTTTTTCATGGCCAGGTCCATGACCTTACAGATCTTCTCGGCGTGCGCCTCGGACAGCGAGCCGCCGAAGACGGTGAAGTCCTGGGAAAAGACGTAGACCAGCCGGCCTTCCACGGTTCCGTAGCCCGTCACCACGCCGTCGCCCATGTACTTCTGGCGCTCCAGGCCGAAGTCATGGCTGCGGTGGGTGACGAACACATCCAGCTCGCGGAAGCTGCCCTTGTCCAGCATGAAATCCAGGCGCTCGCGCGCGGTCAGCTTGCCCTGGGCGTGCTGTTTGGCGATGCGGTCTTCGCCGCCGCCCAGCAGGGCCTGCCGCTTGAGGCTGCGCAACTGGTCGATTTTGGGGTCTGCAGTCAAGGGGGGACCTCCTTCGTTGGTGAACAGTGCGGACTGTGGCGTTGCACGGTTGCGAGAACCGTGCGGCAATCCAGTCGATGTTTTGTGTCAGAAGCTGATCACACCCAACAGCGTCAGCGTCGCCAGCAGGATCGGCTGATGGATCAGGTAGATCAGCAGCGAGTTCTCGCCCAGCAGGCGCAGCAGCCTGATCAGGGCGTTGTTCGAGTGATCAGCCAGGCTGAAGCGCCGCTGGCCGCCGGGGTAGAGCAGGCGGCCCAGAAAGATGCCGATCAGCACCCGGCCAAACCAGGGGATCAGCGGGGCGTAATCGACGCCGCTGCCCGGCGTCGGCGCCAGCCATTCCAGGATGGGCAGGTCCAGCCTGAGCCCCTGAATGGCCGGCCCCAGCAGGATCAGCACAAGGCCCAGCGCCAGGTTGAGCCAGTTCCTGCGGATGTGCAAAAAGGGATAGGCCAGGATGATCGACAGGCCGATCAGATGCAGGATGCCGAAGCGCACGTAGTAATCTGCGCCCAGCGCCAGGTAGGTGACGACGCTGATCACCAGGCCCCAGGTGAAGATGGTCAGGCCGCGGATGACGTATTTTGGCCACAGGCTGCCGTTGGGATGGCTGCGGCGCTCACGGCTGTAGCTCAGCGTCAGCGACAGGCCGACCAGGCCGGTGAAGAGGCTGGCGGTGACGTTTTGCCAGTAGCTCCAGAAGCCGCTGCGCAGGGTGATGTCGTAGCCGCCCAGGCTGGCCAGGTCCCACAGCAGGTGGTAGACCACCATCATGAAGATGGCCACGCCGCGCAGCGCGTCGATCTCCCACAGGCGGTCGCCGCGCAACACCCGCACCGGGGTGATGCTGGCGCGCAGGCCTGTGAGGTAGGTGGCGAGTACCGTCATGGAACTCTCAGTCTGGGTTCATCCGCGAAAATGACGAGGATGCGCCGTCGGTTCGACAGACTGAACCGGCGCACGGGCCGTCCAGGTTGGCGCGCAGCTCTGGGCGATCAGGCGACCTCCAGCAAGATCTTGCCGAAATGCTCGCCCTGTTTCATGCGCTCCTCGGCCTGGCGCGCCTCGTGCAGCGGATAGACGCGGTCGATGGGCACGGCCAGCTTGCCGGCGAAGATCAGCCGCATCACCGCCTCGAACTCCGGCTGGCTGCCCATGGTCGAGCCGATGATGCTCACCTGGCGGCCAAAGAGGATGTTGATCGGCGTGGAACCGGTGTAGCCGGTGGTGCCGCCCACGGTCAGCAGCCGGCCACCTTTGCGCAGGGTGCGCAGGCTGGCGTCCCAGGTGGCCGCGCCCACGTTGTCCACCACGATATCGACCCCCTGCTTGCCGCTGTGCAGATAGATGGCGCGCGACCAGTTGGGCTCGGCCTCGCGGTCCAGCACCCAATCGGCGCCCTGTTCCAGCGCCTGCTGGGCTTTCTCCGCGCCGCCGGCCACCACCCAGACCGTGGCGCCCAGCAGCTTGGCCAACGCGATGGTGAAGCTGTTGACGCCGCCGCCCGCGCCGATGACCAGCACCGTCTCGCCCGGGCGCAGTTGCCCCTTGGTGATCAACATGCGCCAGGTGGTGACGGCCACGGTGGGCGCGGCCGCGGCCTGCTGCATGGAAAAGCCATCGGGCACCGCCATCAGGTTGCGCGCCGGGATCTTGACGAACTCGGCAAAGCTGCCGCGGGTGTGCTCGCCCAGGATGGCCCAGGTGTCGCACAGGCTGTGCTCGCCCCTCAAGCAGTAGGGGCAATGGCCGCACCAGAGGGTCGGGTTGGCGGTCACCGGTTGGCCGGCGGTCCAGCCAGTCACCCGATCGCCCATGGCTACCAGCGTGCCGCTGAAGTCGGCGCCGGGGATGTGCGGCAGCTCCAGATCGAGACCTTTCCACCCTTTGACGACAAACTGATCCAAGCGGTTGAGGGCCGCGTGCTGCACTCGCACCAGCGCCTCGTCGGGGCCAAGCTCGGGGACGGGCAGATCCTCGACGTACTCCAGCATGTCGAGGCTGCCGTGCTGACGAAAGATAATTGCGCGCATCACACCTCCCGGAGTCGAGGGCGCTGTGGACTGAGGGTGTACGGCGGGCGATCGGCGGGGCGCCGCGCCGGTCGGGCCGGACGAGACGCCCTCAGGATCAGGCAAGGGAGCGCCGCGCCGGTCGGCCGAACGTGACGCCCTCAGGATCAGGGCAACGATACAGTGGCGCTATTTTACCACGCCTGTTACATATTGAACAATCGCAGCCATTCGCTGTTCAGGTCATCCCAGCGCGCGCCGTAGTAGACGTGGTCGACGCCGTCGGGGTCGCGATAGACCAGGTCTGCTGCGGTGTAGGAACGGCGCAGGTAGCCGATGTTGCCCATCCAGTTCACCTGGCTGTCGTCCAGCGGGCGGTCTTGTTCCAGGTGCATGCGCAGCGCGTAGTGGCGCAGGCTGCCCTCCTTGAGCATTCCTGGCAGCCAAAGCCGGCTCTCCACATGGCGGTTGCCCAGGTTGTGGAACTTGAACATGGGGTCGCTGCCGTTCTCCTGCACTTCCACTACTTCCAGTCCGGAGCGCGGCAGTTCCACCGCGATCAGCTCGCGCCATTCCGGCTGAAGCTGTTCCGCCGGCACCTCAGCGTAGAGCAAATCGCGCCCCTGGCGGTTGCGAAAGGCCAGGTTGCAGATGCAGGCGCCCGCGCGGCGCACCACCGAGACGATGCCCATGTTGCCGCGCCAGCGCACCTTGCTTTCCGCGGCCAGCCGGCCCGGCGCCGCCTTGCCTGGCGGGTCCACGTCGAACAGCGGTTCCCAGGCCTGGCCAATCCAGCCCACCGCCACGGCGAAGAAGATGCGTTCGATGCGGCCATCTTCGCTGCGGTAGACCAAATCGCACTTGGCGCGGTTGCGCTGGTCGTAGTATTCGTTCTCCCGATAGACGCGCCACAGTCCGAGCTGGCCCTGCCAGCGCACCTGATGATGCAGATCGTGCAGCCGCGGCCGGGCCTCCTGGTAATTCTTGATGGCGTAGAGCCAAACCGAGGTGGCCGTGAATTCAGAAACCAGGCTCTCGCGGTTGGTGCGCAGGTCAACCACCCGGAAGTACTCGGTGTCGCCGCGCAGCGTCATCCCTACGATCTCGACCCCCGACTTGGGCAGCTCGATGCCAGGGGCCAGCATGGGGGCATGGTCCAGCCGGGCGCCGGCCGGCGCCTCGTCCCCTTCCACATGCAGCATGTCGATGATGTCGCCGTGGGTGGCCAGCG
The DNA here is from genome assembly GCA_029558955.1 of Chloroflexota bacterium. GTDB lineage: Bacteria > Chloroflexota > Anaerolineae > JAAEKA01 > JAAEKA01 > JAAEKA01. The sequence goes on from JAKQCW010000129.1 coordinate 7,930, forward strand.
TCGTCTCGCCGTTGCGGCGCACATAGATCAGCCGGCCATTCTCCTCGCGCACATAGCAGGGCTTGCGGGCCAGGTCGCGCACCTCGATCTGCACGATCTCGTGCCCGTCGTAGTTGACGATGTCCACCGACCATTCAGGCTGCGGCGCGACCAGCTCGCTGATCGCGCCCTGGAAGGCGCGCATGTTGGCCGCGGCGTCGGTCAGGCCGGCAACCGGCAGCTTGGGGTCTGGATCCAGGCCCAGGAAGATGGCGCCGCCCCCGCTGTTGGCCAGCGCGGCCACGTGCCGGCTCATCTGGTCCGGGTCGTCGATGCAGGTCAGCAGGAGAATCTGATGGTTGGAAGGGCCGGCTGAGCGGGCCTCGGCCACGCGGTTGTAGCGCGCCACGTCGGAGACGAAGGGAACGCGCAGCCGGTCGAAGTCGTTGCTGGCGAAGAGCTTCAGCAGCGCGTCGAAGGTGGCCTCGGGGAGCATCACCTCGCTGGGCCGGTCGCCGACCCCCCAGCGGTGCATCGGGTCGTCCTGGCTTTGGGTTAGTCGGTGGGCGTCAGAGCCCTGCACGCAGAACATGCGCCGCTCATAGCCCAGGTTCGTGCCGTCGTACCAGTGGGGACTGGAGAAGCCTTGCAACTGCGGGCTGTGGAACGCGCTGAACTCCAGCGCGTGCAGGCTGGGGTTTTGGGTTGCGCTGATGCGCAGCGCGCCGGTGGGCAGGTTGTTGGCGATGGCCAGCACCCCGGTGGGCGCGTTGATGTGGGCGGCAATGGCAATGCCGCCGGCCTCGTGGATGATCTTGTAGGCTTCGAGGAAGGCCTGAGTGCCGGGCATGCCGGGGGAACCCAGGCTCATCTTCTCGTAGGGCACGCCAAGCTGGTGCAGCACCGCCTTGAGGCGTGGAATGCTGGCCTGGCCGCCGGGAGGAAAAACCCCCAGGGTATGGGAACCAAAACGGCAGGTGAACTCAAAACCTGGCAGAACTGTGATCTTTTCCAACAGCCGGCGATAGTCCGCCAGTTCTTCTCGCTCGTGTTCTTGGAGCCGGTTGCGCTGCTCAAGGCGCTCCAGAAAGTCAATCTCGTCGTACAGGGCCTCGTAACCAGCAATTGTGTTGTGGTCTGTGAAGGCAATAATGTCAAGACCTCGGCGCTCTGCTTCTTTGAGGACGTCCAGGTAACTGATTTCTTTTTCTACGTAGTCCTCAGAAGCCGGGGTATGAATGTGAAGGTCCATTCTGTACCAGCGCATGGTCTTCGGCAAGGCGTCTGCGTCAACCATAATGCCATCTCCTGGTACTCTTTTTTGCTCAAGCTATTCGATTGTAACACTGTTGACAGGTCAATTCAGTAGAGAACCTCCGATTGGCGCGTCTTTGATCAGTATTCGTGCAGCGGGCTGTGCGGGCAGGAGGGCCTTTGGCGGCGCCGCGGCGGCCTGCTCCGTCACCTGCTGAGATCCGGCGATCAGGCGCTTCCGTCGCTGTCTTGGGCGTGCAGCGCCTCCAGCAGGCGGCGATAGGTCTGATCCAACGACTCTGGTATGGTGCGCGTCATGCCAATCGTGGACATAAAGCTGGTGTCGCCGTTCCAGCGCGGCACCACATGGATGTGGACGTGGGACTCGATGCCGGCGCCGGCCGCTTTGCCCAGATTGGCGCCGACGTTGAAGCCCTGCGGCTGCATCACCTGCCGCAGCGCCGCCAGCCCCCGATTGACCAGCAGCATCATCTCGGTCAGTGTCTCGGCCGGCAGATCCTCCAGGCTTGACACGTGGGCGCACGGCGCCACCAACAGGTGGCCGTTGGTGTAGGGGTAGCGATTCAGGGCGATGAAGGCGGTCTGGCCGCGCAGCAAGACGTGCTCGTCCTCGTCGTTGCCGCAGACCAGCTTGTCACAGAACACGCAGCCAGGTGTCTTGTGGGCCATGATGTATTCCATGCGCCAGGGGGACCAGATCAATTCCACGCGCTGCGTCCTGTCATGCTCACTCGGTGAAGTCTCGGTGCAAGCAGCTTACAAGCTCTGTGCGGCCTGCGTCCGGCGTCTGGCGCGGTAGTGTACCAGAAAGGCGCGGCCGCGTCAAGTGCCGCCGGCCGCGCACGGGAGGTTCGCAGCTCTGGGTTGCGAGCCCTTCCCTTTGACAAAACGCCTAAATTCTGGCATTCTTGGGAACGCCGCCTTCTCCCCGGACGTCCGGTGGGTGGACGTGTAAGAGGAAAGGATCCGCCGTGCTCGCAGTCTTGCTGGTGCTCAGCCTGCTCTTCAACCCCATGACTCAGACCATCGACCCCCCGTGGTACGCCGCCACGCGGCTGCCGGCGCGCGGCGAGGTGACCTTCTATGCCCCGGGCGTGATGGAAACAGCCTATCATCTGCGGCTGGAGCGGGCGCAGGTGCCCTACTGCGACCGGCCGGCCTGCGTGGGCTACATCGCCACCCTGCGGCCGGGCGACCTGGGGCGCAAAGTGTGGCTGGACGTGCCCGGCGTCGGCGTCGAGGGGCCTTTTCTGGTGGTGGACTATGCCGCGGCCAAGGATTTCGAGCGGCTGAGCCGCCGCGGGCTGATCGCTGAGGTCGACAACGTCACCGCCCGGCGCTGGGGCATGACCCGCCCAATCTTCGATGTGATCATGCTGGCGGAGCCGCCGCGCACCATGCACCGGCAACTGCTGCCGTTGGTGTTGGTGCAGTAAGGTTGCCGCCTTCATCCGCACTGCACGGGCGCCAGCGTCCTTCGAAGCGGCGAGCCGGGGCCGGGGTGCTGCACAAAGACCGGCCGAGCACGAACACTTTTCAGGAGGCGAAGGGAGTTGCCATGGTCGAAAGCGAACGCGTCGAATATCGTCCTATGATCCGTGACCTGCCCACGGGCGAGCGGCCGCGCGAGCGCCTGTTGCACTACGGCGCCGGCGCGCTGAGCACCTCGGAGCTGCTGGCCATCATCCTGCGCGTCGGCACCGGCGGCGAGAATGTGGTGCGGGTGGCGGAGAAGCTGCTGGCCCGCCACGACGGCCTGCCCGGCCTGGCTCAGGCCACTATCCCGGAGCTATGTCAGGAAAAAGGGGTAGGCGAGGCCAAGGCGATCCAGGTCAAGGCCGCGCTGGAGCTGGGACGCCGGCTGTTGGTGGCCGCGCCCCACGAGCGACCGCAGATCCGCCAGCCGGCCGACGCGGCCAATCTGCTGATGGCCGAGATGTCGCTGCTCGGCCAGGAGCATCTGCGTACCGTGCTGCTGGACAGCCGTAACCGGGTGATCGCCATCCCCACCATCTATGTCGGCTCGCTCAACGCGGCCTCGGTGCGCGTCGGCGAGGTCTTCCGTGAGGCGATTCGCGCCAACAGCGCGGCCATGATCATCGTCCACAACCACCCCAGCGGCGACCCCACCCCCAGCCCCGAGGACGTGCAGGTGACGCGTCAGATGGTCGAGGCCGGCAGCCTGCTTGCCATTGACGTGCTGGATCACCTGGTCATCGGCCGGCAGCGTTTCGTCAGCCTGAAAGAGCGGGGGCTGGGCTTCCGCTAGTACAGGCCGGCGTAAATATTTCTGCTTTGCAGGTTCAGCGGGTGAATTCTATTCACCGGCTGATTTGCGGTATACTGCACCTCGTGTCCATCATCCGCCGTCTCTCCCATCTCTCCACCGGCAAAAAAGATGCGCTGACCCTCCTGCTGATCCTCTTGGTCGCGGCCGCGTATCGCCTCTGGCAGTTGCCCGCCATGCCCCCCGGCCTGTTCGGCGATGAGGCCGTCAACGGCTTGGATGCGCTGGATGCGCTGGCCGGCCGAGCCAGCCTCTTCTACCCTGCCAACTATGGCCGTGAGGGGCTGGCCATGTTGCTGTTCGCCGCGGGCATTCAGCTTGGCGGACCCACCGCCCTGGCGCTGCGCCTCCCCGCCGCGCTGGCTGGCATCGCCACTGCGCTGGGGAGCTACTGGCTGGGGCGGGAGCTGCTGGCCGGCACGCGCTACCGCGGCGCGCTGGTTCCGCTGTTGGCCGCCCTCTTCCTGAGCACCAGCTTCTGGCACGTCTACACCAGCCGCTACGCCGAACGGCTGATCTTCACGCCGTTGATGACCACGCTGGCCTTCGCCGCCTTCTGGCGGGCCGCCAACCGCGCCGGCCGGCCGGCTGCCTGGCCCTGGTTTCTGCTCTCCGGCCTCTTCCTGGGGCTGAGCGTCCATTTCTACAGCATCAGCCGGCTGCTGCCGGTCTTTTTGGCGCTCTATCTGCTGGCGCAGGCCGGCTATCTGTGGCTGGCCCGGCGATCCAGGCAGTCCGACGCCATTGCTGACCCCGGTCAATCTCTGCTGCGCCGCGCCTTCTGGCCGCTGGTCGGGCTCTACGGCGTGGCGCTGCTGGTTTTTGCACCGTTGGGCCTCTACTTTCTCAGCCATCCGGGCAGCTTTGTGCAGCGCGCCCAGGTGGTCTCGGCCTTCAACCCTGAGCTCAACGGCAGCGGCGCGGGGGCGATGATGCTCCAGGCCGGCATGGCCAACCTGCGTCAGTTCGTCGTGCCCGGCGCAGGGGACAGCGCGCCCTTCTTCAACCTGCCTGGCCGGGCGGTGTTCGATCCGCTGACGGCCGGGCTGGCTGTGGCGGGTCTGCTGCTCTGCTTGGCGCTGGTGCTGGCCGGCTGGCAGCGCCGGCGACCAGCGCCGGTCGCGGCGCAGGGCAGCAGGCTGCTCTTCCTGCTGCTCTGGTTTCCTGTCATGCTGCTGCCCGGGTTGCTGGCCGTGGATCGCTTTCCGGCGCTGCCGCGGGTGATGGGCGTGATCCCTGGCGTCTACTTCTTTCCCGCGCTGGCGCTGGGCGAGCTGCTGATCCAGGCGCGCCGCTGGGCCGCCCGCGGTCGGCCGGCCGCGCGCTGGGCCCCCTGGCTGGCTGTGGGCTTGACGGTTTTGGCGCTGCTGATGCACGGCGGGCTGACCTGGCGCGACTATTTCCAGCGTTGGGCCCGCGCGGCCGACACCTTCGACGCGTTCGAGGGGGACATGGCCGCCGCGGCCGCCTGGATGGCCGCGCATCCGGGGCAGGAGGTCTTCCTCTCGGCCGACATCTATCGTCACCCCTCCTTCGTCTTTTTGCATCAGCAGGCGCCGCTCAGCCAGTTCTTCGACTACACAGACCCCGCGGTGCACTTCTTTGACGGTCGAGCGACGTTGCCGCTGCCGGCGCCAGGCAGCCAGGCCACCTACCTGTTCACCGCCAACGCCGGCCCTGACCCGCTGCTGGCCAGCGCGCCCGGTTGGACCGGCTGGGAGGCAGTGAACGCGGCCGAGGCTGGCGCTCCAGGGTTGACCGTGCTTCGTCTGAACGGCGATGCGGTGGATCGCAGCGGGTTCCTGCCGGCCGAGCTTTCCTTCGCCGCCGGGCCGAGCCTGATCGGCTACCGCGTCCAGCAGTTGGACGACAACGCGGCCGCCGTTCTCCTTCTGTGGGAGGTGGGCGCTCCCCAGGCTGGGCGCTATCAGGGCTTGCAGGTGCAGGTCGGCTGGCTGTCGCCCGACGGCGGCCAGCAGTTGGCCCAGGTCAGCGGCGAGCTGGCTTATCGCCCCACCGAGTGGGCGCCGGGCAGCCAGGCGCTGTCCTGGCTGGTTCTGCCGTTGACGCCTGACCAGCCGGGCGATGCCCAATTGGCGCTGCGTGTAGTCGATCTGGCCAACGGCCAGCCGCTGGCCGCCGCGGGCAGCGGCGGCGACGGCTGGGTGATCCTGTCTGGGCGCTGACAGGCTGAGCAGGGCGGCCAGCCCGCTCCGATCGTTGCCCGCCGGCAGGCGCTGCGCCGGCCCGGCCGGCCGATGTTTGAAAACGTGAAACGTGACCCATGGACATGACTTCTGACACCAGGCCGCCGCGCCGCATCTTTCTGGCTATTCTGGCCATCTACCTGGCGCTGGCCGTGGGCTATTCGGCGATCGTCCCCCTGGGCGAGGCGCCGGATGAGGCCGATCACTACGCGTACATCGTCTATCTGGGCGTCCAGCGCGCCTTGCCGGTGGGGCCGGAGGTGACGCAGAGCAAGCATCCGCCGCTCTACCACGCCATGGCCGCAGCCCTCAGCGCCTGGACCGGGCTGGACTTCACCTTTCTGCGTTCCAACCCCGACGCGCTGCCGCTGGGGCCGGACAAACCCCCCAACTTCTTCATCCACAGCGCGCTGGAGGGCTTTCCCTGGCGCGGCGGTGCGCTGGCCATGCACCTGGCGCGGCTGCTGTCGGTGGCCCTGGGCGCGGTGACGCTGTGGGCCACATGGCGGCTGGGTCGGGAGATTTTCCCGCGCCGGCCGGCCATCGGCCTGGCAGCGGCCGCGTTTCTGGCCGGCCTGCCCGGCTTCCTCTTCATCAGCGGCTCCGTCAACAACGACAACGCGGCCGGCGCGTTGAGCGCGCTGGCCCTTCTGCTGTGCGCGGCCATCATCGGGCGCGGGCTGCGCTGGGGGCGGACGGCGCTGCTGGGGCTGGTGCTGGGCCTGGGGCTGCTGGCCAAGGTCGGCGCGCTGGCGCTCTGGCCGTTAGCGGCGCTGGCGGTGGGCGGCGCATGGTGGCTGGCGCGGCCGGCAGCTCGCGAATCTGACGGCGGTCGGGAGCGCGTTTCCTGGCTGCTGGCGTTCGGCCATCTGGCGCTGGCCTACGGCCTGGGGCTGCTGGTGGCTGCGCCCTGGTGGCTGCGCAACTGGCGGCTGTACGGCGACCCCTTCGGCTGGGAGCTGGTGCGGGCGACGGTCGATCAACGCCTTGGTCCCGTCGGCCTGGCCGAGGCGCTATGGCTGTTGAAAGGCTTTTTCCCCACCTTCTGGGGCCGCTTCGCCGCGGCCGGCCAGGTCTCGCTGCCGAATTGGGTGTATGCGCTGGCCGCGGTCTTCACCGTCGTCGTCATCGTCGGCGCAGTCCGTTTCCTTCTGCGCCTCCCATCAACCGTTCACCGTTCACCGTTCACCGATAACCGTTCACCGTTCACCGCTCACCATCCCTTCCCCTTCCACCTCGCCCTGCTGGCCGGCGCGCCCCTTCTCATGTTCTTCTCCATCTACCGCTACAGCGCCATTGCCCTGGGCACCGATCAGGCGCGGCTGATGTGGCCGGCGCTGGCGGCCATGGCCGTCTGGGTGGGCATGGGGGTGATGGGGCTGGCGGACTGGATCAAAGGAGGGGAGGGAACGCGGACAGACCGCCGCGTCGTGGCGGGGTTTGCCGCGGGCATGGCGTTGTTTGGGCTGGCCGCGCTGCTGGGCGTGGCCCGGCCCGCCTATGCGCCCCCCAAGCCGGCGCTGGCGGCTGAGGCAGGTGCGGCTGCGCCGTTGGCCCGCTTCGGCGACCTGGAGTTGATCGGCGTCGAGCTGCCGCAGGCGCCTCTGACCGTGGGGCAGCCGGTTCCTGTGCGGCTGCTCTGGCGCGCGGCTGCGCCGTTGACCGACGACCTGCGGCCGGCGCTGCGCTTGGTGCACCAGGATGGCTGGCTGGCGGCGGAATGGAGCCACGCGCCGGCCGGAGGCCGTTACAGCACCGATCGCTGGCAGGTGGGCCAGGTGATCGCCGACGACTATCTGCTGCTCCCCCAGCCGGACAGCTCCGGCGCGTTTACGGTGGAGGTGGGTGTGCGCCCCTTCGGCGGGGACTGGCTGACGCCCGCTGGCGCGGCGGGGCCCTTTGCGCCGCTGGGTCAGATCAGCTATCAGTGATTATCAGGCCGCACCCTGGCCCGCTTCGGGCGCGCCGGCCGCCTTTGGCTCCATCCCCAGGCGCGAGCGGGCCGAGAAGAGCAGGATATCGCGGATGTAGCGCCAGTAGATCATCTTGGAGTAGCCCTGGGTGCGCGGGTGCATGGTCATGGGGATCTCGGTCGCGCGTGCGCCCGTTTCCAGCAGACGCACCAGAAAGACGGGCACGAAGATGAAGGATTTCTCCTGCCAGGGCACGGTGGCAGGATCGACCTTGAGAAAAGTCTCGCTGGTGAAGGCGCGGTAGGAGGTGGTGATCTCGGTGACGCCGTGCAGGCCCAGCGCGCCGCGCACCATCTGATTGGCGCCCACGCTGAGCACCTTGCGATACCAGGGCATGCGGTTGACGCTGCCATCCACAAAGCGGGATCCGACCACCACGTCGTAGCCTGCTTCGATCTTGGCCAGGAAGTGCGGGATATCCTCGGGGTTGTGCTGGAAGTCGGCGTCCATCTCGATCAGCACGTCGGCCCCCAGGGCATCGATGGCATATTGGAAGCCGCGGAAGAGGCCGATGCCGATGCCCCGCTCCTGCACGTCCAGCAGATGCACGCGCGGGTTTGTCGCGGCCAGAGCGGCCACGATCTCCAGCGTGCCATCGGCCGAGTGGCTGTCGGCCACCAGCACGTGCAACTCGAACGCGTCGGTGTGGGTTTGCTCGGCCAGCGTCGCGGCGATCAGGTCTGCGATGTTTTCTTTTTCGTCGAAAGTCGGCGTGACGACGACGGCGCGGCGGGTGGCCGTTGGGCGGGTTGGGGTCATCAAGTCAGTGATTGCAGGGCTGCATGGACTTGATCCAGCGACGTGGCCGTCTTGACAACCTGCTGCACAGCGCGCAGCACACTGAGATCGCTGATTTTATAGATGCCCGGCAGCAAAAGGGTTCCCTCGACGCCGAATTTGAGTTCCAGGGCAAACTCGATGTTGGCCAGAAGGCCCTCGCGTCGCCCTTGCTCCAGGCCCTGCTGCATGCCTTGCTGCATGCCCTGCTGCATACCCTGCTGCATGCCCTGCTGTAGGCCCTGCTGTAGGCCCTGCTGCATGCCCTGCTTCAATCCTTGTTCGACCCATTGTTCTGCAAGGGTAGCCATAAGTTCGCCTCCTTCAGGAAAGGCCTGATCCACGGCCTCCCGCAAGTCCTGGGGTGTGATGCGCCTGGCGCTGACTGACACGTAGCGCAATAGCGTCTGCAGGTATTCCAGGCCGGTTTGCTGGCGGGACAGGTCGCCGAGCAACGACAACGCGTCAGCCAGGCGCGGGCCGAAGTCGTTGTGCAAGATGTGCTTGAACACCTGCAAGGTGACACGCAGTACGACCTCGCCGCGGATCTCAGCGTCATCCATGCCGGTGAGATCGCATAGCGAGTACTCGAACTCCGGCACGTAGCGGAGAAACGCGTCAGGCGCCTGCACCAACCAACGAAAGCCCGGCTTGATCTGCCAGTCGAACTCGCCGTGATAGACCACCACCGGCACGATGGCAACCAATCGGTCATACTGGCGCAGTGAATGCTCCCAAACGCGCGTCAGATAGCGCAGAAGCTGAAAGGCCACCAGCCGGTCGGCGTAGCTCTTGTGCTCGAACAGCAGGTAGACCAGCCCATCGTCGCCGTTGTGCAGCTTGAGGGTGAAGAGCAGGTCTGTGTGATGGGCCTGCAAGGCCGTGTCAATGAAGGACTCCGTGCTCAGCTCCAGCGATGCCAGATCCATGTGCTCGACCACATCGGCCGGCAGATAGTTCTGGACGAAGTCGCGCGCCATCGCCGGGTTCGACATCACCTGCTTGAAAAAGCGGTCGTGTGGGTTGACTACAGATTCCATGAACGGTATTGTACTCAAGTTCGTGTTTCAGGCAATGCCGGGCAAGGACTGACGGTGCTGCTGGCGTCCGGTGTTGCTCAAAGCCCTGGCCTGTGGTACCATGCCGCCGAACGTCTCTCACGAAGACAAGGATCACTGATCTCATGCGACGCATTCATCTGTGGGCGCTTTTGCTCTACAGCCTGCTGGCCGTGCTCCTCACCTGGCCGTTGATCACGCGGATCACGACCCACGTGCCGGGCAGCGACATCTGGGCCTACGACGAATATACCTTCCTCTGGAACATCTGGTATTTCAAGCGCGCGCTGATCGACCAGCTCAGCACGCCGCTCCACACCGACCTGATCTTCTACCCGGTGGGCATGGGGCTGGTGATGTACACCTTCAACCTGCTGGCGGCCGCGCTGGCCCTGCCCATCCACCTGGCCACCGACAACATCCCCCTGGCCAGCAACCTGATCAATCTGGCCTCCACCGCGCTGGCCGGCTACGGCGCCTTCCTGTTGGCTCTCCACCTGCTGCGCCAGCCCCCCGTCCGCAGCGACGAGGCAACGGCGAACGGTTCGGCGCACCCGCCGGCGTTCACCATCCCCGCCGCGGCTTTCATCGCCGGCCTGATCTACGCCTTCGCCTCCAGCCGCATGGTCTACCTCGCGCTGGGGCACTACATGATCGTCACCACCCAGTGGCTGCCCTTCTTCCTGCTCTACTTCGTGCGCACCCTGGAAGGCTGGCGGACGCGCGATGCGCTCATGGCCGGCCTCTTTGCCGCGCTCTGCCTGCTGACCGACATGCTCTACGGGGTGTTGATCGCCCTGATGGCCGGCGTGCTGCTGCTGGATTGGTGGCTGGGCTATCGCCGCACGCGCAGGGCTGACGGGAGCGGCCCGGCCATCCCGCTGATGCGCCGACTGGGCCGGCTGGCGAGCATGGTCGCCGTGGCCGCCCTGCTCAGCCTGCCCCTGCTGATTCCCACCCTGCGCGAGGGGCTGAACGCCGACTACGCCGTCGAGGGCTGGGGCATGTCCGACCAGTTGAGCGCCGACCTGGTGGGCCTGGTCACGCCCACCGATCTGCATCCGCTCTGGGGCAACGACTGGGAGACCAGCCTGCGCGCGGTGCAGACCGGCGAAAGCCGTTTCAGCGACGTCAACACCGTCTTCGTGGGCTATGCGGCCCTGGCCCTGGCCCTGCTGGGCGCGGCGGTGGCCGGACGCCGGGCGCGCGGCTGGACGGCCAGCGCGCTCATCGCCTTCGTGCTGGCGCTGGGGCCGCTCTTGCAGATCAACGGCCAGTCGCGCTTCGACCTGGATGGCCTGCAGGTCAGCCTGCCGTTGCCCTACATCCTGCTGCATTACATCCCCTTCGTCAAAGGCTTCCGCGCCCCCAACCGCTTCAGCCTGGTGTTGTTGCAGGCCATGGCCGTGCTGGCCGGCTACGGCGCAGCCTGGCTGCTGGCCAAGGTTGCCGGGTCCCCGTCAGGAGATCGCCCCGAGCGGGCGCAGGGCTCCTCCCCACGCCGCACGCTTGCCATCGTCCTGACCATCCTCCTCGCCGCCGCCATCCTCTTCGAGCACCTGGCCGTGCCCATGCCGCTGACCGACGCGCGCGTGCCCGCCCCCTACCAGGACCTGGCCGCGCAGCCGGGCGACTGGACCTTGATGCAACTGCCCATGGGCTGGCGCAACGGCTTCGGCGTCTTCGGCGCGGAGGACACGCGCATCGAATGGTATCAGACCGTCCACGGCCAGCCGATCCTCAGCGGCAACACCTCGCGCAACCCCGCCTTCAAGTTCGAGTACTTCGAGCGGCTGCCGCTGTTGCAGGCCATCACCGGCCTCGAGATGTACCAGCCGCCCGACGCGGCCACCGACCAGGCCGCGCGCGCCCAGGCGGCCGAGCTGATGGCCCTCTGGAACGTGCGCTACCTGGCGGTCAACCCGCCTGTGGCCGGCCGTTATCCCTACACAGATACCTGGCAGATGACGCAGGACTACGCGCTGGAGGTGATCCCGGTGGATCCGCAGCCGCTGTGGGACGCGGACGGCGTGCAGGTCTACGCGGTGCAGCAGGCGGATGTGCCCTTCCCCTTCGAGCTGGACCTGGGCAGCCGCAACACCGACCCCTACCGCGGCCCCGGCTGGAGCGTGGACGAGGCCGACATCGCCGGCGCCAGCGGCGTCTGGGCCGAGGGCCGCGAGGCTGAGCTCTATCTGCCGCTGCGCTTCGAGTCTCCCGCCCCGGTGGATGTTGTCCTGCGCGTTCAGCCCTTCAGCTATCCCGGCGCGCCGCAGCAGACCCTCTCCCTGGAAATGAACGGCGTGGCGTTGGGGGCGCAGCCGTTGACGGACGGCTGGCAGGAGCTGCGCTTCACCGCGCCGGCCGAGGCCACCCGCTCTGGCCTGAACCGGCTGACCCTGCGTTTCGACGGCAGCGCACGCCCCAGCGACGTGCTGCCGGGCCAGGGACTGATCGGCGCCACCGGTGTGCAGTCGCCGGTGGATATCGAGATCAACAGCGGCGGCGCGGCCCAGGACCTGGCCTTCATCACCGTCACGACGCCAGAGGGGGCAGCGGTCGATGCGTCGGCCGGCCGGCGCGGCTACAACCTGGCGGTCATCGATCCCCAGAACGGCCAGGTGTTGGACAAACAGGGTTTCGACACCTTCGCCAACGCCTTCGAAGCTGACCGCATGGCCCAGTTCATCGACGACCTGCCCGCGGGCGTCATCGTGGCCGGCGCAGTGCGCGGCGATGCCAGCGCGGCGCTCACCGAGCGGGCGGTGCAAGCCCTGGCCAGCCTGGGCAGCGCGGTCGATCTGCGCGCCGCGCCGGGCTTCGGCCATGCCTTCGTCGGCGTCAAGGGCGCCGCGCCCGGCGCGGCCGCCGAACAGACCGGCGGCGAGGGCGCCTATCTGCGCCTGGCCGCCGACCGCCGGCCGCTCTCGGCCGCGCTGGATTGGCTGCGTCTGGAGGCGGCGCAGTGAGCGAGCCGCGCCGGCCGTTGTTGGCCCGCGTCGATCTGTGGTGGGCGCTGGCGGCGGGCCTGTTGGCCGGCGTCAGCTACTGGCAGATGGCTGCGCCCGGCCTGTTGGCCGGCGACAGCGGCGAGCTGCAGTTTGCCGCCTGGCTGGCTGGCCTCTCCCATCCCACCGGCTATCCGCTCTATCTGATGCTGGGCTGGCTGTGGTCGCATGGACTGGACGCGCTGGGGCTGGCCGGCCCGGCGCGGGCCATGACGCTGCTGTCAGCGCTCTTCGGTGCGCTGGCGGTGGGGCTGACCTACCTGTTGACTTTGGCATTGATCGGGCAGAGTCAGGCGGACAACCGCACTGCCCGCCTAACTGAGCGCATCGCGGCTCTGGTCGCCGCCCTGACCTTCGCCTGGACGCCCACGCTGTGGAGCCAGGCGGTGATCACCGAGGTCTACACGCTGCACGCCGCGCTGGCGGCGGCGCTGCTGTGGCTGGCGCTGTTGTGGCGTCAGGACGTCCGATTTCTTCCGGGAAAGCGGACATCTTCCCTGCTGGCCGTGCTGGCGCTGCTCTTCGGCCTGGGCCTGGCCCATCACCGCGCCACGTTGCTGCTCCTGCCGGCGCTGCTGGTCTTCCTGGCCTGGCAGGCGCCGGCCGGCTATTGGCGTGGGCGGCAGATCGCGCTGTTGGCCCTGTTGGCCTTGGCGCCGCTGCTGCTCTACCTCTACGTGCCGCTGCGAGCGCCGGCCAGCCCCTACCTGAGCATCGAGCTGTGGCCCGGTCAGCCGACCGCACTGTTGGATCGTTCCCCATCCGGCCTGCTCAGCTATCTGCTGGGCCAGAGCTTTGCCGGCGAGATCCAGGGGCCAGTTCAGGCCCTGGCCGCTGCACCCGGTCTGCTGGCGCGCTTTGCTGCCGAGTTGACGCCGCTGGGCCTGGCGCTGGCCCTGCTGGGTCTGGCCGTGTTGGCCCTGCGCCGCCAGTGGCCGTTGCTCTGGCTGACCGGCGCCAGCTTCGTCCTGCTCACCGGCTTCAACCTGTTCTACACCATCGGCGACATCGCGGTTTTCTACATCCCCTCCTACCTGCTCGCCTGCGTCTGGATCGGCGTGGCCGTGGCCTGGGCGGCGGAGGCCGCGGGGCGTCTGGCCAGCCGGCGCTGGGCTGGTCGCGGCCAGGGCGTCGCCAGCGCCGCGGCGCTGCTGCTGGCCGCGCTGCCGATTACCCTCTTCTGGAGCCAGGCCGCGCAGCAGAATCGCAGCCTGGACAGCGCGGCCGAGGAGGGCTGGCGGGCGCTGCTGGCTGCCGACCCGGCCCGCGCTGCCGTGCTGGTCAGCAATGACCGCGATGAGCTGATGCCGCTGTGGTATTTGCAGCAGGTGGAGGGGGTGCGGCCTGACCTGGCCGGCGTATTCCCGCTGCTGCTGGCCCAGCCGGGCTGGCTCGACGTGGGCCAGGCGGTGGAGAGCGCGCTTTCCACCGGCCGGCCGGTCTATCTGATCAAGCCGATGCCCGGTCTGGAGCTCAAGGCTGAGCTGGGCCAGCCCGATGCGTCGGGTCTGACGCCGGTGCTCGGCCCGGCCATCGTTGGCCCCCCCACCTTCGCTGCGGAGGCAGTCATCAGCGACGCCGTGCGTCTGCTGGGCTTCGACGTGCAGCCGGCCGGCGACGCCATGCAGATCGACCTGCACTGGCAGCCGCTGCGCCCGTTGAGCGCGGACTACACCACCTTCGTCCAACTGTTGACGCCCGATGGCGTCAAGATCGCGCAGAGCGACCAGCAAGCTGGCGGCGTCTACTATCCCACCAGCCTCTGGCAGCCTGGCGAAACCCTGCGCGATCGGCACACGCTCACCCTGCCCATCGACGCGCCAGCCGGCCCCTATCAACTGTTAGTCGGAATGTACCAACTGGTCAACGGCGAGCTCATTCCCCTCGGCGCCGCCACCCTCGCCCTCCCCCAACTCCCCAACTAACCATTCCCCAACTCCCCATTCCCAATTAACCATTGACCATTGACCATTCCCCATTAACCATTCCTCATTCCCCATCGAACCTCCTCCCATGTCCGAACTTTTCGCCGTCCACACCCCCTCCGAAGCCTGGCGCACCTTCCGCCTGGCCTTCCAGCCCCGTCCGCGTAGCCAGCGCATAGCCGTGATCGACGCGCTGGGCCGCGTGCTGGCCGCTGACCTGAGCGCGCCGCACGACCTGCCCAGCTTTCCCCGCTCCACCGTGGATGGCTACGCGGTGGCCGCGCAGGACACCCACGGCGCCAGCGACAGCCTGCCAGCCTATCTGGAGGTAGTCGGCGAGGCGCTCATGGGCCAGACGGCCGATGTTCCGCTGGACGAAGGCCAGTGCGCCATCGTTCACACCGGCGGCATGATCCCGTCCGACGCCGACGCGGTGGTGATGGTCGAACACACCCAGCGGGTGCGGGACGCGCAAGGTCAGCCGGGCAGCTCAGCCGCCGATTTCACCCCCTACACCATCGAGGTTTACCGCCCCGTGGCCGCCGGCCAGAACGTGATCCAGGTCGGCGAAGATGTGCGGCAGGGGGAGGCTGTGCTGCCGGCCGGCCACGTCATCCGGCCCCAGGACATCGGCGGTCTGCTGGCGCTGGGCATCGTCGAGATAGATGTGGCGGCGCGGCCGGTGGCGGCGATCCTCTCCCAGGGGGATGAGGTGGTCGCGCCTGATCAGGAGCCGGGGCCGGGCCAGGTGCGTGACATCAATTCGCAGACGCTGGCCGCGCTGGCCCGCCAGGCGGGGGCCGAGGCCATCACCTTTCCCATCGTCCCCGATCAACTGGAGGCGTTGCAGGCGGCCGCGGCCCAGGCGCTGGCCCAGGCCGATCTGCTGGTGATGTCGGCCGGCAGCTCGGTCAGCGTGCGCGATATGACAGCCCAGGTGATCGACGGGTTGGGTCGACCAGGGATTCTGGTGCATGGCGTCAGCGTCAAGCCGGGCAAGCCGACCATTCTGGCCGTCTGCGACGGCAAGCCGGTCTTCGGCCTGCCGGGCAACCCGGTCAGCGCGATGGTGATCTTCGACCTGTTTGTGACCCCGGTCATTCGCAGCATGTTGGGTGCAGACGAGGTGCGCAAGACCCGCGTGCCGGCTCGTCTGGCCCGCAACATCGCCAGCGCCACCGGCCGGGAGGACATCGTCCAGGTGCGGCTGGAGATTCGCTCAAGCCAACCTCGGACGGGCACGGTCGGAGACCGGCCCGAGCAAGGGATTGAGTCCGCCGCCCCACTCCGCTCAGGCCGGTCTCTGACCGAGCCTGGCGCGCCGCCTCGGACGGGCACGGTCGGAGACCGGCCCGAGCAAGGGATTGAGTCCGCCGCCCCACCCCGCTCAGGCCGGTCTCTGACCGAGCCTGGCGTGCCGCCTCGGACGGGCACGGTCGGAGACCGGCCCGAGCAAGGGATTGAGTCCGCCGCCCCACCCCGCTCAGGCCGGTCTCTGACCGAGCCTGCCGCGCCGCCTCGGACGGGCACGGTCGGAGACCGGCCCGAGCAAGGGGATGAATCCGTTGGTCGAGTAGGCGCTGCGCCGTATCGAGACCAAGAGCTGTGGGCCGTGCCCGTCCTGGGCAAAAGCAACCTGATCTACACCCTCATCCGCGCCGAAGGCTTCGTGCGCGTGCCGCTGGACAGCAACGGCATCGCGCAGGGCGAATGGGTGATGGTAGAGCTGTACTGAGACTGTACGACGCAACGAGTCGCACGGAGCCCGCCATCCCGAACCCACCCTCCTCCTTATCCGGGTTGCGAGGGACTCGTTGCCGGCCACGTTTCAAGCAAAGAGACGCCATGCACGACAAAACCCCCTATCTTCACGACATCGGCCTGGATGAGGCTGTGCGCGCCTGGCGCGAGGCGCTGGTGCAGAGCGACGCGCTGGGGACATTGGCCAGCCAGTCGCTGCCGGTGGCCGAATGCCTGGGTCGGGTGACGGCTGCGCCGGTCTGGGCGCGCATCTCGTCGCCCCACTACCACGCCTCGGCCATGGATGGCTACGCGGTGGCCGCGGAGGACACGGCCGGCGCCACAGAGACGCGGCCCAAGCGGCTGGTCATCGGCGAGCAGGCCTGGTACGTGGACACCGGCGACCCCATGCCGGCCCGCGCCAATGCGGTGATCATGGTGGAGGAGGTGCAGGTCAGCGGAGCTGAGATCGAGATTATCGCCTCTGTCCCTCCCTGGCGTCACGTCCGGCCCATGGGCGAGGATATCGTGGCCACGCAGTTGGTGTTGCCATCGAATCACCGGCTGCGCCCCGCCGATCTGGGCGCGGCCGTGGGCTGTGGCCACACCCGCCTGGCCGTGCGCCGCCAGCCCCGCGTGGCCATCATTCCCACCGGCACGGAGCTGGTGCGGCTGGATGCCCTGAGCGGCCCCGAGGCGTTGAAGCCGGGCGACATCGTGGAGTACAACTCCATCGTGCTGGGCGCGCTGGCCGAGGAGTGGGGCTGTGTCGTCAGCCGGCTGGACCCGCTGCCCGACGACTTCGAACTGATCCGCGCCGCAGCCGCCGTGGCGCTGGAAGATCACGACCTGGTGGTGATCAACGCCGGCTCATCGGCTGGCTCGGAGGATTTCACCGCCCGCGTCATCGCCAGCCTGGGCCGCGTGGTGGTGCATGGCATCGCCATCCGGCCGGGGCACCCGGTGGTGCTGGGGGTGGCCCATGACCGCCCGCGCGCCTCCGATCTCGCGCGTCAGTCCAGCGGCCAGGGCAAGCCCATCATCGGCATCCCCGGCTATCCCGCCTCCGCCGCCATGACCTTCGATCTGCTGGCCAAGCCGGTGATCTATGCCATGCAGGGCCTTTTGCCGCCGGAACGCCCGCAGGTCGTCGCCCGGCTGACCCAGAAGGTCTATTCCGGCATGGGCGAAGACGAGTTTCTGCGCGTGACTCTGGGGCAGGTGGGCGAGCAGATGGTGGCCACCCCGCTGCAGCGCGGGGCTGGGGTGATCATGTCCCTGGTGCGGGCTGACGGCATCGTGCGCCTGCCCCGCTTCAGCGAGGGGGAACACGCCGGCGCCGCGGTGACGGTGGAGCTGCTGCGGCCGCCGGAGGCGGTGCGCAACACCATCGTCAGCATCGGCAGCCACGACATGACGCTGGACCTGCTGGCCGACCAACTGCGCCGCCTGCACCCGGAGCTCAGCCTGGCCTCCTCCAATGTCGGCAGCTACGGCGGCCTGCTGGCCTTGCAGCGCGGCGAGGCGCACCTGGCCGGCTCGCATCTGCTGGACGAGGAGACGGGCGAGTACAACATCAGGACGATCCATGAGCTGGGGCTGAGCCGGGCCAGCGGCCATGCCGACGGCGTGGTGCTGCTGCGCTTCCTCGGCCGCGTGCAGGGGCTGCTGGTTCCAGCCGGCAATCCTCAGGGGATCGCCGACCTGCAAGACCTGGTGCGGCCTGAGATCAGCTTCATCAACCGTCAGCGCGGCGCGGGTACGCGGGTGCTGCTGGATTTCGAGCTGGCCAAACGGGGCATCAAGCGCCGTCAGGTGCGGGGCTACGAGCGGCAGGAATACACCCATCTGGCCGTGGCCGCGGCCGTGGCATCGGGCACAGCCAGCTGTGGGCTGGGCATTCTGGCCGCGGCCCGCGCCCTGCACCTGGACTTCGTGCCGCTGTTCAACGAGCAGTACGATCTGGTCATCCCGCGGCGTTTCTACCACAGCGAGCTGTTGGCCCCGCTGCTGGCCGTGGTGCGTTCAGTGGAGTTCGCCGCCACGGTCGATGCCCTGGGCGGCTACGACACCGCCGGCATCGGCCAGGTAATCGCTGAACTATAGATTTTCCCGCTCGGGCCGGTCTCCGACCGAGGCCCTCGTCCTGCTTGGGCCGGTCTCCGACCGAGGCCCTCTTCCGCTCGGGCCGGTCTCCGACCGAGGCCCACTCCCGCTCGGGCCGGTCTCCGACCGTGCCCCCTTATCCTGCTTGGGCCGGTCTCCGACCGTGCCCCCTCATCCTGCTTGGGCCGGTCTCCGACCGTGCCCATCCGAGTGGAGTGCCAGTTTGACACACACCTACCTCCCCAAGCGCGGCGCCATCGCGGCCGGACACCCCCTGACCGCGGCCGCCGGCGCGCAGATGCTGGCGCAGGGCGGCAACGCGGTCGATGCCGCCGTGGCCGCGGCCTTTGCCTCGTTCATCAGCGAATACACCCTCTCAGCCGCCGGCGGCGGCGGCTTTGCCCTGGTCTATGACGCGGCGCGCGGCGCGGGCGAGCTGCTGGATTTCTTCAGCACCGGCCCAGGGCTGGGACGAGCCCACCAGCCCCCGCCGGGCGAGATCGACTTCCAGGAGATCACCGTCGATTACGGCCCGTCGCACCAGCGTTTCTACGTCGGCCGCGGCTCCGTGGCCGTGCCGGGCAACATCGCCGGGCTGTGCAGCCTGGCCCGAGAGGCCGGCCGGCTGCCGCTGCCGGTGTTGTTGGAGCCGGCCATCCGCCTGGCCAGGGAGGGCTGCCCCATCAGCGAAATCCAGGCCTTCATCGGCGCGATGATCGAGCCGATTCTGCTGCTGACCCCCGAATCGGCCGCTATTTTCGGCCAGCCAACGGGAGGGCTCAAGCAGGTCGGCGACCTGGTCGCCATGCCGGCCCTGGCCGACACCCTGGAGGCGTTGGGGCGGGAGGGGGCGCAGCTCTTCTACCGCGGGGCCGTGGCTCAGGCGATTCTGGCCGACCAGCAGGCCAACGGCGGCCTGCTGACAGCCGACGACCTGGCGCGCTACCGCGTGCGGCGCCGCCCGCCGCTGGCCTCCACCTTTCACCGCTTCGACGTGTTGACCAATCCGCCGCCCAGCCGCGGCGGCCTGCTGATCAGCTTCACGCTGCGCCTGCTGGATGGATTCCCGCTGGAGACGCTGGGCTTCGGCTCGGCCGGCCATCTGGAGCTGCTGGCCGAGGCCATGCGCGTCACCCATCTGGCCCGCCGCGAGATGGAGGCGCAACGCCTGCAGCCGCGCCAGCAGGTGGGGCGGATGCTGGGTCCCGCCACCGTGGCCCGCTGGCAGCAACGGGTGCGTGATCTGCTGCAGCGGCCGGTGGCCGAGCGATCGCTGGATGCCGCGCCCCCGGCCATGCCCAACACCACGCAGATCTCCGTCATGGACGAGGACGGCCTGGTGGTGAGCCTGACCACCAGCGGCGGCGAGGGCGCCGGCTTCATCGTGCCCGGCGTCGGCGTGATCCTCAACAACATGCTGGGCGAGGCAGATCTGCACCCAGAGGGCTTTCACAAGTCGCCGCCGGGGCGGCGCATTCCCTCCATGATGGCGCCGACGGTGGTGCTGGAAGGGGGCGCGCCCCTGCTGTCGCTGGGCAGCGGCGGCGCCAACCGCATCCGCAGCGCGATCGTCCAGGTGCTGCTCAACCGCTTGGCCTTCCAGTTGCCCCTCTCCCGGGCCGTGGACGCGGCGCGCATTCACTTCGAGGAGGGGGTCTTGCAGGCGGAAGGGGGCAACGATGTGGCTGCGCTGGACGCGCTGGCCGCGGCCGGCTATGCAGTCAACCGCTGGCAGACGCGGCACATGTACTTCGGCGGCGTTCATGCGGCGGCGCGCACGGCTGACCGCTTCGAAGCCATGGGCGACGCACGGCGCGGCGGCGCGGCGGTGGTCAGCGATCTGTAAACGGCGCACAGCCCTGAAGAGGTATGTGGAACGTAGAATCCCCTGATCACCGCTTGCCGCTCGCTGGCGACTGTTCACGCTGTCCCGCCCTGGCCGCCAACCGCCAGCGCATTGTCCACGGTTACGGCGATCCCCAGGCGCGGCTGATGCTCGTCGGCGAAGCACCCGGCTATCTGGGCGCCGACCGCACCGGCGTGCCCTTCACCGGCGACCGCTCCGGCCGGCGGGTACAGACCTTGCTGATGGCCCTGGGGCTGTCGGAGGAGAAAGACCCGGCAGCCGCGCTGCCGCGGCTGCGCGGTGTCTATCTGACCAACGTGGTGCGCTGCAATCCGCCGGGCAACCGCAACCCGACGCCGGCTGAGGTGGCCAACTGCGCGCCCTATCTTGCGGCCGAGCTGGCCGCCGTGCGACCTCAGGTGGTGGCCGCGCTGGGCAGCTTTGCCGCCCGCTGGGCCTTTCAGAGATTGCGGGGAGAGGAACTGCCGGCCGGCATCCGCGCGCTGCACGGCCAGGTCTGGCCGGCCGGCGCGGTGACGTTGGTGACGCTGGTGCACCCGGCGCGCGCCAGCCGTGGGCAGATGGCCCTGGCCACGGCCGCGCTGCGGACGCTGCTTGGCAACTGACCGGTCGCCCTTCGGTCGGGCGTTCCCTAGCGCAGTCGCGGCATGCGCATCGACTATCTGTCGCCGGCGACGGGGGTTACTGGCGGCTCCAGCGCCTGCTGGATGGTGTAGCTCAGGTCTGCCAGATGGGCGGCCGTGGCGCTGTTGCCGCTTCTGGTCGCAGCCTCTTCCAGAGCGGGCAGCATCTGCGCCAGCGTCCAGCGCGCCGCGCCCTCCAGGTCGCTGCGCAGGTCAGGCCGGTTGGCATACTGCGCGTCCAGTGATGAGACGTAGCCAGCCCAGAACTTGTCATGGTTGCTGATGTTGGGGTTGGCGTACATGGCCAGGGTACGCACAAAAGCGCGTTGCAGGTTGCGGCGCAGCGGATCGATCTGCGGCGTTTCTTCCTCCAGCTCGCTGAAGAGCCCGGCCTGCACGTCGCTCAGATAGTCGATGGGCTGGTAGGCGCTGGCGCCGTCCAGTTGTTCGGCCTCCACCAGTCGCGCCAGCCGGCTGAATTCCAGCAGATCAGCCAGGAGAGATTGCTGGTAGTAGGCGAAGGCATCCAGCCCGCCGGCCGGGCTCAGCCGGTCGAGCACGTCGGTCGGGGTGAACACAGGCTGGTTGGCCAGATGCTGCAAGACAAATTGCAGCGCCTCCTGCTGCTCATCCCGAGGCACGCGGTGAAACTGGACGTCGCCGCGGCCGGCCAGGGTGCGCGTCTCCTCGACCCCGCCGATCAGCTTGGCCACCGACGACAGCCATTGGTGACGATGCTCCAGAATCGTGTCGTAGGTGGTCTGGAGTTTGCTGAAATCGCCGCCTGGCCGGGTTGCGCCGTCGATCAGATAGCTCATCGCCCGCTGCAGGTTGGCGATGCCCAGGCGGGTGGCCTCGATGCGGTCGTCGCCCAGGTTCTCCATCTGCACCGTCGGATCGACATCGGCTGGTTGGTCCTCGCCGCCGAAGCGCAGCCAGGGCTGGCTGATCTGGCGCGCGGCCCAACGATCCAGGGTCGCGCGCTCCGCCTCCGGCGATTCGGCCCCAGCCACAGGCGCATAGCCCCACTGAATGGCGAACTGGTCGTAAGGCCCGATCTGGGGAACCAGATTCGTCACGCCGTCGCCCGGCTGGGCGACATAGTTGAAGCGCCCGTAGGACATGATCGACGGCGTCGTGCCATAACGGCTGGTGAAACGGGGGTTGCGCAGCTGGTCGATGGTGAAAGCCTGGCTGGCCTTGTGGTTGTGGCTCAGGCCCAAGGCATGGCCCACCTCATGGGCGGTGACGGTGCGCAGCAAGGGCCCCAGGATCTCATCGGGCAGGGGCAAAGTGCGCGCTCGCTGGTCGACCGCCGATGCCTGCGCGAAATACCACTGCTCCAGCAGTTCCAGCATGTCGGCGAAGATCTGCACGTGGGCTGACAGAATCTCGCCTGACCGCGGATCGACGACGTTAGGGCCGTAGGCATTCTTCACCGGCTGTGCCACCCAGCGGATCACCGAATGGCGCAGGTCGCCTGGGTCCCAGTTGGGGTCCTCCTCCTCGCTGGGAGCATCTTTGACCACAATGGCATTGGCAAAACCGGCGGCCTTGAAGGCTGGCAACCAATCTTCGACGCCCTGGCGGATGTAGGGCCGCCAGCGGGCTGGCACCTCGCGGCTGATGTAGAAGACGATAGGTTCCACCACCTCGGATACCCTGGCTTCGGAGTCTTGTTTCTCCAGCCGGAAGCGGGTGATCAGCTCGCGCGTGACAGGATCAGGCTCTTCTGAGCCCGAGTAGTCCTCATAGTCCACTGTATAGTACCCGACGCGCGGGTCGGCCAAGCGCGCTGGCATCGGCGTCTCTGGCAACAGCAACAGGTTGTGGCGCACCAGCACCGATTGGCTGCTGGGGGAGGCTGATGACCAAGGGCTCATGACATCGAAGGTCAGCAGTGAGCTGACGCCGAGGTTGTCGGGATAGGCGTCCATCTCGACGACGCGGCTCCGCGTCGGATCAAACTGAGCGTCGTTGCCCTGCCTGCTGAATACCTGACTGGCGTTGAAGTCGCTCAGGTCATTGGCCATGACCGCGCCCAGGTCAACCACCGGGTTGCCGTCGGGACTCTCATCCAGCACGGGCAGGCTCAGCAGCACGGCCGGCAGGGCCGACTCGGTGACAGCGCGGTCCAGCGAGGGATCGTCCCCCGAATTGCGTTTGGCGCTGACCGAGTTGAGCTCGCGCACCAGAATATTCCCGCCGGCGCGCTCGAAAGTGACCATCTTCTCGCCGATGGATCCCAGGCCGTCGCCGGAGGTCAGCATGACCGGCGCCTGGCTCAACTCGCTGTACCAGTAGAAGGGCCGGCCCAGCAGTTCAGCGGGAATCTCCATGAACCAAAAATCGCCCATCTGATAGATGGTGAACAGGCCCTCTTGCACAGCGTCGGCATGGCCAACGATATCCTCGTAGGGGAATTCCTGATAGCCCGGCATCGCGCGGGCAGTTCCTGGCGCGCCCAGCGCCATCACGATCAAGGAAAAGAGCAACACCCAGCGCATCCATTGTGTCTTCATGCTCGCCCTCACAGCCAGAGAACACCGAAAAAAAACGATGCGCAACCTTACCATAGCCTGGCAAATTTGCCCAATCGCGCCCATCGCCCATCGCCCTTGTGCGTCCGAAAGCTCGCCGGCTCAGACCGCCCTGCATCCTCCGCTGCTGCGACACCCCCGCCTGTATCGACGGCGCTCGATCTCCGGCCCTGGTCGTGTATGCGCCGGAGAACAGGTTGCCAACCTGGCCGCCAGGTTGGCAACCTCTCGGCGAACGATCTCTGCCCTTATTCCATCAGCCCTTCCAGCCGATCTACCAGTCCGGCCAGCACGCCAAAGGCCGCCTCGACCGGCTCCGGCGTGGTCATGTCCACGCCGGCCCGCTGCAGCGTCTCCAGCGGATAGCGCGAGCCGCCCGACTTGAGAAAGTCCAGATAGCGGCCGACCGCGGCCTGGTCGCCGGCCAGGATCGGCTGCGCCAGCGCGTGCGCGGCCGAGATGCCGGTGGCGTACTGGTAGACGTAGAAGTTCATGTACATGTGGCCGAACTGGGCCCAGGTGATGCCGATGCGCGGCTGGTCGAAGTCCACCTCGCCGCCGTAGCCTTCGGCGAACAGCTCGGCCATGATGCCGTTGAGGATGTCGGCGCTCAGCGGCGCGCCCCGCTCGGCCCGGGCGTGCGCCTCCAGCTCGAACTGCGCCAGGGTGGGCATGATGAAGAAGTAGCGGTGGTAGTTGGACATGGCCTCTTCGATCAGCCCGATCTGAAAGGCGCGCTCGGTCTGCGTGCGGAACAGGTAGTCGCGCACCATGGCCTGGTTGAAGTTGGACGCCACCTCGGCCAGGAAGAGGCCGTAGCGGCCATAGATGAAGGGCTGCGTGCGGCGGGTGTTGTAGGAGTGCATGGAGTGGCCCAGCTCATGCGCCAACGTGCTCAGGCTGAACAGGTCATCCTGATAGGACATCATGATGAAGGGGTGGGTGCCATGCGAGCCGCTGGAATAGGCGCCCTCGCGCTTGCCCTTGTTGCGCGCCCGGTCTACCCAGCGTTCTTCCAGACAGCCGCCGCGCAGCACCGCGACATATTCCTCGCCCAGCGGCGCCATGCCGGCGGCGATCCACTCGACAGCCTGCTCGAAGGAGACGGCCGGCTTGGCGCCGGCCAGCGGCGCCTTGATGTCGTAGACGCCCAGCGCCTCCAGCCCCAGGGCCCGCCTGCGCAGCCGCCAGTAGCGCTGCCAGGTGGGCAGATGCTGCTTGAAGACCGCGATCAGGTTGTGGAACACTTCTACCGGGATGTAGTTGGGCCCCAGCGAGGCGTGCAGCGACGAGGTGTAGCCCCGCACGCGGGCGTTGAAGACGTTTTGCTTGACGCCGGCGGTGAAGGTGGCCGCGTGGGTGTTCTTGAAGGCCAGATAGCCGTCGGCGTAGCTTTCCCACGCGCTGCGTCGCACGGCGCGGTCAGGGTGCGTCACCAGTGCGCCGATGCTGGCCTGCCCCACCTCCAGCTCGGTTCCATCCGCGGCCACGGCCGGCCGGAAGACCATGTCCGCGTTGTTGAGCATGCCGTAGATGTTGTAGGGGCCGGAGAAGGGATCGCCGGTCAGCGCCAACACCTCCTCCACCTCGCCCGAGCGCACGTGATCCTGGCGCAGCCGCAGGCGATCGACGTAGTGGCTGAAAAAGGCCAGCTCCGGCGTTGCGGCGATCCAGGCATCGACCTGCGCCAGGCCGACGGCCATCAGCTCCGGGTCGACGAAGGCCACCGCGGCCGCGTAGTTGGCCATCAGCGTGCGGGCCTGACCGGCGCGGGCCGCCGCGACCTGGTCGCCGGTGTCCACCGACGCGCCGTTGGAGGCGTAGATCATGATCTTGCCCAGCAGCACGCCGGCCTCCTGTAAGGGGGTCAGCAGCGCCAGCAGCGTGGCGGGACCTTCAGCCAGCCGGCCGCGAAAGGCGGCCAGCGCCGGCAATTGGGCGGTCAGCTCAGCACAGGCCGCTTCCCAGTCGGCCGGGGTGGGGTAGACGCTGTCCAGGTCCCAGGTCTGCTCGACCGGGATCTCACTGCGCAGGGGAAGGGCGGTTAGTTGGGTCATGAGGGTTCTCTTTTCCAGTTGCGAGTTACTGCAGACTTCGGAAGTCGTCGGTTACGAACGGGCAGCGTCGTCGATTTCGGCTGGGCAGTCGTTCAGGAAATAGGCCGCGCGTCCCTTGCGAGAGCCGAAGTCGTCCACGTTGATGCCCAGCAGGATGTCGTCGAAGCTACCTAGTTGGTTAACTTGACACGGTATAACAAAAAAGTGATAATAGCGACATGCCGGAACAACCATTGCCATGGCGCGTGGTCTTCTACAAGGATAGCCGTGGTCGCAGCCCGATCACGGAATACCTAAATGCCTTACCTGTGGCCGAACAAGCCGCAGCATTAGAAGCATTTCGCTTGTTGAGGGAGTTCGGCACATTGCTTGGGATGCCGCATGCCAAGCACATCAGCGGCAAGTTGTGGGAGCTGCGTCCAGGTCCGCATCGGTTGTTTTACTTCGCCTACACCGGACGGCGCTTTGTCATCTTACACGCTTATCGCAAGCAGAGCCAGAAGACACCGCCACACGAACATGCCATCGCCCAGCGCAGGCTGGATCAGGTCATGGCAGAAGGATTCGATGATGAACGATGAATCTCGATTCATGCGATTAGAGGAATGGGAGGCGGAGCGAATGCAGGATCCCGCGTTCGTTGCTGCGCTGGCCGCGCGTGCGCCAGCCTACGAAGTTGCGCGGCTGCGTATCCTGCGCGGTCTCACACAAGCGCAACTGGCCGAGCTGGTAGGCACCAAACAGTCAAGTATTGCTCGTCTCGAAAGCGGTATCGCGCCACCAAGCCTTTCCTTCCTTGCCAGGGTCGCCGCCGCGTTGGGAGCGCGTGTCGAGGTGCGTCTGTCGCCTCTGGACGACGCGTCGGCGGCGCATGTGTAGCATCAGTGGCTGGGCTAGATGACCGACGCCATCGGCTGAAACAGGGTCTTGAACAACAAAGCCGCCGTAGAGCAGCGTCCACGGCGGCATCAGGAGCGATGTGACGGCTTCGCCGTGGTCCAACGTCTCGGCGAGCGTGGCTATGTCGTGATGGCGACGGTGGCGGCCGCGCCGCCGTCCTGGTACATCATCACCGCCAGATACCATCCCAAGGAAATCAACATGGGCAGCTCGGCCAGGCCTGCCGCGGCGGGCCGGATCTCTACCCAGGCTGACTGGCGAAAGATGCCGCCGATGTTGAACACCAGCAGCGAGTCGCCAGCCTCGTCCTTGATCTCATAGCGGGTGAGCCAGGTGTTGGTGCTGGCCAGGAAACGGCGGCCAGAGGTCAACTCCAGCGTGGCGCCATCTTGCCAGGTGTGGTTGTAAAAGACGGCCAGATCCTGATCGGCGTCGCAGCGGCGCACGGTCACACGGGTTTTCCAGATGCCGACGCGCTTGAAGGTCCAGCAATCATCGGCGGTCTCAGCCGTGGCCATCGAGCCAAACATGCTGCGAAAGCGCAAGGTTGCAATCACATCATCGCCAGCGCGCAGCTCATAGGCTTCGCGTCTGGCGCTGGGCTGCATCCACTGCAAGGGCAATCCGGTCACTTCAGTCAGTTGTTTCATCGGGTTCATACTCCTTTGTAAGCAGCTTTCGGCGCTGATTATACCCGAAGCAGATGATATCCGAAAGTATCCAGCACCCAACACGTTGCGCTTTCCCCAGATCATCCGGCGTTTTTGGCCAGCGTCAGCGTTGATACTGGTAGAATCCCTGCCCGGTCTTGCGTCCCAGGCGCCCCACTGCCACCATGCGGCGCAGCAAAGCCGGCGCCTTGAAATAGGGATTGCCCGACGACTGGTAGAGCGTGTCGGCGATGGCCAGCGTCACGTCCAGGCCGATCAGGTCGGCCAGCGCCAGCGGGCCCAGCGGGTGGCCCATGCCCAGCCTGACGCTGGCATCCAGCACGGCCGCCTCGCCCAGGCCCGCCTCGTAGGCGCCGATGGCCTCGACGATGTAGGGGATCAACAGGCGGTTGACGATGAAGCCGGGACTGTCGGGCGCGGTGACGGTGATCTTGCCCAGGTAGGCGCCCACTTTGCGGGCAATGGCCAGGGTCTCGTCGCTGGTGTGCAGCCCGCGCACCAGCTCCAGCAGGCGCATCACCGGCGCCGGGTTGAAGAAATGCATGCCCAGCACCCGGTCCGGCCGGCGTGTGGCCAGGGCGATCTCGGTGATGCTCAGCGAGGAGGTGTTGCTGGCCAGGATCGCCTCAGGCCGCAACAGGCTATCGAGGCTGCGGAAAATGCTCTGCTTGAGCGCCAGGTCCTCGGCGACGCACTCGATCACCAGATCGGCCGCGGCCAGCTCGGCCAGGTGGGCGACGCCGCGCAGGCGGGCCAGCGCCTTTTCCGCCTCCCCACCCTCCAGTTTGCCCCGGCTGACGGCCCGCTGCAGCGATTGCTGCACCCGGCCGCGGCAGGCCGGCCGGAGGTCCTCGTTGCGGCCGTAGATGATGACAGCATAGCCGGCCAGCAGGCTGATCTCGGCGATCCCCGCGCCCATCTGCCCGCAGCCGACGACGCCGATGGTTTGAACCACCATGAGCTTGCCTCCAACTGCGAGAAGTCCGGTTTCTTCGGAGAAACCGGACTTCTTTTTTTAACGCTTTTACATGCCGCCGGCCGCCGCCAGCTCATCCAGCGCCTGGCGCAGGGTGCGGGCGCTCTCCTCAAGCAGCATTTGCTCCCGGTCGTTCAACGGCTTGGGCAGCACCGCGATGATGCCGTCGCCGCCGACGATGGCCGGCAGGGCGAAGGTGATGTCACGCACGTCGCCGATGCTCTCCACCGGCACGCTGACCGTCAGCAGCGAGCGCTGATCGCGCACGATGGCCTGGACAATGCGGGCCAGGGCCGCGCCGATGCCGTAGTAGGTGGAGCCTTTGCCCTCGATGATGCGGTAAGCCGCGCGGCGCACGCCGTCGTCGACCTCCTCCAGCAGGTCATCGGTCAGCGCGATGCCGCGCGCCTGGGCATAGTCCTCCAGCGGCACGGTGCCGACCGTGGTCATGGACCAGGCCAGCACCTCGGTGTCGCCATGCTCGCCCACCACGTAGCCATGCACGTGCTCCGGGTCCACATCCAGCGCCCGGCCCAGGATCGAGCGGAAGCGCGCTGTGTCCAGGGTGGTGCCGGAGCCGATCACGTGATTGCGCGGCGTCCCCAGCGGCGTCGCGTAGTGCGCGGCCAGGTGGGTCATGATGTCCACCGGGTTGGTGGCGATCACCAGAATGGCATCGGGCGCGCTGGCGACGATCTGCGGGATCATGCCACGGAAGATGACGGCGTTGCGCTCCAGCAGTTGCAGGCGGGTTTCGCCCGGCCGCTGCGCCACACCGGCCGTGATCACCACCACCTGGCAG
Source organism: Chloroflexota bacterium (assembly GCA_029558955.1). Lineage (GTDB taxonomy): Bacteria > Chloroflexota > Anaerolineae > JAAEKA01 > JAAEKA01 > JAAEKA01. Next base: position 36,701 of record JAKQCW010000129.1, read on the forward strand.
CCGGCCAGGTCGCTGTATTCCCCTTGCCTGACCACCACGGCGTGCGAGGAAAAGGGCACGGCGTGCAAGATGTCCTCGGCCTCAGCCTGGGCGCGCTTGGTGTTGATGTCGACCATGACGATCTCGCGGGCCACGCCGCGCAAAACCATGGCGTTGGCCGCGCCAGCGCCGACGTTGCCGCTGCCGACGATACCTACCTTCATGGAAACCTCCTGTGGAGAACGGATAACTACTGAGCCGGCGGATGCGAGCCCGTGGATTTCGATACGGCGGCCTACTCAATCCACGGGCCGCCGGTTGAGTCACGTTGATTGTACTGTTAGTTTAGACCAGGGCCAAATACAAGCGACCGTAGAACCTTCGGATTTCGGCGCCCGAACGGGACGCTGACGGCTGAGCAGTGACGGCTTGTCAAGTTTTTGCTTTGCTTGCGTTGAAGAAACCTTGACAGCGCAACGGCTCTGTGCTACAACCCGCCCAGATTGGCATAGAAGAGGTGTGACCGTGAGTCTCGAAGGAAACCAAAGCAGCCTGGCAGGCAGCGACGAACCGATCTACAACATCGGCGTGGTGTCGCGCATGACCGGCATTCCGGTGGCGACGCTGCGGGTCTGGGAGCGCCGCTATGAGTTCCCCAGCGCCGGGCGCACCGCGGGCGGGCATCGGCTCTATTCCGAACAGGAGCTGATGCGGCTGCGCTGGGTGAAAGCCACCATCGACCAGGGCATGCAAACCTCGCAGGCGATCCGCTCGCTGCGCAGCTATGAACGCCAGGGACGCATCCCCGAAATCGGCGCGCCGGCCGCAGAGCCAGCCGCGCCGAGGCAGGTCAGGGACGGCTCGCTGGACGCCTATCGCCAGCGGCTGGCCGGGGCGCTGGTGCGCGGCGATCTGGACAGGGCCGATCAGATCCTGGTCGAGATCATGGCGATCCGTCCGCTGGAGCAGGTCATCAGCGATCTGATCAGCCCCGCGCTGGCGGCAATTGGCGAGGAGTGGCGCGCGGGCCGCGCCCATGTGGCCGCCGAACATCTGGCTTCAGCCTTTCTGCGCCAGAGGCTGACCATGTGGCTGGCGGCCGGCCCCCCGGTGCATCCGATTCGGCCGCTGGTTCTGGCCTGTGCGCCCAACGAATGGCATGAGATGGGGCTGTTGATGCTGGCGGTGTTGCTGCGCCGGCGGCGTTGGCCCCTGGCCTATCTGGGACAGGCGACGCCGCTGCCTGACCTGGCCAGGTTCGTGCGCGAGAGCCGACCGCCGGCGGTGGTGGTGACGGCGACGACCGAGGAAACGGGCCAGAGTCTGCTCAGCCTGCCGCGCTGGCTGCCTGAGATCCATCAGAATGGTCGCCCGTTCATCGCCTTCGGCGGCCGCGCCTTCAGCCTGAACGCCGAGCTGCGGGCGGCGATGCCCGGCGTCTACCTGGGCGCCACCCTGTCAGAGGGGGTCGAGGCCGTGGAACGACTGCTGCGCGACACGGCCGCCTTGACGCTGTAGCCCGATCACCGGGGCAGACTGATGGTGAAGCGGCTGCCCTCGCCCGGCGGGCTCTCCAGCGTCAGCCGGCCGCCGTGCGCCAGGATCAGCTCATTGGCGATGGTCAGTCCCAGTCCCAGCCCTTGAGGGAAACGACGGTCGCGTTGGCTGCGGTAAAAGGGCTCGAACACCCGTTGCTGTTCTTCAGGTGCGATGCCCGGCCCATCGTCAGCCACGCGGATCCAGACCTCCTCCCCGGCCAGCCCGGCGCTGACGGCCACGCGGCCGCCGGCCGGCGTGTATTTGATCGCGTTGTCCACCAGGTTGCCCACCGCCTGGGCCAGCCGATCAGGGTCGATCTCCAGTACCGGCAAATGTTCGGGGGTGTCGATCTGCCAATCCAGCCCCTTCTCCAGCGCGGCAGCCTGCCAGGGGAGCAGCACGCTGGGCAGCCATTGGCTGAGGGCCGTCGGCCGGCGCAGCAACGTGACGCCGCCCGACACCTGGCCATGAAGCTGCGCCAGGTCATCCAGCAGCGGCTGCATCCGTTCGATCTGCGCTTCGGCGCCGCTCAGCAGCTCCTCGCGAATCGCCCGATCGTCGCCGACCGGCCCGCGCAGCACGTGTACGGCCGAGCGGATCGCGCCCAGCGGCCGGCCAATCTCATGCACCACGTTGGCCAGCGAGCGGCGCCGGCTCTCCTCCAACAGGCGCAGCCGCTCAGCCAGCGCGTTGGCCGCGCTCGCCAATTGGCGTATCTCCGCCGGGCCCTCCGCAGCCACCGCATCCATCGCCCGTCCTTCGGCCAGATCCACCACCGCGCCGGCCGCGGCGTTGATGGGCCGCGCCAGGCGACGGGCGGCCCACATGCCCAGCGCCACGCCCAGCAGAATCTCTGTCAACAGCGCGGCCAGAAAGACCATCCGCAGGCGTCCCAGCGCTGTGTTCATCCCTGCCAGCGTCCGCGCCACGCCGACCACGCCCATCACGCGGCCGGAGGCATCGCGCATCGGCACGAGAACGTCGGCCTGTTGCCCCTCCAGGCCATAGCTGACCAACACGCTGGTCTGGCCCTGGGTGGCGGCCGCGACGCTGGCCGGCGCCAGCAGGCGATTGACGCCTTCATCCAGCGCGCCGCCGGTGGCCAGCGGCCGGCCATCAGCGGACAAGAGCACGATCCGCCCGTCCGGCGCCAGGTCCAGCCCGGCCACGAAGGCCTGGGCCCGCGCGGGGTCGTCCAGCAGGGCTGGTTGACTGCGCACGGCTTGCGCCAGCAGGGTGGCCTGCTCGGTCGCGGCCTGCGCCAGGCTGGCCAACAGCACCTGGGTCTCGATCAGGATCAGCAGCGCCAGGGTGAACAGCGGCAGAACCACCACGAAAGGCAGGGTGTGGCTCAGGATGAGTTGGCTGCGTAGGGTTCGCATGGGGGCGTTTGGCCTTGCGGCGCCAGCTTGTAGCCGACGCCGCGCACGTTGACGATGCGCTGGGGATGGTTGGGGTCTTGCTCGATCTTCTCGCGCAGCCAGCGCACATGCACATAGACCGCCTGCGGCTCGCCGCTGAACTCGGCGCCCCAAACGCGGGCCAGAAGATCGTCGATGGAGAGCACTTTGCCGGCCTCCAGCGTCAGGGTGTGCAGCAGGCTGAACTCGCGCGCCGTCAGCTCCACCGGCCGGCCGGCGACGGTGACGGCGTGGGCGGCCGGGTTCACGACCAGGTCGCCCACCGTCAGCGTTGCCAGCTCGGCCCCGCCGGCCGGCTGAGCTGCGCCGCGCCGCAACACCGCCTTGACCCGCGCCAGCAGCACGTCGGGGTTGAAGGGCTTGGTCACATAGTCGTCCGCGCCCAGCTCCAGGCCGAGGATGGTGTCCAACTCGCGTCGCCGGGCGGAGACGAAGATCACCGGCGTGTCGGCGGCCTGTCTGAACCGGCGCAGCGCCTCCAGGCCATCCATGCCAGGCAGGCCGATGTCCAACAGGATCAGATCGGGTGGATCGCGCCGCGCCAGGGCCAGCGCGTCTTCGGCGCGTTCTGCCGTGCTGGCGCGATAGCCGGCCTGCTCCAGTTGCAGGCCGGTGCTGCGGCGCATCAGCGCATCGTCGTCAACAATCAGGATGTGTGCGGGCATGATGGCCCATTCTACCACCGATTGCCTCCGCACGAAAGGGGCTACTGCGCCGCTTCCACCGCGCCCTGGCCCAGGCGTATCTTGGGCAGCGTGGCGAACCATGCGCCGCCGGCCGAGGCCAGCCCGCGGATCGCTTCGGCGCCGTTGGCGGCCTGGCGACCGATGGCCGCGGCTGCCTCTTGCAGCGCCGTGGGCGAGCGCTGTGCGCTCGATTCATCCTCGATTTGAGCCGCGTCGGCCTGGGCGCGGCCCGGTGTCAGGGCGTCGCCGATGGCCGCCACGGCGCTGCGCGCCTCCAGCCGGACGCTGGCATCGGCGTCGATGTGGGCCACGGGAACCGTCACCTGGCCGCGCGCCTGCACGAAGGCGTCCAACAGGTTGCCGCGCAGGGGAATGAACAGGCTGAACTGCAGGCTGCTGTCCAGCAGTTTGTCCGGCTCGATGCTGGAGCGCACGACGCCATCCAGCAGAACGCCATCGGCGCTGAGGGTCACCAGACCCTGGACGGCCAGCGGCTTGGCCTGGATGCCCAGCCATTGGCTCAGCGCGCCGGCCTCCACCGACCACGCGCCGCCCAGCTTCAGGTAATCGTCCACTTCTTTGCCGGCCAGGCCGGCCACGGTCAACTGGCCGCGCTGGCGCGCCAGCAGGCTGTCGGGCAGCAGGGCCAGGGCATCGGGCAGCTCTTGCAGCGGCCCAGCCAGCAGCAGCTCGCCGGCCGGGTTGACGTTGACGTTGCCGGCCAGATAGACCAGCGGCTCTTCGGTGTCGATGATCAGGCTGAGCTTCTGCCCGGCCGGGGCCGAGAAACTGAGCGCATCGTCAGCTTCGGCGCCCTGAACGGTCATCTCCAGGCCAGAGGAGATGTCGAAGAAGAGGTAGCGGTGTTCCGGGTCCAGCGACGCGGCCAGGTTGCCCAGGTTTTTGCCCAGGTCCAGGCCTACCGCGGCTCTGGCGGGCTGGATGAGGCTCTGGTCGCCCAGGGCGGCGAAGCTGGGGAGGGGAAGTTGGGCCGTGCCGTGCAGGCGCTGGATGCGGCTGCCCTCGCCCATCTCCACGTCCAACTGCGCCTTGGGCAGCACGATCTCGCCGATGGGCAGGGTCAGGGAGAGGTCGTCGTCGATGGACAGGTGAGTCCCGGCCGGCAGCGCGTCGGGCTGGCTCTGCAAGGCGGCGATGCCCAGGGTAGCGCCCAGTCGGGCCAAGGGGGACGCGCCTTTCAGGCCGACCTCGGCTGTGCATGCGCCCTCCTCGCATTCGATGCTGATGGGGGTGTTGGGTGCGCCGGCGTCGGCCGATGCGTGGCTGACCGTGGCGCCGAAGAGCAGGGTGATGATAATCAGTGCGGGAATGAGTTTGTGCATGGGTGGATGATCTCCTTGGGCCAGGTGTGGCCGTTGCTGTGCCGTCAGCATACATCTTAACAGCCTGCGGCCTATGGGTCTTTAAGCGCGGCTGTGGGTTGTCTTAAGGGAGTCTTAAGCGCCTGTCCACAGCGACCTTGGCGCTCCGGCCGGTCTCTCTGGCTGCGGCGCTGGTTGGCTGCCGACTGGGCCAGCCTGCTCAGTTTGGTGAGTGCTGAGGTGTTGACCAGCGAACTGGTTGATCGCATCGTGAGCGTGTTCGCCACTTTTCCCACCTGGGGCTACGAGCGGGTCTACCACCATTTGCGCCAACAGGGTGTGACGATCACCCCAAAGGTCTTGGCAGTGCATCTGTTCGGATGTATAATCGTTGTCGACCATGACACCAACTACCACCTCTTTTTCCGAAGCCATCCAACAACGACCGCTGCTCTGCGATGGCGCCATGGGGACGCTGCTGCACGGCTACGGCGTCTCCCTGGAGCGCAGCCTGGACGAGACCAACCTCAGCCAGCCGGCCCTGGTGCTGCGTGCGCACTCAGAGTACCTGGCGGCCGGTGCTGACGTGATCGAGACCAACACCTTCGGCGCCAACCGCATCAAGCTGGAGGAGCACGACCTGGCCGCGCAGGTCAGCGAGATCAACGCGGCCGGCGCGCGGCTGGCCCGCCAGGCCGTGGCCCTTTCCGGCCACGCTGCCTTCGTGGCCGGCTCCATCGGCCCGTTGGGCAAGGGCATGGCGCCGTTTGGCCCTGTCTCCGTGGCCACGGCGCGCGCGGCCTTCGAAGAACAGATCAGCGCGCTGGCCGCGGGCGGGGTGGACCTGCTGCTGTTGGAGACCTTCAGCGATCTGGCCGAGATCACCTGCGCGGTGGAGGCGGCCCACCGCGTTGCGCCCGATCTGCCCATCGTGGCCCAGATGACCTTCGTGGAGGAGCGGCGCACCATGGCCGGCCACTCGCCGGAGGAGGTGGCCAACGCGCTGTGCGAGCTGGGCGTTCTGGCAGCCGGCGCCAATTGCAGCGCAGGCCCGTCGCTGGTGCTGCGTGTGGCGCGGCGCATGCAGGTCGCCTGCCCCACCCTGTTCTATGCCAGCCAGCCCAACGCCGGCTTCCCCACCCGACAGAATGGCCGGCTGATGTATCCCTCCAGCCCCAGCTATTTTGCCGACTTTGCCCGCCAGGCGGCCGCGGCCGGCATTCGCCTGATCGGCGGCTGCTGCGGCACCACGCCGGAGCACACCGCGGCCATGGCGGCCGCGCTGCACGGCCCGCCGCTGGACCCGGCCCTGCTGCCCCGGCTGAGCGAGATCAGGGAGATGCAGCCAGGCGAGCCGCCGCCCCCCACCAGGCTGGCCCAGGCTCTGGAACGGGATTTCGTCGTCACCGTGGAGATGCACCCGCCGCGCGGCATCGACGCCACCGAGATCCTGGCCAGCGCGAAGCGACTGGTGGACGCCGGCGCCAGTTTTCTCAACGTGGCCGACAGCCCGCTGGCCCGCATGAGAATGAGCCCCTGGGCCGCGGCCTATCTGATCCAGCAGCAGGTGGGGGTCGAGACGATCCTGCACTTTCCCACCCGCGGCCGCAACCTCTTGCGGGTGCAGGGCGACCTGCTGGCGGCCCACACCCTGGGGGTGCGCAACCTGTTCGTGGTGATGGGCGACCCGCCGCAGATCGGCGACTATCCCGATGCCAGCGACGCGCAGGATGTGGTGCCCTCGGGCCTGATCCGGCTGATCAACCACAACCTGAACCACGGCGTGGACCAGGCCGGCCAGTCCATCGGCCAGCCTACCGGCTTCGTGGTGGGTGCGGCCCTGAGCATGGGCGCGGAGAATCTGGCGCGTGAGATCGACGTGTTGCGCAAGAAAATCGACGCCGGCGCCTGTTTCGTGCTGACCCAGCCCGTCTTCGACCCCGCTGTGATCGAGCAGTTCCTGGATCGGCTGGGCGACCGGCCGCCGCTGCCGATTCTGATGGGGCTGTTGCCGCTGTACAACACCCGCCACGCCCGCTTCATCCACCACGAGGTGCCGGGCATCACCATCCCCGCCGCCATCATGGCCCGCATCGAGGCAGCCGATCAACGGGAGACCGCGCGCGAGGAGGGCATCCGCATCGCGCAGGAGATCCTGTTGGCCGCGCGGCCGCTGGTGCAGGGCGTCTACATCATGCCCCCCTTCCGTCGCTACGACATCGCCGCCGAGGTGATGGCGGCGCTGCGCTGAGATCGCGACCATCGACGCCGGGCGCTGGATTCCACCTGTGCGCTGATGGCTGCATGGTCACGCCAAGCACATGATCGAGTGAAAGCGCCCGGCGCCTGAACAGCAACGCCCCAAGCGCCCAGCTCCTTTCGGACAGAGACAAGATGCCTTCGATGCCAGAAACCCCCGCCATTGTTACCGAAAATCTCGGCCGCATCTACAAGATTCGCGGCCCCAAACGCAAAGATGACCCCAAGGAAGTGATCGCGCTGGAGGGGGTGAACCTCTCTATCCCGCGCGGCCAGGTGTTTGGCCTGTTGGGCCCCAACGGCGCCGGCAAGACGACCTTGATCAAGATTCTGACCACGCTGCTGCTGCCCAGCAGCGGCCGCGCCCTGGTCGATGGGCTGGATGTGGCCGTCCACACCCAGGAGATCCGCCGCCGCATTGCCATGGTCAGCGGCGGCGAGACCAGCGGCTACGGCCTGTTGACGGTCGAAGAGAACCTGTGGATGTTCGCCCGCTTCTATGGCCTGGACAGCAAGGTGGCTCGCCAACGCATCGACGAGATGATCCATGTGGTGGGGCTGGACGAAAAGCGCCGCACCAAGATCTCCGACCTCTCCACCGGCCTGCGCCAGAAGATGAACTTCATCCGCGGCTTCGTCAGCGACCCGGACGTGGTCTTCCTGGACGAGCCAACGCTGGGGCTGGACGTGGCCGCGGCGCGCCAGGTGCGGGACTACGTGCTGACCTGGATGCGCCAGCATCCCGACCGGACCCTGCTGCTGACCACCCACTACATGGCTGAGGCGGATGAGATGTGCGACCGGCTGGGCATCATCGACAAAGGCAAGCTGCTGGCGTTGGACACGCCGTCCAACCTCAAGCGCCGGCTGGCTAAGGAGACGGTCTACAGCCTCAAGGTGGCCCCGCTGGGCAACCGGCCGGTGGACAGGGCCGACATGATCGAGGGGGTGTCGGGGGTGCGTCAGGCCACCGTTGTCGAGCAGGATGGGCTGACGGAGCTGAACCTGATCCTGGACGAAGACGATGCGCTCTCCGGCGTGCTGGATCACCTGCACCGCCGCGGCTCCGCCCTGCTGGCGCTGGAAAAGCGCGTGCCCACCCTGGAAGATGTGTTCGTCGACCTGGTCGGCCGCGGGCTGGATGTGGACACCTCGCAGCGCGCCGACGACCAGGCAGCAGAAGGGAGCGCATGACTGATCCATGTTTGACCAGACACGCGTAACGAAAGCCACCGGTCTTTTTCTCTTCTGGGCCACCATGTGGGCGCGGGCCTACCCGCGCATGGTGGGCGCCCTGCGCGAGCGCAGTTGGATGTTCTTCGAGACGTTGTTGCCGGTGCTGGCCGTCTCTGGCTACGTATTTCTCTATCGTGCGATCAACGCACCCCCCGAGTACACCGGCTTTGCTGTGCTGGGCGGCGCGATGACCGCGTTCTGGCTCAACGTGCTGTGGAGCATGGCCAGCCAGCTCTACTGGGACAAGGATCAGGGCAACCTGGAGATGTACGTGGTGGCGCCCGGCCCGCTGATGGCCGTGCTGCTGGGAATGGCTGTGGGTGGACTGCTGATGACCACCACCCGCGCCACGGTGATCATCGTGGTCTGTTCGCTGCTCTTCGGCGTGACCTACCAGATCACCGATCCCCTGCTGCTGGCGGCTGTGTTCATCGTCACCATGGCCGCGCTCTACGGCATGGGCATGTTGTTCGCCTCCGTCTTTCTGATCGCCGGTCGTGAGGCCTGGCATCTTTCCAACCTGCTCCAGGAGCCGATCTACCTGGCTTCCGGCTTCTATTTTCCCGTCAAGGCGCTGGGCTTCTGGGTCGCGACCTTCGCCTCGATCATCCCGCTGACCCTGGGATTGGACGCGATGCGCCAGTTGATCTTCAGCGGCGACCCCACGATCGGCTTTTTGCCAGCGACTGTCGAACTGGCCATTCTGCTGGTGTTGGCGGTGGTCTTCATCGCCGCGGCCTATTTCGCCCTCTCCAAGCTGGAGCAGGTGGGCCGCCAGCAGGGCCGGCTGGTCGAAAGGCGACGCTGAGCGGTTCCAACCATGACCATATCGCAACGAATTCTTGACCTGCCCCTGGTGCGCCGCAGCGATGCCCTACGCACCTTTGTCGTGGCCACCTGGCTGGGCTGGCAGATCGAATCCAACTGGGCCGATCCCTTCCTCTTTGCCGTCTATTCCATCGTGCGGCCGCTGGCCGGCGTGCTGATCCTGGTGGTGATGTACGCGGTGATCACGGCCAGCGCCTTCGAGGACCCGACCTTCGCCTACATCTATGTGGGCAACGCGCTTTACATCCTGGTGGGCATGGTCATCACCGGCGTGAGCTGGGCCATCATCGACGACCGTGAGCATTACCGGGTGGCCAAGAACATCTTCACGGCGCCGCTGAACGGCTACACCTATCTGTTCGGTCGCGGCGTGGCCCGGCTGATCATCGGGTCCGTGTCGGTGTTGATCACGCTGGGCTTCGGCATCTTCTTCTTCGGTCTGCCGATCCGCCTGAGCGCCATCGACTGGCCCTTGCTGCTGGTGAGCAGTGTGCTGGGGCTGACAGCGCTCGCCTGCCTGGGGCTGATCATGGGCGCGTGGACCTTGACCATGGCCCGCCACTTCTGGTCGGTGGGCGACGCCGTGGCCGGCGCCATGTACCTGTTCAGCGGCGCCATCTTCCCCCTGAGCGTCCTGCCCGTCTGGCTGCGCTGGATCGGTTTCCTGCTGCCGGTGACTTACTGGCTGGAGGCCATGCGGCGCGCCTTGCTGGGGGACGAGGTGGCCAGCTTCGACACCCTGGCCTTCCTCTCCAACCAGGCGCTGGTGGCTATTCTGGCCGGTTTCGCCGTGGTGCTCTTCGTCGTCTCGGCCTACTTCTACCGTTGGGCGCTGCACACATCGAAGGAGAAGGGGCTGTTGGACATGGAGTCGGGGTACTGAGGCTGGCCGCTTTCCCGGCCGCGCCAGCCTCAGCCGTTGACCTCGCGTCCGGCATACTGCTGCTGATAGTAGGCCCGATAGTGTTCGCCGCTCTTGATCTTGCGCCACCACCATTCGTTTTGAGCATACCAGCGCACGGTTAGCTCGATGGCCTCGGCGCAGGTGTGGCGGCTCTGCCAGCCCAGCGCGCGCAGCTTGCTCACATCCAGCGCGTAGCGGCGGTCGTGGCCCGGCCGGTCGGTGATGGGCTGGATCAGGCTGTGCGGCTTGCCCAGCGTGTCCAGGATCAGGTGCGCCATGTCGATGTTGTGCATCTCGCTGCCCGTGCCCACGTTGTAGATCTCGCCCAGTTGACCGTGATGCAGCACCGCGTCGATCCCCTCGCAGTGATCCAGCACATACTGGTAGTCGCGCATCTGTTTGCCGTCGCCGTAGATGGGCAGCGGCCTGTCGTCCATGGCGTTGGTGGCGAAAAGGGGCACCACTTTCTCCGGGTACTGGTAGGGGCCGACGTTGTTGGAGCCGCGCGTGATGGTCACCGGGGTGCCGAAGCTGGTGTAATAGGCCAGACACATCAGGTCGCCGCCGGCCTTGCTGGCTGAGTAGGGACTGCGGGTGTGCAGGCGGTCCTCCTCGGTGGAGCGCCCCGTCAGCACCTGGCCGTAGACTTCGTCGGTGCCGATCTGATGATAGCGCTCGATGCCGCGGCTGCGCGCCGCCTCCAGCAGCACATAGGTGCCCGTGACATCGGTTTTGAGGAACTCATCCGGCTCCATCAGCGAACGATCGACATGGGTTGCAGCTGCGAAGTTGACGATGGTGTCGATCTGATACTCGTCCAACGCCCGATCGACCGCGGCTGCGTCGCAGATGTCGCCCTTGACGAAGGCGTAGCGCGGATCATCGTGCACGTCCAACAGGTTGTCCAGGTTGCCGGCATAGGTCAGCTTGTCATAGACCAGCACGTGATAGTCGGGGTACTTGTCCAGCAGATAGCGCACGAAGTTGGAACCGATGAAGCCGGCGCCGCCGGTGATCATGAAGTTACGCATGAAAAACAACCTTCCTGTTGTGTCAGGTGTGCCGGGGACTGGCAATCCCCGGTTGAACCCGCAAGCCCTGAGGGGCTTTCGTGGTTTCAGCCGGTGAATCGAATTCACCGGGCATGGTCACACGGTGAACTCGATTCACCGGGACGCAGCCGCAAAGTCCATCCACACAGCGCCGCCGGCTGGCCGCGTCTCCGGCGCGGGGAAGATCACGTCCAGCGTCAGGGTAGGCATGGCGCGCGGCGGGCGTTGCAATGCGGTCGGCAGGCCGGGCGCCAGGCCCGCGGCAGGCCGGGGCCGGTGCTGAATCCGTTCCTCCAGCCCGCCCAGCGCGCTCACCACCTCAAGGTTGCCGGCCAGCAGGTCCAGCGTCCCTTGAATCACGCCGGTAGCCTCGTCCCACAGGCGGGCCAGCGTCGGGGCGGCCTCGTCGTGCAGATGGGAGCGAAACGCGTCGCTGGCGTCATCGCTGGCGCCGGCATGATAGGCTGGCAAGAACGCCTCAACCCAGTTGCGCTCGGCCGCGCGGAAGGCCGGCGCCAACAGATCGGCATAGAGCCGCACCCGCACGATCTGCCCGATCTCTTCGACGCGGCTGAGGCTGGCCAGGTGGCAGGGGTAGAGGTCGAAATAGGCGCTCGAATCGAAGAGCGGCCAGGCGGGGTAGGCATGTTTGAGCCGCGCCAGCTTCTGGGCCAGCTCGGCCACAGCCCTGGCCACCTGTTCAACCTGGGCGGATTCCGTCGCTGTCTCCTCAACGCGGTATGCAGGGGGGAGCGGCTCCAGATCCAGGCGCGCGGCATCCGATCGCACAGTCCAGGCGTGCTGGCTTTGCAGGATGCCAGCGGCCAGGGCAGGCAGCGAGCGTGGCAACTAGAGAATCCCCACCTTGCTGTGATCGCCCAGCGTCAGTTTGTAGGCCTTGGGCTTGTAGGGCGAGCGGGTCAGCTCCACCTGGCGGCCGATCAAGCTGTCGGCCACGCGCACCGGAATGTCCACGATCTGCGAGTGCTCCAGCACGATGCAGTGCTCGATCTCGCTGTCCTCCACCAGACAGTGGTGGTAGATCGACGTGAAGGGGCCCACGTAGGAGTTGACGACGCGCGTCCCCTCGCCGATGATGGCCGGGCCGCGCACCACGCTGTTGATGATCTCGGCGCCGGTCTCCACGGTGACATTGTCGCTGACGCGCGAGTCCTTGTCCACGAAGCCCTTGATCTCGTGGCGCAGCTCCTCCAGCACCTTGTCGTTGGCCGCCAGCATGTCGATGGGCGCGCCGGTGTCGATCCACCAGCCGCGATGTACGTAGGGATGGACCGCGTAGCCGTTGTCCACCAGCCACTGGATGGCGTCGGTGATCTCCAGCTCGCCGCGCCAGGAAGGCTTGATGGCATGGACCGCGTCGAAAACATGGCGATCGAACATGTAGATGCCCACCAGGGCCAGGTCGCTGGGCGGCTCCTTGGGCTTCTCGACCAGGCGCACGATGGAGCCGTCGTCGGCCACCTCAGCCACGCCATATTGCTCCGGCTTGTCGACCCGCGTCAGCACGATCTGGCTGTTCCAGGCGCTGTGCTCGAACTGGCGGATCAGCGGGCTGATGCCGCCCTGGATCACGTTGTCCCCCAGGAACATGACAAAGCGATCCTCGCCCAGGAAGTTCTGGCTGATCTTGACGGCATGGGCCAGGCCCAGCGGCGCGTCCTGGGGGATGAACGTCACCTCGACGCCCCAGCGGCCGCCTCGACCGACCGCCTCGCGCACCTGGCGGGCGTTGTCGTCCACCCCCACCACGATGCCGATCTCGCTGATGCCAGCATCACGAATCGCCTCGATCACCCGAAACAGCACCGGTTTATTGGCCACCGGCACCAACTGCTTGGCGCTGGTATAGGTCAACGGATACAGCCGTGACCCCTTGCCGCCGCTCAAGATGAGACCTTTCATGGGTTTTTGTCTTCCTTTGTGTTTTGTCTGGTTGATTCGTAGTGCGTAATGCGTGATGCGTAATGCGTAATGCGTGATGCGTAATGCGTAATGCGTGTGCGTGATGCGTGATGCGTGTGCGTAATGCGTGATGCGTGTGCGTGATGCGTGTGCGTGATGCGTGTGCGTGATGCGTGATGCGAAATGCGTGATGCGAAATGCGTGATGCGAAATGCGTGATGCGTGATGCGCGTGCGTGGTGCGTGGTGCGTGGTGCCCGTGCGTAATGCGTAACCCATCACGCGCAACCCGCAACCCAGACACAACCCTCACCATTCCGGTTACGCATTACGCATCACGCATTACGCACCACGCGCAACCCGCAACCCAGACACAACTCTCACCATTCCGGTTACGCATTACGCACCACGCGCAACCCGCAACCCAGACACAACTCTCACCATTCCGGTTACGCATTACGCATTACGAGTGACGCACCGCGCCACCCAGAAACGCCTCACACACGCACACTCCAGGTTACGAGTTACGAGTTACGAGTTACGCTCTCTACATCCCTGCCCCGTCCGCCACGTTGTTCAGCACTACGCCGATGATGTGGGCGTTGACCTTTTCCAGCGCCTCTTTGGCGCGGCGGGCGTTGTCGCGCTTGGTCTGGCCGGCGTTGAGCACCAGGATCACCCCATCCACCTTGGTGGCCAGCACTGAGGCGTCGGCCACAGCCGCGGCCGGCGGCGCATCCACCAAGACCAGGTCTGCCTGTTCGGCCAGCTCAGCCATGATCTCGTCCAGCCGGCGCGTGGCCAGCACCTGCGATGGGCTGACCGGCAGCGGCCCGCTGGTCAGAATCTGAAGGCCGGGCGCCGTACTGCAGGCCTGCAGCGCGGCCGTGACCGTTTGCTTGCCGGCCACCACGCTGGTCAGGCCCCCATCGTTGGACAGGCCAAACAGCTCATGTTGCTGCGGCTGACGCAGGTCACAGTCCATCAAGACGACCCGCTGTCCCATCTGCGCGGCCACCACGGCCAGGTTAGCCAGGGTCAGCGACTTGCCTTCGCCCGATCCGGCCGAGGTCGCCAGCAGCTTGTGCAGCGGCTGCTCCTGGCTGGAAAAGGAAAGGTTGATGTAGAGCGAACGATAGGCCTCAGCCACATTCGAGCGCGGGTCGGTCAGGGTGATCAACTGTTGGGTCATGATGAACCTTTATCGTCAGAGCCCGCGGATGCCCGGCGGATGGTTGCCGACCAACGACGCGTTCTGCGGGACTCCAGAAATCTATGCGGCTGGCGAGGGTGCGGCTTTCTGGCTGCGCTTGCCGCTGCGCGCCGGCTGGCTGGCTTCGGCGGGAATCGTCCCCAGCACGGCCACCCCCAGGCTGCGCTCCACCGCGGCCGGCGTGCGCAGGATGTCCGCCTCCAGCCACTCCAGGGCGAAGACGATCAACAAACCGAGCAGCGCGCCCAGCACCAGGCCGGCGATCGCGTTCAGCAGCGGCTTGGGCTTGAACAAGGGCGCGTCGATGACATCATCCACCAGCTTGACCTCGATGCGGTCGGCCTTGTCCTGCTGTTGATAATAGGCGTTGCGCTCGTCGATGAACTGATTGGCAAAGGCCATGGCAATGGTGACTGCCACGGCCGGCTCCTGATCCTCAGCCGCGATTTCGATCAGGAACTGGTCGCCCACCGGGTTGACCTCGACCTTGCTCAGCAGGTCGTAGGTGGACATGTCAAGCTGCGCCCGGTCGATGACCTGGCGGGCGGTCTTGTGCGTCTTGATGTTGACGGCGAAGTTGCGCAGCAGTTCCTTGGCCGTGCTGCCCAGCCCCCAGTCGGGGCGGGCCGGCAACACGCTGACCGACACCTTCGCCTTGTAGGTCGGCGTTTGCACCTGGCTGATCGCAAAGGCCAGGCCGGCCGCCAGCAACGCCAGCACGATGATGATCCAGCCACGCTTGCGCAGAATTTTCAGGTAATCTCGTATCTCCATAGCCTGTCTCCATTCACTCCGTCGGGCGCCATTGTACCACAGGTCATAAATGAAAGGTGAAACGGAATGCGCAAAGGGCGCTCAGCCGTCCCGTCGCTTCCGCCGCGGGATCTCCCCCACCACCCGCAACCCCATTTGCTCGATATCCGCCCGGCCGCGCACCCGGTCATCCAGATAGTCGGCCAGAAAAGCCAGGGCGACGCCGGCCGCCAGGGCCAGCAGCAGGCGCAGAGGAAACTCCAGCCGTTGGCGCAGGCCGGGGCCGATCTCGCCCACGCCGCCCCGGTTGACCAGGTAGGCGGCGCCGTTTTGGGCAAAGAGGCGGGGCATGAACACGGCGGCGTCCTCTTTCAGCGTGGCCGCCACTGCGTCGGCGATCGCGTCCAACTCCTGCGCATTGCCCCAGGTGATGCCCACATTCAGGATGCGGTGCAGCTTGCCGGCCTGGGTCGAGCCTTGCAGCGCGCCGGGGGGCAGGGTGATCCCCTCAGCCTGCAAGCGCCGGCTGACAGCCGCGGCGAACTCGCTGCCCCTCACCACCTCGGCCAGGTCGTCGATCAGATACTCGCTGGCCAGCGCGGTGTAGTAGGCTTCCTCGCCGTTGGCCGGGTTCTGGGGCTGCACGCCCACGCTGAAGCTGAGCGATGTGGCATAGGCGGCCGGCCGCGCTTGCCAGGGCCGCTGCGTCGCCAGCGTCAAGGCCGCGGTCAGCAGCACCGTCAACAGTGGAATCCACCACCAACGGCGGAGGATGGCCCAATAGTGTCGTAGTTCCATGGAAGTTACCGGGCGCCGAAGCGGGTCATGCGGCGCCTGTGACGGGCGCGGTCAGGCGTCAGAAATCGATCTCGATCTCTTGCAGCCGGCTGGCCTGCTCGGCCTTGCGGCCGCGGGCCTCCACCAGCTCCAGGCGGGCGTCGATCAGGGCGCGGGCGGCCAGCAGCAGCTCGCGCTCGGCGCCGCGCATGTGCAGCCAGAACTCGTCGTTCAGGCCCGCACCGCGCAGGTAGGCGCGTAGGCCGGCCAAACCCTCGGCCAGCCAGCCGTTGAGCGAGAAGTCGTCGTTCTCCAGGCCGGCCGAACTGGCCCAGGGGGCGTCGAACAGGCGCTGCCAGGGATCGTCGTCGGCTGCATGGCTGCTCCGGCCGGCCTCGGCCTGGGCGCGCTGCTCGGCCTCGGCCTCCAGTTGGGCGATGCGGGCGCGGATCTCTTCGCTGATCATGCGCCTACCTTTCGGAGCGCAGCGGGTTATGGCCCGCGCGCTCGGCGATGCACAGAATCGAGGTGCCAATGGGCAGCGAGACGCGCTTCATCAGGCTGGCTTCGACCTTGCCCACGCCGGTCAGCACGCCGTTCATGCCGGGGGGCGCCGGCTCCATCTCCACCTGGTAGGCGTCGTCGTCGAAATGCGGCGAGGCCAGCTCCGGCTCGGCCCGGCCGCGGCGGGCCAGAATCAGCCCGGCCGCCAGGGGGAAGAGCAGGAAGTTGTTGTAGGAGGCCTTCAGCACGTGAAAGCCGTGCTGCGTCAGCTTCTCTTTGAGCTCGGCCCGGGTGTAGCGGCGCTGATGCGCGTTGATCACGTCGTTCTGGCTCCACAGCCACATCAGCGCGGGCACGGTGACCAGCAGCTTGCCGCCTGGCTTCAGCACCCGCCGGCACTCGGTGAAGACGCCGTGTTCGTTGGGCACATGCTCCACCACGTCCAGCAGCGTCACCACGTCGAAGGTCTGGTCGTCGAAGGGCAGGTCGTCGGCGCTGCCCTCCTGCACGTCCAGGCCGCGCTGCCGCGCCACCTCCAGCGGCTTGCTGTACAGATCGACGCCGGTCACCTGGCCGTAGTGGCTGAGATGATGCACCATGTTGCCGGCGCCGCAGCCCACATCCAGGATGCGCCGGTTGTTCTGGCCGGCGCCCACGTAGCGGTCCATGTAGCCCAGGATGGCCCGCGTGCGGCTGGCGAACCACCAGTGGCGGTCCTCTTCTAAAACAACGGTCATGGGGGTAGATTTCATCGGCTTTTGTCTTGAGCTGTGAATTGACATTTCCTGCGGCGCCATTGTAGCCCAGAAAAGCCGGGTTGACAAAGCGCGGGGTTAGCCCAGCAACTTCACGGCCTCAGCCAGCACCTGCTCCACGGCGATGTCCCGCACGCAGCCATGCTCCACCAGCGCGCCGGCTGGCCAGTCCAGCCGGTTGCAGGGGATGCAGCCCCAGTCCGATGTCAGCGCCACATGGCGGCGCGCGCTGCCCCAGGGGCCGAAGGTGCGCCGTTCCACCGGGCCGTAGAGGTGAACGGTCGGCGTCCCCATGGCCACAGCCAGGTGCAGTGGGCCGCTGTCCGGGCCGATGGCCAGCGCGCAGCGTCGATAGAGGGCCGCCAGCGCGCCCAGGCTGGTCTGGCCGGCCAGGGAAAGGGGCGGGAGGGGCAGGGGCGGCCCCTGGGCCAGCAGCGCCAGCACCGGATCGATCAGCTCTGTCTCGCCGGCCGCGCCGGTGAAGAGCACCTGTGCGCCCATTTCTGTGGCCAGCCGCCGGGCCAGCTCGGCCCAGGCAGCCGTGCGCCAGCGTTTGACGGCCGCGCCGCTGCCGGGGTGGATGGCGACCAGCGGCCGAGCGGTGGCCGGCAGCAGCGCCGCGGCCGCGGCCTCATCCTCGGCCGAGGGCGCAAAGTGCAGCCGCCACTGGCTGCCGAAGTCGTCGTCGCCCCTGCGCCGCCCCGGCGGGCTGCCGGCTGACAGGCGTTCGCTGACCAGCGACAGCCATTCGCCGGTGACCGATGGCTGATCGCCGGGCGCCGCCAGCGGGCCGCTTCCCCCCGCCGCCAACGCCAGCGCCAGGTTCTGCACCACCTCATGTCGCCCCACCACGTAGGGGATCGCCCGCGTCAAGAAAGGCTGCACTTCGGCGATGGCGTAGCCCAGCCGCTGGGGAATGCCCGCGGCCGCCGCCAGCCAGGCCCCCCACCAGTGATCGAAGCGCAGCACCAGCGCCAGATCGAAACGCAGGGCCGCCAGCCGCCGCGCCTCTGTCTGCAAAAGCCGGTAGGGCGCCAGCGGGTTAGCCTTGGGCTGGCGGGTGAAGCCGGGAAAGGGGCAGGTCAGCAGCTCGTCCAGGTCCTGATTGCCGGCCAGCACCGCCTCGCCCCACGGCCCCACCAGGCCGGCGATGTGCGCCTGGGGAAAGCTGGCGCGCAGCAAGTGCAGGGCCGGCGTGGCAAAGAGCAGATCCCCCAGATGATCGGGACGGATGATCAGAATGCGGCGGGGCGGGTTGGCTGCTTCCGGGCCGCCGTAGCGCTTGCCCCATGCGTGTAGCAGTCGCAGCCGGGCCGTCTGCCGCTGGCTGCGCCCGCTGCGGGCCATGGCCTGGCGATGCTGCTCGGCCAGCGCTCGTCGTTGCGCCGGGGGTGTGATTTCTTCCATGCCAGAGGTGCAACTTCAGTCGTTGATTGTCTCACGCCAAGCCATCTGCCCTTTGCGGTCTTTGCGCCTTGGCGTGAGACCCAGACCGCGTCGCAGAGACGCCATCTGCCCTTTGCGGCCTTTGCGCCTTGGCGTGAGACCAAAACCGCGCCGCAGAGACGCCAGCTTTCAGGAATCCCCGTTCACGCCCAGCTCGCGGTAGACCGCCTTCAGCCGGGGCGTGATGGCCGGCCAACCGTAGTTCGCTTCCACAAAGCGCCGGCCAGCGTCGCCCAACTGGGCGCGCCGGGCCGGGTCGCGCAGCAGCGCGGTCACGGCCTGGGCGAAGCCAGGTGCGTCGTCGGCGAAGAGCGCCTCCCGGCCGTCGGTCAGGGGAATCCCTTCACACCCCAGCCGGGTGGAAACCAGGCCGCGGCGCATAGCCATCGCCTCCAGCACCTTGAGTCGCGTGCCGCCGCCTATGCGCAGGGGAACCACATAGACCGCAGCCGCGGCGATGTGGGCGCGGATGTCGGGCACGAAGCCGGTCACCGTGACGCCGGGCAGCCGGGCCAGCTCCTGCACCCGCGCATGCGGCGCCTTGCCCACGATCACGAAGGTCGCGTCGTCCACCTCGCGCCGCACCAGCGGCAGCACCTCCTGGGCGAACCAGGCCACCGCGTCCACGTTGGGCCGGAAGTCCATCTTGCCGGTGAACACCAGCGCGTTGGGGCCGTAGTCAGGCGCTTGCGCATCGTTGGCCCGCTGATAGGCCGCGTAGTAGTCCAGATCGACGCCGTTGGGGATCACGGTGATGTTCAGCTTGGGATCAAGGTGCAGCAGCGCCTCGCGGTCAGCCTCAGAGACGGCGATCACCCGGTCAGCCCGCTGGCAGATCTGTCGCTCATAGCGGCGCAGCTTGTCCCACTGCACCAGCGAGTAGGCGGCCGCGTGCCAGCGGTTCGGCTTGAGCCGGTCTGTCTCCCAGGCCCGTTGCTGCAAGACATATTCGGCGTTATGGTTGTCGAACACCAGGCGCGGCCGGCCGATGGGGATGGTCGGCAGGTCGTCCTTCTGCTGGGCGTTGCGCCAGAGCGGATGCTGCAAGAGCCACAGGCCGTAGGGCGCCATCTCGATTCCCTCGATCTGCACCACATCGTAGCGGTAACGTTCCAGCAACATGCCCAGCCGGGCCTGGAAGGTTTCGGACGCCAGCCGCAGGCCCATGTCAGGCGAGGGCGAGGTCAGGGTCGTGAGAACCCGGTTGAGCAGGGAGCGGGGCGCGGGCGAGGGGGTCGCCTCGATCACTGAACAGAAATGGGGCAGCGGCGAGTTGCCCGGCGGGTTGTCGGCGCTCTCCTGAAAGCAGAGCAGGTGAATCTCATACTCCCCGGCCAGGTTGGCCAGCAGGTTGTAGTTGCGAATCGTCGTGCCCTGATGCGGCGGGTAGGGCACCTGAGGGGTCAGAAAGAGCAGGCGGCCGGTCATGAGGCGCCCCCGCTCTGGCCGAAGGCGCGCCGGTAGACCGCCAGCGTCTCCTCGGCCGTGCGTTCCCAGGAGAAGGTGCGGGCGCGGGCCAGGCCCTTGGCGCGCAGGCTGGCGCTCAGCGTCTCGTCGGTCAACACCCGCTGCAAGGCCACGGCCAGCTCTTCATCGCTGTTGGGATCGATCAACAGCGCCGCGTCCCCCACCACCTCCGGCAAGCTGGAGACGTTGGAGACCACCACCGGCGTGCCGCAGGCCATGGCCTCCAGCGGCGTCAGGCCAAAGCCTTCGTACAGGGCGGGATGGGCCAGGCAGCTCGCCAGGTTGTAGAGGCTGGCCAGGTCGCCGTTGGGCACGCGTCCGAGGAAAGTGACATGGCGCTGCAAGTCCAACTGCTCGACCGTCTCGAAGATCTGATCGGACAGCCAGCCGGTGGCGCCGGCCAGCACCAGGCCCGCCTCGACCTTGTAGGCATCCAGCAGCCGGCGGTAGGCGCGCAACAGGGTGACGATGTTCTTGCGCGGCTCGATGGTGCTGACGAAGAGGATGAACTGATCGGGCAGGGGGTATTTGCCGCGCAGCGCGGCCAGCGCCTCGGCCCGCTCCATCGGCCGGTAGAGCGGGTCGGCGGCCTCGTAGACCACGGTGATCTTCTCGGCCGGCGCGCCCAGCAGCTTCACCATGTCGTTCTTGGTGCTTTCCGAGACGGCGATGATGTGATCGGCCCGTTCCACCGCCGCCTCCACCTGGCCGTAGTAGCGGGCGCTATCCTCGGTCAGGAAGTGCGGCCAGCGCAGAAAGGCCAGATCGTGGACGGTGATCACCGACTTGAAGCCGCTCAGGCGCAGCGGCGGGATGAAATCGGTGCTGTGCAACAAATCGATCTTGAGCCGGCGCAGCGTAGGGCGAAGCTTGAATTCCACGGCCAGCGCGCCTTGCTCCCAGCGGTGATGGCTGGGGGTCCAGATGCCCAGACGCTGCACGTGCGGCTCAGCCACGAGGACGCGCTGATCCTTGCGACTCTGCAACAGCAGGTACTGATTGGCCTGATCCAGGCGCGCCAAAGCCTGGGCCAGATGCACAGCATACTGGCCAATGCCCGCGCTGGTATAGTGAGCAATACGAGCGTCGATCGCGATACGCATGTCGGACAACGGTATGTCAGGGGAAAGCAAGATCAAGACCCAATAAAAAAACCTCCATACCCGGCAAGCATGGAGGCTACAGCGCCTAACTTGCGCTACTATACCACAGTCAGACGGCGGTGGCAAGTTTGTTTGGCCAGCCTGGCTGGACGGTCGCTTGTCGGAGGGGGTGATTCGTGCTATAATCGCCAGCATCGACGAAAATTTCCCGGTCGGGCCGGCCCGCGCACAGCCGCCGAGCCCACAATGGAGTCGCCATGACTTTGCTGGAACAACTGGACAACGAACTGAAGGAAGCCATGCTGGCGCGCGATGAGGATCGCAAGCGCACCTTGCGCTCGGTCAAGACCGCCGCGGCCAATGCCCTGGTCGAAAAGCGCACAGCCGAGGGCTTGGACGCGACGCTGAGCGATGAAGAGGTGCTCAAGGTCATCGCCAAGCAGGCCAGCCAGCGCCGCGACTCCATCGAGGAGTTCAGCAAGGCCGGCCGGATGGATCTGGTTGGCCCGGAGCAGGCCGAGTTGGCGATTCTGGAGCGCTATCTGCCCAGGCAGATGGACGCGGCCGAGATCAAGGCCGTGGTTGAACAGGTCATCGTCGACACCGGCGCCAGCAGTCCCAAGGAGATGGGGCTGGTCATGCGCACCGCCATGGCCCGCCTGCAAGGCCAGGCCGACGGCAAGCTGGTCAACCAATATGCCCGTGAGCTGTTGGGTTAAGCGCTTGTCCTCTGTGCGCCTTGTTTGAGCAGTTGTTGCATAGACGCTGATCGCCATGACCGCTACGACACCCCCGCTGTTTCCCGGCGCCAAGGCCAAGCCGCGGCCTTCGGTGCGCTCCCGCCTGCTGCTGCTGGCTCTGGGCGCGCTTTTTGTCGTCGGTACCACGCTGGCGCTGGTGGTGCAGTGGCCGCCCATGGGGCAGTACACGCTGCAAGTGGGGGACGTCAGTCCCGCGGATATCCGTTCTCCCCAGTTCATCGAATATCTGAGCGAGGTCTTGACCGAAGAGGCGCGCGTCCAGGCCGAGCGGCGGGTAGCCGATGTCTATGAGCCGGTGCGCCGGGTGCGCAGCGAACAGATCGCGCGCGCCGGCGAGGTGACGGCGCTGCTCACCGAGCAGCGCGCCGACGAGAACGCCGCACTGGAGCAGAAAATCCAGACTCTCAGCAGCCTGCCTGATGTACACTTGGAGCCGGAGGAGTGGCAGGCGCTGCTGACGCTGAACGATGAAGCCTGGCAGCGGGTGGCCAACGAGGTGCCCCGGGTGCTCAGCTTCGTCATGTTGAGCGAGATTCGCGACAGCCAACTGGGTGCCATCCGCCGTCAGGTGCCTTCTTTCGTGGACCTGGTCGATGACGGGGAGGCGCGGCTGGTCATCGCCCTGGTGCGCGCGCTCACCAAGCCCAACACGATCCTCAATCAGGAGCGCACCGACGCGCTGCGCGCCGAGGCGCGCGCGGCCGTCTCGCCGCAGATCGAGCGCTACGAGGAGGGAGAGATCATCATTCGCACCGGCGACCTGGTGACGGCGCGCCACATCGAAGCCTTGCAGGCGCTGGGGCTGAACCAGCCCAAGTGGGAATGGTGGCGGCTGGCCACGGCGGTGATGATCGCCTGCGTGCTGGCGGCGCTCTTTGGCCTCTACGCGCTCAGCCCCAATACCTCCGAGGCGCTGGCGGTCAAAGACCTGGGGCTGCTGGTGGCCCTGCTGCTGGCCTTTCTCCTTCTGGCCAAGTTCATGATCCCCGGCCGCACGGTGCTGCCCTACCTTTTCCCCCTGGCCGCGGCCACCATGCTGGTCGGCACCCTGCTCAGCCTGCCCATGGCGCTGTTGACCGCGGTCTATTTCGGCGTGATGATCGCGTATCTCAGCGGCGGTAACGTGGATCTGGTGGTCTACTCCATGTTGACCGGGCTGGTGGGAACCCTGGCGCTGCGCCGGGGGGAACGCATCAGCGCCTTTGGCGCGGCCGGCGCGGCGGTCAGCGCGGTCAGTCTGGTGCTGCTGTGGGCTTTCAACCTGCCCCTCAGCCGCAGCGTCGACCTGACCGGCGCCATCCAGTTGACCATCGCCAGCCTGGCCAACGGCGCGGTGGCGGCCAGCATCACGCTGATCGGCTTCTACCTGCTGGGCGCCATCTTTGACATTGCCACGCCGCTGCGTCTGATGGAGCTGGCCCGCCCCAACCATCCCCTGCTGCGCGAGCTGGTCACCAAGGCCCCGGGCACCTACCATCATTCGCTGCTGGTCAGCAACCTGGCCGAGCAGGCGGCCGAGGCCATCGGCGCCGACGCGTTCCTCACGCGGGTGGGTGCATACTATCACGACGTCGGCAAGATCAACCGCCCCTACTTCTTCGTGGAAAACCGCATGCAGGGCATCGACCCGCACAGCCAGCTCGACCCTTGGTCCAGCGCCAGGATCATCATCAACCACGTCAAGGATGGCGACGAGATGGCGCGCCGCCACAAATTGCCCCATCGGGTGCGTGATTTCATCCTGGAGCATCAGGGCACAGGCCTGGTGCGCGTCTTCTATCATGAGGCGCAGAAGGCGGCCGCGCCAACGCCGGTGGATGAAAAGGATTTTCGCTATCCCGGGCCCCGGCCCAACAGCCGCGAGACCGCGCTGGTCATGCTGGCCGACAGTTGCGAGAGCGCCGTGCGCGCTGTGCGCCCGGAAACCCAGGCCGCCATCGATGAGCTGGTGCGCAAGATCATCAACCAAAAGCTGGTCGAAGGGGAATTGTCGCAGTCTCCCCTTACCCTCAGCGACCTGGAGACCACCCGGCGTATCTTCGTTCAGTCGCTGCAAGGCGCGCACCATGCCCGAATCGTCTATCCCGAGGCTGCCGCGCCCGCGCCGCCGGTGGCCGGCGCTGAAACCCCCAAACCCACGCAGATCCCGGAGCCAAAGCAAGATGACGCCCCCCGATCCCAGTCTGCCGCTGCATAACATCGACTTGCAGATCGATCCCGCCTATGAGCGCGAAACCCCTGCCCAACGGCTGCGCCAACTGGCCGCGGCCGCCTTGCAGCGGTGCGGCGCAGCCGACGGCGAAGTCTCGCTGGTCATCGGCGACGATGAGCTGCTGCTCCAATTGAACCAGACCTACCGCGGCATCGACGCGCCCACCGACGTGCTCTCCTTCGCCGCGCGTGAGGAAGGGGAGGGGGCCGAACCATTCGTGACCGCGCCGGAGATGCTCAACTACCTGGGCGATGTGATCATCTCCTTCCCCACTGCCCAACGCCAGGCCGCGGCCGCCGGCCACAGCGTGGGGGACGAGCTCAGCCTGCTGGCCGTTCATGGCGTCCTGCACCTGCTGGGCTACGACCATGCCAACCCCGATGAGGAGGCTGCCATGTGGCAGCTCCAGGCAGAAATCCTCGCCTCGCTTCCCTCGGCCGCATGAAAAGCCGCAACCGCTGGCACTCCTTCACCGCCGCCCTGCACGGCATGGTCTACACCGTCCGCACGCAGCGCAACACCTGGATCGAACTGACCGCGGCGCTGGTGGTGATCGGCGCCGGCCTTTGGCTGCGCGTCCAGCCGCTGGAATGGGCCGTGTTGGCGCTCACCATCGCGGTCATCCTGGCGCTGGAGGCGGTCAACAGCGCGATCGAGGCGCTGGTCGATCTCGTCTCCCCCGACTATCACGAGCTGGCGCGCATCGCCAAGGACTGCGCGGCCGGCGCGCTGCTCTTCGCCGTGCTGGGGGCCTTGGGGGTGGCGGCCGCCATCTTCGGCCCCCCCCTGGCCCAGATGCTCAGCCGCTAACGCAAAAACTTCTCCCGGCAGCGCACCAACCGCTGGTTGAGTAGGCCGCCGTACCGAAACCAGCCGTTGGTTGAGTAGGCCGCCGTATCGAAACCAACGGCGGGCGCCGCGCTGGCCAAGGTTATCGGATCGCCGCGCCGGCCGCCTTCCCGACCGGGCCGCCCTGCTGCGCCGGCGACCATGCCAATCTTTGGGCGGCCGGGGCCGGCGTCGGCCGCGCCGGCCGGCGCTGACGGCGCGGCAGGGGGAAGCGCGCGGCCGAACCAGATCTGGGACGGGGCAGCAGCAGCGTCAACGGCCAGCGGCTGAGCTGCCAGGAATCGTCCCCTACCGACTGCGCCAGCACGAAAACGCCGTCAGCGCAGCGCACCCGGAACAGGCGGCGCGCGGCCGGGCGTCGCTCCAGCCAGCACTTCTCCACCGCCAACACGTCGAAACGCCGGCCGCGCCAGCGAAAGGCCGCTGGAAAGTAGCCGTGGCTGCGTCCCAGCAGGTTGATCTGTTCACTCTTGCCGATCTGCATGATTCATCTCCTGTGTCATTCCCAAGGCTGGGGTTCGACCTCGTCCAGCCAGTACTCGGCGTCGCCGACCACCTTGTAACGGCGCGCCGGTTCAGCCATGAAATAGGCGCCGTGCGGCTGGGGCAGGACGGGCTGGGCGCCTGCTCCTGGGCCGGCCAGCCCTGGCATCTGGCCCGGGCTGACCACATAGATCTGCGGCGCGGGCGGGCTGGGCTGGTAGTCATCGCGGCGGTAGGGGGGCTCATGGCGCCGGCTGCCGCGTGCAGCCAGGGCGATCAACAAACTGGTCGGGATGCTGGCGGCCACACCGAAGACCACGCCGGCCATGACGGCCATGGCGTCGGTGCTCAGGCGTTGTCCAATGATGACGGCCAGGGTGACGATGCCGGCCAGCAGCATGAATGCAAACAAACGTCGCATGGGAGGCGCTCCTCGGTTTAGCTGGACGACGGCGTCTCGATGGCGCCGGCCAGTGGGTGATCGCACTGCCCGCGCAGTTGCTGCGCGGTTTGGGTCAGCTCTTCCTCGGCGGTGTAGGCTGCTTGGAAGCGCAGCACCTCCCCCTTGGCCACCAGCAGGAAATCGCCGCGCCCCAGCAGCTTCTCGGCCCCGGTGGCGGCGATGCCCGAGGCCACCTTGGCATCCTCCGGGCTGGAGACCGCACCCACCAGCCGGACGGGGAAGTTGGCCTTCAACAGCCCGCTGACCAGCTCGGCCGAGGGCTTCTGGGTGCAGGCCACCAGGTGGATGCCCGCTTCCCGGCCGCGTTGCGCCAGCCGGATCAGCGCGGTCTCCACCACCTTGCCGCCGGTGACCAGCAGATCGGCCAGCTCATCCACAGCAGCTACGATGGTTGGGCTGCTGACGCCGGCCGCGTCGCGGCGCTCCATCTCCTTCACCAGCCAGACCAGCGCCTTGCTGCCGCTCTCCGAGCCGGCCGCCACCCGGCCGATGACGTGAGGCAGGCCGGCCAGCGGCTGGAAGCCACGGCCTTTCGGGTCGATCAACGCCAGCCGCAGGGTGTCGGGGGAGTTGTAGAAGGCCAGGGAGAGCAACAGCGAGCGCGTCAGCGCAGTCTTGCCAGAGCCGGTGGCGCCGGCCACCAACACATGCACCACGTCCGGGCTGGGCAGCCGCAGCAGCAGAGGCGTTCCCTCTTCATCCAGCCCCAGCACAGCGGTCAGCGGCGGCGCCTGGCCGATGCGCTGGCAGAGGGGCAGCAGGCGCACCGTCTCCGGCCGCTCGCGCGGCACCTCCACCTGGATGGCGCCGTTCTGGCGATAGACGCGCGCCGAGCGTACCCCCAGGGAGAGCGCGATCTCCTCCGACAGGCTGGATACCTTGTTGACGCGGGTGCCGGTGGCTGTGGTGACCTGGAAGCGGATGAAGCGGGGGGTGATGGTGGCGCCCCAGACCCGGCCAGGGACCCGGTGTGACGCCAGCACAGCTTCGATCCGATCTGATTGCGTTTCTAGTTGCCGCCTGCGCATAGGGAACTCCTGGTGTAAGGCCAGTTGCTCTACGGGGCAGCGCGCCGCATCTGATACTCCTGTTGTGCCACAGCTAATCCAGGTTCCTGCCACCCAGCAAAAATAAGAATAGAACGTTTGTTCTGATGCGATTATACCAGAACAAATGTTTCATGTCAAGGGGCGAATCAGTCGGAATTCCTGAACGAATCAGCCCCGCGGGACACCCGGTCTGCGGGGTGGCTCGGTCAGGAGACCGGCCACAGCGTCGGGGTGGCGACCAGGATCGCCAGCGTACCGAGATCACGCGCGGCGGGGGCGGTCTCGGTACGTTGACGGCGCGTGACTTCATGGACGCGCTGTCACCTCATGCCGCTACTCGACCACCGGAGCGGAGGCAACGGGGGCGAAAAAACACTCCCGGCGGGCCACGGCCCGCCGGGAGTGTTTTCAGGCTGCGACAGCCGCTCTTGCCCGCCCCGCCCCGCGGCGGGATGCGATGCAAGAGCGACTGTCGTCGGTTACAGAGACTAGCTGCGGCGTCGCCGTGTGGCGTAGCCGGCGGCCAGCGCCATGCTCAGCCCCGCGGCAGCCACGGCGCCCAGCGGCACGCCAGCCGGCGCAGGCATCGGATCGACGCCCGCGGCCAGGTCGGTCAGCGTCACCGCGGTCGGCGGCTGGACCGTCAGCGTCACCGGCACGATCACCAAGTCGGTCCCGTTGCCGGGGCCGGCGTCGGGATCGTTGCTGGTGACGCAGAGGTTGCCGGTGTAGACGCCGTTGGCCAGGCTGTTGGAGTTGAAGGTCACGGTGACCTGTGTGTTGGTGCCGCCGGCGTTGGCGCCGTTGGTGGGGCTCAGCGAGAGCCACGGGATGTCAGCCAGGGCCGAGCAGGTCGCCGGGGTGACATCGGCGTCGCCGGTCACGTTCATGACGATGTGCATGTTCGGAAAGCCCAGAGCCGCTGTATCGGTCGGTTCGGGCACGCCGCAGTCCGCCGCCGCGAGGTAGCTGGGCCCGGTCTGACCGGCGGCGTTGGAGCCGATGAAGAACATGTTGCCGCCTGCCTGGCCATTCGG
>JAKQCW010000140.1 GCA_029558955.1 Chloroflexota bacterium
GAAAATAGCCTTCGTCGTCCAACAGCCCGCTGGCGCGGTCGCGGGTGGAGATCGGCCCCCAGCGGTAGGCGTCCCACTCGCTGTTCAGGGTCAGATGCACCCCCATGTCCAGCCGCGGCTCAGCGCTGTGCTGCCGGCAGAAGGCCGCGGCCGCGGGAAACCAGGGGCAGGGAACCATCGTCGCGGCCGAGGAGATGATGCCCGCGTCCAGCAGCTCAGCATAGGCGGCATTGGCGCCCTGACTGCTGCCGATGTCGTCGGCATGCAGGATGACGACGCGGTCGGTGGGGGAAAAGCCGAGGGTGCGGAGGATGGGGTTCATGGTGGGGAAGGGTCACCGGTTCACCAGAACCGCGGCAGATAGCGCTGGTTGGTTTCCAGCAGGTCGTCCAACACGGCCGGGATCTGGTCGGCGGCGGGGCCGAGGGGATGGGCCAGCAGGGCCTGGTAGAGGGCGTTGCGATCGCCGTGGACTGCTGCCTGAACGGCCAGCAGCTCATAGGATTTGACCGCGGCCAGCAGGCCGAAGCAGACGGGGGGCAGCGGCTCGGCCGGCAGCGGCTCGACGCCAGCGCGGCTGATGCGCGCCGGCAGCTCCAGCACCCAGTCGGCCGGCCAGCCAGGCACGACTCCGCCCTGCGGCACGTTGACGATGTGGGTCTCGCCCAGGTCGTTGTAGTGGGCGTTGAGGAGCTGCGTGGCCAGGGTCGAGTACCAGGCGCCGCCCCGTTTCATCAGGTCGGCCGGCGGATCGCTGCGGTCGGGATCGGCGTATTCGGCCAGCAGCTCAGCCTCCACCTGCATGACCGTCTCGGCGCGCGAGGGGGGCCACTGCTCCTGCTCGGCCAGCTTTTTGGCCGTGGTGTAGAAATAGGCCAGATAATAGTTAGGCAGCATCTGCAAGCTCTCGACCAGCGCCGGATCCCACATGGGATGTTCGCTGGCGCGCAGCTCAGCCAGCGTGCCCTCGATCACCAACGGCCAGACATCCTCGCCGTCCACGGTGAAGCCGCGGTGCCAGGAGAGGTGGTTCAGGCCCAAGGTTTTCAATTCTGCCCGCTCAGCCGCGATGGTCTCGCCGGTGCGCCGCTGGAGCAGGTCGAGGATGGCCATCTTGGCGGTGATGGGCACGTTGCAGACGCCGATGGCCGGCACGCCGGGGGCATGGCGGGCCAGCGCCTCGGTGACCAGGCCGGCCGGGTTGGTGAAGTTGACCAGCGGCGCGCCGGGGGCCAGCTCGGCCATGTCGGCCGCGATGCCCAGCACCACGGGGATGGTGCGCAGCGCCTTGGCCAGGCCGCCGACGCCGGTGGTCTCCTGGCCGATCAGACCGTGACGCTGGCCCAGATATTCGTCGTTGCGCCGAGCGATCATGCCGCCGACGCGCAGTTGGGTGGTGACATAGCTGGCGCCAGCCACGCCCGCGCGGCGATCGGTGGTCAACTGGATGCGGAAAGGGTTGCCGCGCGCCGTGACCATGCGCTGGGCAAAGCCGCCCACGATGGCCAGCCGCTGCGGCTCCACGTCCACCAGCCAGAGTTCGGTCAGCGGAAAGGTGGCGACGCGGTCCAGAAAGCCCTTGACCAGTTCGGGGGTATAGCTGGAGCCGCCGCCGATGACGGCAACTTTCATAGTGTTCCTCGAATCATCCCATGACAGTCTACTTGTCCACTCCCGTGATCACAATGCCCTGCACGAAGAAGCGTTGGGCGAAGATGAACAGGAGCAGGGGAATGATCAGCGTCATCAAGGCGCCGGCCTGGATCAACTGCGGCTTCTGGCCATAGATGCCGTTGAAGGTGCTCAGCGCCACCGAGACCGGCCAGGCCGCGCGGTTGGTGGAGAGGTAGATCAGCGGGCCGAAGTAGTCGTTCCAGGCGAAGACGATGTGGAAGACGATGACGGCCAGCAACACCGGATAGGCCTGGGGCACCAGGATCGAGGTCAGCACGCGGAAGCGACTGGCGCCGTCGATCATCGCTGCCTCGTCCATCTCGCGCGGGATGGTCATGAAATACTGGCGCAGGAGAAAGACGTCGAAGGCGTTGGCGAAGAAGCTCGGCACGATCAGCGGCAGCCAGGTGCCCACCCAGCCGATGCGCTGGAAAAAGGTGTAGGTGGGAATGACCGTGACAAAGCCGGGCAGGAAGATGGTCGCGATCAGCACCACGAAGAGGAAATCGCGCCCTGGGAAGTCGAAGCGGGAGAAGCCATAGGCCACCAGGGTGCAGGAGATCAACACGCCGACGGTGGTGGCCACCGCGTAGAAAAGGGTGTTGCTCAGCAGCCGCGGGAAGTTGATGCTGCTCCAGACCTCGGTGTAGTTGCTGAAGGTAGGGGCGAAGGTCCAGGGGCGATCCAGGGCGCGCCAAGAGACCTGGCAGACGAACTCGCCCCGCTCCATGTCGTCCGGATCGATGAAGGTGCTGGCCCGGGTGCCTTTCTTGACCAGCGCCAGGCCGCGTTGGTCGGTGCTCTCCTCGCTGCCCTCGCATTTGTTCATCGGCACGGTGTACATGTCGCGCTCTTTGCCGTCGTACTCGAAGGTGGCCACTGCCGCCGGCCAGACGGGGGAGCCGATGACCCCGATCTGCTCCGGCGTCTTGAGCGAGGTGAAGACCATGAAGGCAAAGGGCGAAAGGAAGAGGATCAGCATGCCCAGCGTGAGCCCGGTGACGACGATGCTTTTGGCAGCCCGGCGCGGCTTGAAAGTTGAGGTGGTTGCCATGATGCCCTCCTTAGGATCGCTTGTCGCCCGCGTAGTAGACCCAATATTTCGCCGACCAGAAGAGGAAGACGGTGACGATCAGGATCAGGAAGAAGAGCAGCCAGGCCATGGTGGCGCCATAGGACATGTTCTGGAAGGTAAAGAAAGTCTTGTAGAGATATAGGTTGAAGAACATGGTCGCGCCGCCCGGTCGTCCTGTGCCCTGGTTGACCACCAGCGGCACCAGGAAATACTGGAAGAGGAAGACCACCCCCAGCACCAGGTTGTAAAAGATCACCGGCGAGATCATGGGGAAGGTGACTTTCCAGAAAGACTGCCAGCCGTTGGCGCCGTCCACCTTGGCCGCGTCGTAGAGATCGGTGGGCACCCCTTGCAGGCCGGCCAGGAAGATCAGCATGGCGTTGCCGATGCCCCAGATGCCCATGATGACGTAGGTGGGATAGACCCAGTTGACGTCGTTGGCCCAGTTGGGTGTGCTCTCCTTGGGCACGCCCACGGCAATCAGCGCCCGGTTGATCCAACCGCTCTCCGGGTTGAGCATGCCGCCCCACAGAAAGACCGCGGCGACAAAGGGGATGATGTAGGGCATGTAGAAGGCGCTGCGAAAGACCATCTGGCCCTTCAGACTCCTGGCGTTCATCAGCAGTGCAATGGCCAGCGGCGCCAGGATGCCCACCGGCAGCGAAATCGCGCCGAAAAGGAGGGTGATCCACAGCGAGCCGCGCGTGCCGCCGCTGAGAGACCAAATCTGCGGGTCCCTGACCATCTGGGCGTAGTTGTCCAGCCCGACGAACTTGGGTGTGCTGGTGATGCCGTCGGTGATGCGCAGGTTCATGAAGCTGAACACCAGACTGGCCAGGATCGGCAAAAAGGTAAAGATGAAGAAACCGATCAACCAAGGCGAGATGTAGAGCAGCCCCTCGCGCATCTCGCGCCGTTTTAGAGGCGTCATCTCGCGATAGGCTCTGATCGTCGGCAACTTCGGCAGGCCGCGGTTCAGTTCCTGAAACATGGGGCGTCTCCTTGGGAGTTACTGGGCACGGGGGGAACGGTTAACGGTGAACGGTGAACGGT
>JAKQCW010000141.1 GCA_029558955.1 Chloroflexota bacterium
CCGGCTAAAGCCTCGACTCCAACCGGCTAAAGCCTCGACTCCAACCCATCGGGAGACCAACGCCAACACAACCATCGCATCCCGCAACCACCGCCGTCCATTCCGGGTTACGCATTACTCGTTACGCATTACTCGTTACGCATTACTCGTTACGCATTACTCGTCACGCATTACTCGTCACGCATTACTCGTTACGTCTTACCACTCCAACTTCTCCAACTTCCGCACCACACAATACGTGTCGCGGGTGAAGATGCCGATGGGGCCCCAGTAGTTGAAGGCGTAGGTGAACTGGGCGTAGCCGCCGGCCAACTGGAGCGGGTTGATGCGGGTGCGGGTCAGCGAGTTGTGGCCGCCGGCCCGCTTGCCGCCGCGGATCTGCGACTTGGGAATGTAGATGGTGCGCTCCACCGCGTGGTAGTAGAGGCACATGCCCGACTGCACGCGGGCGCTGACGTTGGCGCGCGTCACCACCACGCCGTTGTCGTTGTAGACCTCCACCCAGTCGTTGTCGTTCAGCCCGATGCGCTCGGCGTCCTTGTCGTTGATCCAGATCGGATCCATGCCGCGCGAGAGGGTCAACATGCGGTGGTTGTCCTTGTAGGTGGAGTGGATGTTCCACTTGCCGTGGGGGGTGATGTAGTTCAGCACCAGCGCCTGATCGTCCACCGGGCTGTTGACGATGTCGCCGGTCTTGCGCGGGTTGACGCGCGGCTTGAAGGTGGGCAGGTGCTCGCCGAAGTCCAGGTAGTAGAGGTGATCGACGTAGAACTGCTGGCGGCCGGTCAGCGTGCGCCACGGTATCAGCCGCTCCACGTTGAGGCACCAGGCCGCGTAGGCCCGCCCGTCGTTGACATTGCCGGTCCAGCAGGGGCTGATCAGCGTGCGCCGTACCTGGCGGGTCAGGTCGAAGAAGGTCATGCGCACATCGCGCACTCCTTCGGCCAGATCGGCCAGCGGCACGCCGGTGATCTCCTCCTCGTGCTCGAAGGCGGCCAGAGCGACCGACCCGTTGGTCTCCGGCGCCAGGTGCAGCAGCGCGTTGG
This sequence comes from Chloroflexota bacterium, assembly GCA_029558955.1. GTDB lineage: Bacteria > Chloroflexota > Anaerolineae > JAAEKA01 > JAAEKA01 > JAAEKA01. The sequence goes on from JAKQCW010000141.1 coordinate 1,047, forward strand.
CGGTGTCCAGGGCATCTTCCAGGCTGGGGTAGCGCTGCCCGCCCCACTCCACGCAGCGGCCATGGCGCGGGTCGGGCGAACCGCCCACCGGGTTTTGCAGCAGCTCGTCGTAGGACTGCTCGGCCGGCACATGCACGCCGTTGCCCTTGAAGCCCTTCTCTCGCGCCACCGGGCCCAGCGAGATGAAGCGGTTGTAAAGGTTGGCGTAGTCGCGCTCCACCACACGGAAATGGGGCATGGTCTTGCCGGGGACTGGCTCGCACTCGCCCGCGGCCCAGTCCAGCGGCGCGGTCTGCGCCAGCTCGTCGGGGGTGTCGTGCATCAGCGGCGCGGCCACCAGGTCGCGCACCGGCTCCGGGAAGACTAGCGCCGACATCTCGCTGATCTTCCGGGCAAAGGCCTTGAAGATCTCGTAGTCGGTCTTGGCCTCCCACACCGGCGGCACCGCCTGGCCCAGCGGGTGGACGAAGGAGTGCAGGTCGGTGGTGTTGAGGTCGTTCTTCTCATACCAGAAGGCGGCCGGCAGCACGATGTCGGAGTAGAGGGCCGACGAGTCCATGCGGAAGTTGAGGTCCACCACCAGGTCGAACTTGCCGCGCGGGGCCGGCTCGCGGAAGGTGACAGTCTTGACCTTGTCCTTGGCGTGCTCCTCGGCCACGATGTTGTCGTGGGTGCCCAGGTAGTGACGCTGGAAGAACTCGGCGCCCTTGGCGCTGGAGGCCATGGCGTTGCCGCGCCAGATGAACCAGACGCGCGGCCAGTTTTCCGGCGCGTCGGGATCGTTGACGGCGAAGTTCAGCGCCCCCTCCTTGATCTGGCGCGCGGTCCAGTCGGACACCTCGGCCGGCGTGTTGGCGCCGGCCGCCGCGGCCTCCTCCATCACCTGCAAGGGGTTGCGGTCGAACTGTGGGAAGTAGGGCATCCAGCCCATGCGCACGGCCATCGCCTCCAGGTCCATGGCGTGGCCCTTGGCCCATTTGGTTTCCGGCGGCACCGGCGCGTAGTCGGTGAAATCCCCCTCGTAGCGCCACTGATCGCTGTTGACGTAGTGCCAGGTGGGGGACTGCTGCAGGCGCGGCGGCACGCCCCAGTCGCCGGCGAAGGCGAAGCCGCTCCAGGGCGCCACCAGCGTCAGCTTCTCCTGGCCGACGTAGTGGTTCATGCCGCCGCCGTTTTTGCCGCAGCAGCCGCAGAGGATCAGCGACGTGATGGGCGCGCGGTAGGCCAGGTTGTTGTTGTACCAGTGGTTGATGCTGGCGCCGATGATGACCATGGAGCGGCCCTGCGTCGCCTCGGCGTTGTTGGCAAACTCACGCGCCAGGCGGATGGCCGTGTCGCGGCCGATGCCGGTGTACTCCTCCTGCCAGGCGGGGGTGTAGGGGTGCGGGTCGTCGTAGCTGGCCGCGCAGTCGCCGCCCAGCCCGCGATCGACGCCAAACTGGGCCGCCAGCAGGTCGAAAGCGGTGGTCACCAGCACCGGGCCATCCACCGTCTCGACGGTGCGCACCGGCAGGTGGCGCAGATAGGTGCGGTTGTCGGCGAACTCGTGGAAGGCTACCGGCAGCACCTGGTCGTGCTGGTCGATGAAGGAGAGAGTCGGCTCGATGGCGCTGCCGTCCAGCCCATCCTCCAGCTTGAGGTTCCACTGCCCCTTCTCCGTCTGCCAGCGGAAGCCGACCGTGCCCATGGGCATCTTGAGCTGGCCGCTGGCCTGGTCGAACATCAGCAGCTTCCAGTCGCCGTTCTCCTGATCCTGGTAGCGCGCCAGGCGGTTGGCCCGCAGCAGTTGGCCGGCCTGGTAGCTGCCGTCGCCGTTGGCGTTCAGCTCCACCAGGAAGGGGCCATCGGTGTAGCGGGTGACGTAGTCCACGAAGTAGGGCACCTGACGTTTGACATAATACTCGGTCAAAATGACGTGGTTGACTGCCATCCAAAGCGCGGTGTCGGTGCCGGGCTTGACCGGGATCCACCAGTCGGAGTATTTGGCGGCCTGGCTCAGGTCGGGGGCGATGACGACGAACTTGGCCCCTTCGTGGCGCGCCTCGGCGATGAAATGCACGTCGGGGGTGCGGGTCATGTTGGGGTTGGAGCCCATGGCCACGATGTACTTGGCGTTGTACCAGTCGGCGCTTTCGCAGACGTCGGTCTGGTCGCCCCAGATTTCGGGGAAGGCGTTGGGCAGGTCGGCGTACCAGTCGTAGAAGCTCATGTTGACGCCGCCGAAGAGCTGCAAGAAGCGTGAGCCGGCGCCGTAGGAGAGGTAGGACATGGCGGGGATGGGGGAGAAGCCGAAGACGCGGTCAGGCCCGTATTTCTTGGCGGTGTAGAGGCAGGCCGCGGCGATGATCTCCAGCACCTCGTCCCAGGTCACCCGGCGGAAGCCGCCCTTGCCGCGCGCGTACTGGATGCGGGCGCGCTTCGCCTCATCCTCCACCACCGCGGCCCAGGCGTCCACCGGGTTGTCGTGCCGGGCCTTGGCCGCGCGCCAGAGGTCGATCAGCGCGCCGCGCGCGTAGGGGTACTTGACGCGGATGGGGCTGTAGACGTACCAGGAGGCCGAGATGCCCCGCTGGCAGCCGCGCGGCTCGTAGGGGGGCAGGTGCGACTCCAGCAGCGGGTAGTCGATCTGCTGCATCTCCCAGGTGATGACGCCATCCTTGACATAGATGGCCCAGGAGCAGCCGCCGGTGCAGTTGACGCCGTGGGTGGAGCGGATGACGTTGTCGTGTTGCCAGCGGTTGCGGTAGAACTCTTCCCACTGGCGTGCTTCCGGTTTGATCAGGTCTTGTATCCAACCCATGGGATGAACCTCCTGGGAACGGTTGTCGGTGAACGGT
>JAKQCW010000149.1 GCA_029558955.1 Chloroflexota bacterium
CGCAGAAGTACACGGTGGCGGTGGGTCTGAGCCTGTTCATCGGCCAGCAGTATGGCCAGAACTGGGGCCAGTTCGCCGCCGGCGCGGTGATGGCCGCCATCCCCACCATGATCCTGTTCTACATCTCGCAGAGCCAACTGCAAGGCGGCCTGACCTCGGGCGCGGTCAAGGGCTAGGATCGCAACGCTGTTACCGTTCAGACAAGAGCCAGGTCCGCCTGGCTCTTGTTGATTCGCGGCGATGCGACGGTCGCCCCGACAATTCCATCGGCGGTTCGCCCAACCCCCCAAGGAGACCTCCCATGACCGACTCCCCCGCCGTCATGCAGGACTTCGTCTTCGGTGCGCTCGAATCTGACGCCAACACCCTGGCCGCTGAGCGCCAGCGCTGGTCCGGCATCCGCCATCACCACGCCATCGAGCCGCTGGACCCGCAGCCCGGTCAGCCGGTGACGCTGACCGTCACCGTCGGCCGCGACGCGCTGGTGGAGCGCATCACCGCCTACGTCACCACCGATGGCAGCCAGCCAGCCGGCGCGTTCGGCGTGGCCAGCAACGGCGTCGCCGTCGCCTTGCAGCGCGTCGAAACCCGCTTCCAACCCCTCTACTGGGACTTCGCCGAGCTGTGGCAGGGCCAGATCCCCGGCCAGCCGGAGGGAACGCATGTGCGCTACGTGATCGAAGGCTGGTGCGATGGCGTCGCTCTCTGGTCCAACGAGCTGCGCATCGACGGCACATCGGAGGCCATGACCATCTACGGCTACACCGTCGACCGTTTCCAGACCCCCGCCTGGGCGCACGAGGCCATCGTCTACCAGGTGCTGGTGGATCGCTTCGCGCCCGCGCCTGATCGCTGGCTGGAGCCGGCCGAGATGGAAACCTTCATCGGCGGCACGCTGCGCGGCGTGATCGCTGCGCTGGACTATATCGCCGGGCTTGGCGTCGACGCGCTCTGGTTGACCCCCATCTTCCGCGCCGGCAGCTATCACGGCTACGACACCATCGACTATCTGGAGATCGAGCCGCGCTTCGGCGCCAAGGCCGATCTGGCCGAGCTGGTGGAACAAGCCCATCGCCGCGGGCTGCGGGTGATCCTGGACTTCGTGGCCAACCACAGCAGCGACCAGTTCCCCCTCTTCCAGCAGGCGCTGGCCGATCCGGCCAGCCCGGCGCGCCAGCTCTACGAC
>JAKQCW010000155.1 GCA_029558955.1 Chloroflexota bacterium
GTCTTCACGGTCTTCGTGCTGGCCATCGCCGCCGCCGAGGCGGCCGTCGGCCTGGCCCTGATCATCGCCATCTACCGCACGCGCGATACCGTCAACCTGGACGAGATCGACCTGTTGAAGGGATAGCATGGCCCAGGTCCAACGACTGGAAGGCACTGTCGAAGAACAGGCGGCGCAGATCTACGACCTGGCCGCCGAGGCCATGGCCGAAGGACGCTTCATCGGCGCCTATCACTATTATCAGGAGATCGAACGGGCCCTTCCTGGCTTCCGCGATGTGCCGGAACTGCTGGCCAAGGCCAACTACGCCCGCAAAGAGCAACGCTCTCTGCTGATGGGCAGCATCACCGGCGCCATGGCGTTGATCGTGCTGGCCCGCCTGTTGGGCAACGACAATGAACTGATCTTCCTTGCCGCGGCGGTGCTGGGCCTGCTCCTTGGCTATGGGCTGACCCTGCTGCTCTACCCGCGGCTGGCCAGGCGGCCCAAACCGCCAGCCAGGACATGATCGCACCGCTGCAACGGACACCGCCCGTGCCCTGCACACCCTTGCTTGACACCAAAGGTGGCTGAATGGACAATCTCATCTATCTCATTCCCCTCTTCCCCCTGCTGGCCTTTGCGCTGATCACCTTGTTCGCCAACAAGAGCAACAAGCTAAGCGGACTGATCGCCATTGCGGCCATCGCCGGCTCGTGGGTGATCTCCTGGATCATCTTCTTCCAGGCCTGGACCGACCATCATTTCTACGAGCATCCCATCGAGTTGCCGTTGATCTCGATCCCCACCGGCGCCAGCGTCTTGGAGCTGGGCTTCAGGGTCGACTCGCTGACGGCGGTCATGCTGTTCATGGTGCCCTTCGTCTGCCTGATGATCTTCATCTATTCCTGGGGCTACATGGGCGTCGGCAAGAAGGCAGCAGGTTCCGCTGCGTCGCACACGGGTTCCGATACGGCGCAGACGCCTACTCAACCCGCGGGTCATGGTGGCCATGACGAGCACGGCGGACACGGCGGCGGCCGCGGCTGGCCGGCCGGCCCGGAGAATGTCGATCCGCTGGCCAGTCGTTTCTTCGCCTACATCTCCCTCTTTGCCTGCGGCATGTTGGGCCTGGTGCTGGCCGACAACCTGCTGCTGCTCTTCGTCTTCTGGGAGATCATGGGCCTCTGCTCCTATCTGCTGATCAGCTTCTGGTTCGCCCGCAAATACGACGATCCCAACCGGATCACCCCGAAAAAGGCCGGCTTCAAGGCCTTCATCACCACCCGCATCGGCGACGCGATCTTGTTCAGCGGCATGATGCTGCTCTACGCCGGCGCGGCCGTGCTGACCGACGGCCAGGCCGGGCTGACCTTCAGCGCACTCTTCCAACCGGAGGTGTTGGCAGGGCTGCAAGCGGTCGCCGTGCCGGTCTTCGGAACGCTGGCCACCCTGATCGCCATCCTGATCTTCTGGGGCGCGATCGGCAAGTCAGCCCAGTTCCCCCTGCACGTCTGGCTGCCTGACGCCATGGAAGGCCCCACGCCGGTCAGCGCGCTGATCCATGCCGCCACCATGGTCTCGGCCGGCGTTTACCTGATCATCCGCATGTACCCGGTAATGCTGGCGGGGTCCGCGCCGGCTCTGACCTTCATCGGTTTCATCGGCGCTTTCACGGCCCTGTTTGCCGGCATCATCGCCGTGGCGCAGACCGACATCAAGCGGGTGCTGGCCTATTCGACCATCTCGCAGCTCGGCTTCATGTTCGCCGCTCTGGGCGTCGGCGCCTACGTGGCGGCCGTCTTCCACCTGATCACCCACGCATTCTTCAAGGCGCTGCTCTTCCTCGGCTCCGGCTCGGTGATCCACGGCATGGAGCACGGCGAGCACCATGGTCACGCCCATAATCAGCACGAGGTCGCCGGTTTCGATCCCAACGACATGCGCTACATGGGCGGGCTGCGCAAGAAGATGCCTGCCACCTTCATCGCCTTTCTGGTGGGCGGTCTGGCGCTGGCCGGTTTCCCCTTTGTCACTGCCGGCTTCTGGAGCAAGGATGAGATCCTGGCCGATGCCTGGCACTCCATCCTGCATGGCGATTGGAACCAGGGTCTGGCGCTGCTGGTCTTCATCTTCCTGGTGGCGGCGGCTTTCTTGACCGCCTTCTACACCTGGCGCCAGATCAGCATGACCTTCCTGGGCAAGCCCCGCACCGAATCCGCGGCGCACGCCTCGGAGAGCAGCAAGGCCATGGTCGTGCCGCTGTTGATCCTGGCCGTCTTTGCGGTGCTGTTGGGCTACGTCGGCGTGCACGAGGACTTCCCGCTGCTGGGGTCGCTGCTGGGCGGCAATCCGTTCCATCATTTCGTCGGCGGTTTGGCCGAGACGCTGGAAATCCACGCCGAGACCATACCCTTCAGTTGGGTTCCGGTGTTGTTCTCGGTGGTCATTGCGCTGGGCGGCCTCGGCCTCGGCTGGCTGATCTACACCCGGGCCGGCAAGGGGTGGCAGGTGTACAGTCAGCTCGATCCGGTTGATGCCGCCATGCAGCGGCTGCGCCTGGGCGGCGTCTACAACGCCATGCGGCGCAAGTTCTACTTCGACGAGCTGTACAACATCATCTTCGTGCGCTTCTCGCTGTGGCTCTCCCGCGCCGCCGCCTGGTTCGACCGCACCGTGGTCGATGGGGTGGTCAACGGGGTGGGTCGTTTCGGCGCCTGGCTGGCCCACATCTCCAGCCGCTTCGACAGTCGTTTCATCGACGGCATCGTCAACGGCCTGGGCTCGCTGGCCAACAAGGCTGGCGGCGCGCTGCGCCTGGTGCAAACCGGCCAGGGCCAGACCTATTTACTGGTTGCTCTCCTGACAGTGCTGCTGCTGCTGGCGCTCTTCGCGGTGCAGGTGGCGGGCATCGGTGTTGTCGGATAACAGGCTTGGTCACACCACACGGACCGGCCTGAGCGTCCTGTGACTGACTGCTCTCTAGGAGAAGTTACATGGCATCTTTCAACGAATGGATCCTCACCCTCACCGTTTTCATCCCGCTGGTCGCAGCGATCGTCGTGCTCTTTCTGCCGCGCAGCAATGAGCGGCTGATCAAGCTCTGGTCGATCGCGGTCAGCCTCGTCCCGCTGGCCCTGACCATCTACATGATGGTCAACTACTACACTGGCCACATCCCCAACGGCGGCGGCATGCAGTACGAGGTCAAGCTGTCGTGGATCCCGCAGCTCAACTCGTTCTACCACCTGGGCGCCGACGGGCTGAGCGTGCCGTTGCTCTTCCTGACCGCGCTGCTCTCCACCCTGGGGCTCTATTACTCCAGCTTCACCATCAAGAAGCGGGTGAAGGAGTTCTTCTTCCTCTTCCTCTTGCTGGAGATGGGCATGATGGGCGTCTTCGTGGCGCTGGACTTCGTGCTCTTCTACGTCTTCTGGGAAATCGGTCTGGTGCCCATGTACTTCCTGATCGGCATCTGGGGCCAGGCCAAGGATCGCCCGCGCTACGCCGCCATCAAGTTCTTCATCTACACCCTGGTGGGCTCGGTGGCCATGCTGCTGGCGATTCTGGCGGTCTACTTCGCCACCAACACCTTCGACATCATGGAGGCGGTGCAGCGGCAGCCCTTTGCCGGCAACCTGACCATCGCCAGCCTGGTTTTCTGGGGCTTCATGCTGGCCTTCATGATCAAAGTGCCCAGCTTCCCCTTCCACACCTGGCTGCCCGATGCGCACACCGCGGCGCCCACGGCCGGCTCAGTGATCCTGGCCGGCGTGCTGCTGAAGCTGGGCGCCTACGGTATCATCCGCATCGTGCTGCCCATGCTGCCCCAGGCCTTCAGCCACTGGGCCATCCCCATCGTGATCCTGGGGGTGATCGGCATCGTCTACGGCGCGTTCGTCTGCATCGCCCAGACTGACCTGAAGCGGCTGATCGCCTACTCCTCGGTCAGCCACATGGGCTATGTCATGCTGGGCCTGGGCGCGGCCGCGGCCGGCATCAGCAAGATGGCTGAGCCGGGCGTGACCGACAGCATGGCCATGGCCATCAACGGCGCCACCTTGCAGATGTTCAACCACGGCCTGATCACCGGCGGCCTCTTCTTCCTGGTCGGCGTGATCTACGAACGGGCCCATACCCGCGAGCTGAGCATGTTCGGCGGCTTGAGCGCCAAGACCCCCGCCTACTACGGCATCTTCATGGTGGTGGCCTTCGCCTCGCTGGGTCTGCCCGGCCTGGCCGGCTTCTGGGCGGAGTTCTTCACCTTCCGCGGCGCCTTCGACATCGTCACCGTCTGGGCGGCCATCGGCGTGATCGGCATCGTGGCCACGGCCGGCTACATCCTCTATCGCATCATCCAGTCGCTCTTCCTGGGCGAATACGACCCGCACAAGGTCGATCACTGGACCGACATGAAGGATTGGCAGGAGAAGCACGAGCCGGGCGACATGGTGAGCTTCGAGAAGCTGGTCATGTGGCCGCTGGTCATCCTGATCATCATCCTGGGCGTCTTCCCCACGCCGCTGGTGGATTTCTTCAACCAGGCGGCTGAGTCGATCATCAACGCGCTGTAAGCTGGCGTCACTGAGACGAGCAGTTCGCAGGTTGGACCAGCGCCACAGGCCCCGATGCGGCCCCTCTGGGGACGCCAACCGGCCGGCCGCCTGACAACCTTCGGACAAGGAGGCCAGATTGACCGTTTCCACCCTCCAATCACTTTTGCCAGAGATCATCCTGGTCGTCACAGCGCTGCTGGTCCTCGGGATTGACCTGGCCACGCGCCGCCGCGTGCAGGATCGTGCGCTGGCCGGCGTAGCGGCAGCGGGCCTGCTGCTGGCTGCCGTGGCAGCCTTCACCCTGGTCGGAACCCCGCCGCAGCCGGTGACGGATATGCTGGCGCTGGACGGCTTCAGTACCTTCCTGATGGCGACGGCGCTGATCGGCATGGCGCTGGTGGTGATCTATTCCATCGACTACATCCGGCGCATCGGCCACCATCGCGGCGAATACTACGCCCTGCTGGTCGCCGTGACCCTGGCGATCGTTATCGCCGTCAGCGCCAACGACCTGCTGATGGTCTACCTGGGCATGGAGTTTCTCTCCATCACCTCCTACGTGCTGGTCGGCTTTCTGCGCGGCGACAAGCGATCCAACGAGGCGGCTATCAAGTATTTCCTCTACGGCGCGGTCGCCTCGGCCGTGATGCTCTATGGCATCTCTATGATCTTCGGCGTCACCGGCGCGACCAACCTGAACGTCATCGCGCAGACGCTGGCCGGGCAGGGGCTGCAAGGGGGCATGCGCTGGCTGGCCTTCAGTTCAGTGGTGCTGCTCCTGGTCGGCTTTGGCTTCAAGACCAGCCTGGTGCCTTTTCACCAGTGGGCGCCCGATGTCTACGAGGGCGCGCCGACTCCCATCACCGGCTTCCTCTCCACCGCCTCCAAGATCGGCGGCTTTGCCTTGATGGTACGCGTCTTCATCGTGGCTCTGCCCAGCTTTGCCATCGACTGGCTGACCGTGTTGGCCGGCGTGAGCATGATCACCATGACTTTGGGAAATCTGGTGGCCCTGCGGCAGAGCAACATCAAACGCCTGTTGGCCTACTCCTCCATCGGCCAGGCCGGCTACATTCTGATGGGCCTGGTCTGCATCCCGCAGATCCAGTTCGGCCTGCAGCCCTTCGACAACTTCACCTTCAACGGCATCAACGGCATCTTGATCTATCTTTTCGGCTACGTCTTCACCAACCTGGGCGCGTTCGCGGTGGTGATCGCCATCGAGAATCAGACCGGCAAGGTGGAGCTCAAAGACTACGCCGGGCTGATCTACCGCTCCCCCTGGCTGGCGTCGCTGCTGCTGATCTTCCTGCTGTCGCTGACGGGCATCCCGCCGACGCTGGGCTTCTGGGGCAAGTACTTCGTCTTCGGCGCGGCCGTGCAGGTGCGCTTCTTCGCCCTGCTGATCGTCGCCCTGATCAACGCCGCCATCGCCGCGGGCTACTACCTGAACATCGTGCGCTACATGTTCTTCATGCCGGCCGAGGACGAGGGCCGCATCAAGATCGGCCCCTCGCTGGGCATCGTCTTCGCCGTTACTTTCGTGGCCGTGCTGGGTCTGGGCATCCTGCCCGGCCAGCTCATCCAGTGGGCCAGCGAGTCGGCGCAGTTCCTGATCCAGTTCTAAGCCGGCGGCTGCGGCCGGACGGGTGATCCGGCCGGTCAGC
>JAKQCW010000156.1 GCA_029558955.1 Chloroflexota bacterium
GCCGGCTCGGGCTCGGCAACAGGGGAACTCGGGATCTCCGGTGCCGTGGGTGGAGCGGCGTCGCCCAGCAGGTCGAGCAGCGCGGCCACGCCGGTGTCCATGGCTGCGGATGCGATCGGCGCCGTGCTCGCGGATGCAGCTTCGATGCCTTCCACGCGCGGCCCATCAGCCACCGCCGGCGCCTGCGGCGTCGGCTCCGCCTGTTCCTCTTCGACCTGCACACGGCCTGCGAACGGCGCCGGCCGGTCGGCGGCATCCCAGATCATCGCCGGCGAGAGTTTCAGGAAGGTGAAGGCGTGCGACCAGCCGGCGTCGCTGGTGACAGTAGCCTTCCAGATCGCCTTGCCATCCGGCGTTGGTTGCACGATGCCGTGATCCTGCAGCACGTTGAACACCGCCGTATTGCTCGCCGGAATGCCGTCGATGCCTTGCGACAGCAGATGTGCGCGCAGCTTGTCGGAGACGGTCTTGCTCACCAGCCAGAGTGCGTCCTGGGTCAGCCAGCCGTCCGAGGCCTGGGGCTGGTTCAGCTTGAATTCCTCCCGCAGCAGGAAGCGCAGGCCATCGAGCAGCTTGCGCTGCAGGGCGTGCTTGGGCGCGGCCAGTGCCTTGCTGGGATCGCCGCCGAGTTCCTGGGCCACCGAGGCCTGGTCGGCCTGCACCACCAGTTCGCCAAGAGTGCCGGCGTGCTCGTACTGGCCGGCCAGCACGTACAGAAGCGCGGCCCACAGGTCGGGGTAGTCGGCGAGCCAGTCGAAGATGCCTGGATCGAGCAGCCGGACGTAGAGCAGTCCGGTGGCGGCGCTGTGCAGCCGGTATTCGCGCTCCTTGCGATAGCGGAAGCGATACGGCCACCGCAGCGGGCCGTGCCAGGGATGCCAGACCGTGCCGTCCGCGTACTCCACGTGCAGGTCAACGGCGACCTTGCCGACGTCGTGCAGCAGCGCCGCATAGGCAGTGCCGGCCGTCCACGCTTCGGCCTGGGCGGCTTGCGCCTCCGGCGTGGTGCCGGCGGGCAGCAGGTGCGACTGCCGCAGCTTCAGGGCGTAGGCGACGATCTCCAGGCCGTGGTCCAGCATGCCACCCGGGTAGGCATGGTGATGGCTCTCAGACGCTGGGAACTGCTGGACCAGCTCGGCGTAGCGCTCCAGTGGGGCGAGGTAGAGCGTGGCGAACTGCCGGCGCGAGAGCGAGGTGCGCTGCCAGATGTGTTCCAGCAGTTTCTGCCGACGCGGCGTGGCCAGCAGCGATGCGGCCGACTCCGGCCGCGTCAACCCTTTCGGAGTTTCGATGGCGGAGGTGGGCGGTGTGCCGGCGGTGGGTGGCACCCGTTTGCGCTGGAACAGCGAGAGCATGGCGAACCCCGGATGACGGGCTGCTCGGGGCGCCTTTTGGCCTTTTCAGGATAGGGCCTTTCCCCTTGGCGCCCTTCCTTTGCCCCTTCCCAGCCCTTTGGCCTTTGTCGGAAGCCTTTGGGTATAGGGCCGCTGCTTCGTGGATGCCACGATGAATGCGGCATGGGGCAATCCCGGCAAGTGGGGCGCTGCGGGATGTTCGTCAGCTCTGGCCCAAGCCGGTGTCGAGGGCGGCGGATTGCGCTGCGAAGTCGTCGGGACGGCGCTTGCGGAAGGTTTCGAGATTGCGCAGTTTCCAGCGCAGTGCAGGCAGTTGAGCGGCGTGTGGGCATGCTACCCGCGACCAGTCCGGTTATGCACGCACCATCCCGCTCAGAAACTGCCTGTGCGCTGCACTCAGGCGCTGCGGCAGCTCGCGCCGCAGCCTGGCGCCAGCGTCGAGCAGTGTCTCCAGGGAGCAACCCACTTCGTTCATGCCGACAAAGGCCCGCTCGTACTCGCCGACGATGTCCTTGTCGTTGCCGAACAGCACTTCGTGGGGCGGCCGGTTGTGGCCCGCCAGATAGATCACGAAGCACTCGACCATGCCGTCGCTGATGTCGCCCGATTCGTAGAGCTGCCACACGTCGAATAGGTCGCGGGGGTGCTGCCGATCCAGCGCAGCCACCAGCTTGCTGGCGTACAGCTCGTCCGGTGCCAGAACCGGCAGCTCGAACTCGACGCCGAACAGATCGCTGGTCTTGGCACTCAGCGGCCGCCGCTCCACGGGCAGCACGCTGCCTCGGAACACGACGTTGACCTCGATCTTCACCTGGTTGGCGTCGTTCTCGACGATCAGCTTGGTGTCCCCCAGGTCCTTGGCGCGAACCAGGCGTGTCTGCACGCCCAGTGGTGCAACGCGCGTGGCGATGGCGGCCAGCTCCTGGTTGATGGCTTGCAGCGCTTCGTCGCGCGGCGTCTGCCACGGGAGGTACACCACGTCGATGTCCACCGACAGGCGCGGCATGTCCCGCACGAAGAGG
>JAKQCW010000168.1 GCA_029558955.1 Chloroflexota bacterium
TCGGTCTTCACTCACTGCTCAAGCCGGTTCCGTGAACCGGCGGCGTTGTGGGCGCACACCCGGCGGATCACGGATCCGCCGGGAGCAGGTGCTCCCACTGACTAACACGTCGGCCTAAATCGGTCTTCACTCACTGCTCAAGCCGGTTCCGTGAACCGGCGGCGTTGTGGGCGCACACCCGGCGGATCACGGATCCGCCGGGAGCAGGTGCTCCCACTGACTAACACGTCGGCCTAAATCGGTCTTCACTCACTGCTCAGGCCGGTTCCGTGAACCGGCGGCGTTGTGGGCGCACACCCGGCGGATCACGGATCCGCCGGGAGCAGGTAAACTGAAGAGTTATTTACGCCAACTTGTACTAGCGCAGCGCGCCGCAGCAGCTGCAGGTGGTGGGCAGGGCCATGGCGCGATGGGGACACAGCGCGCCCGGACAATCAAAGCTGGCCGGCGAAGGGTTAGGGCGGGGATCCTATATTCTCCTGATTGGTTCTTCACATCTCCTGAACATTCTTGGTTCATAATTGGCCATAGACACAGATACTCAATGAAAACGTTGCTGCTCAGCCAGCGGCGCCAGGCGGCGAAGCGAGTGAAAGCGCCCGGCGCCTGAGCAGTGACGTTTTCCCAAAGAACAGGAGACTGGAAATGACCAAGAAACTGCTTTCATCCCTGCTGGTTGGCGCTTTGGCGCTGTCGATCCTGGCCGCGTGCCAGAGCGACACATCCACATCCAGCGGCGCGACTGTTGCCGCCGATCTGGCCAATACCGTGGCCGTTGCAGACAGCGCGTCAAGCGTCGCTGTGAGCTCCGCCGCGACGACTACGTCGACTGAGGCCGTTACCGTCGCCGTTGCGCTGGCCGAGAACAGCCTGGCCCACGAGGTCTCCGTCGTCGGGGATGTCGATGACAGCGCCGCGGTGCAGATCGTGTTGAACGGCGACAGCATCACGGCCGACGGCGACGGGGTAACCATCGACGGCAGCACCGCTGCCATCACAGCGGCCGGCGTGTACAATATCAGCGGCACGCTGGCTGACGGCCAGATCATCGTAAACACGACCGATAAGGCCACCGTGCGGCTGATTCTGAACGGCGTCAACCTGCACAACAGCACCAGCGCGCCCCTTTTCGTCGCCGATGCTGAGACCGTCGAGATCGAGTTGGCTGACGGCACGGAGAACTTCCTGTCCGACACTGCCAACTACCTGTTCGCCGACCCGGCCGACGACGAACCCAACGCGGCCCTCTTCAGCAAGGCCGATCTGACCATCACCGGCAGCGGATCGCTGACGGTCGAGGGCAACTTCAACGACGGCATCGCCAGCAAAGACGGCCTGGTCATCGCCGGCGGCAACATCACCGTGACCGCGGTGGACGACGGCATCCGCGGCAAGGACTATCTGCTGATCGAAGATGGCGTGATCACCGTGACGGCCCAGGGCGACGGGCTCAAGTCCGACAACGAAGAGGATACCGCCAAGGGGTATATCGCCATCCAGGGCGGCAGCATCACCATCACAGCCGGCGGCGACGCCATCGCGGCTGAGACCGACGTGCTGCTCAGCGACGGCCAGTTCACGCTCACGTCCGGCGGCGGCAGCAACGCCTTCGTCGACGACGCCACCTCGGCCAAGGGCATCAAGGGCCAGGTGAGCGTCGCCATCGACGGCGGGACCTACATCATCGACTCGGCCGATGACGCCATCCACTCCAACGGCAGCATCACCATCAACGGCGGCGACTTCACCCTGGCCAGCGGCGACGACGCTCTGCACGCCGACGAGACCCTGACCATCAACGACGGCGTGATCAACATCACCCGGTCCTACGAAGGAATCGAAAGCGCGCTGATCACCATCAACGGCGGCGACATCACGCTGGTCGCCAGCGACGACGGCATCAACGTGGCCGGCGGCGTCGATAGCTCCGGCATGCAGCCAGGCGGCCGGCCGGGGCGCGGCGGGCAAGGCATGGACTCCTTCACCTACAGCGGTACCCAATATCTGATCATCAACGGCGGCAATATCGTGATCGATGCGGCCGGCGACGGCATCGACGTCAACGGGGCGATCGAGATGACCGGCGGTGTGGTGATCGTCAACGGCCCCACCAACAGCATGAACGGCGCGCTGGACTACGACGGCGGCTTCAAGATCTCCGGCGGCTATTTGGTCGCAGCCGGCAGCGTCGGCATGGCGCAGGCGCCGAGCACATCCTCCAGCCAGTACTCGCTGGCGCTGAACTTCCCCTCTGCGCTGCCGGCCGGCACGATCATCCACATCCAGACCAGCGCCGGCGAGGATCTGCTGACCTTCGCCCCGACGAAGACCTTCCAGTCGATTGTCTTCTCGTCGCCTGCCGTGACGAACGGAGAGACGATCGAGATCTACTACGGCGGCAGCGCCGCCGGCGAGACGCTGGGCGGCGTCTACCTGGACGGGAGCTATACGCCCGGCCAGCAGATCGCCAGCTTCACGGTGTCGAACACAGTGACGCAGGTGGGCAACAGCTACCGGTGATCCTTCACGGCGGCAACGCTGCGCTGATCTTGCAGTGAAACGGCGCCCGGCAGACCATTTCTGCCGGGCGCCTTTGTTGCGGCGATGCGTCGTTCTCGCCGCCCGCCGGCTGGCTATGGCGTCAGCAGAAGGATGATGAACAGAGCGGCCAGGGCAACGGCGGCGTATTCCAGCAGCACGCGGCGGGTGATGCGATCCTGCAAGGTCTGCCAGGTCAGGCTCACCAGCAGATAGAAGAGCACCAGGAGCAGCAGGCTGGCGCTGAGGGGGCTGAGGCCGGTCAGCAGCAGGCTGAAGGCCACCTGGGCCACCACAGCGCCGACGATGAAGGCATAGAGAGCCACCAGCGTGACGCGCGCCTGCGTGCCGCGCAGCAACTCCAGCGCCAGCAGCATGGCCACGACGCCCAGCATCGCGGCCCGGCTGGCCTCTGGCCATGCGCTGGGGATCAGCAAGAAGAGCACCAGCGCCACGGCATAGCAGACCAGGTTCAGGCTGGCGCGGGCCCGGCGATAGCCCGTGGCCTGGGGGTCGAGGCTGTAATAGAGCGCCGCCAGTACGATGGCCAGCAGCGCCGCCATGCCCAGCAGCAGGGTGGCCCAATAGGGCAGGGAGGGTGCGCGCGGCAGGGTGATGGACCCGATCAGCGTCACCGCGACGGGCAACGCCCAAAAGCGCATGGGCAAACGCAAACGGCCCTGGCGGCTGAGGGGGTGGGCCTGGATGACCGCCTGGGCGCTGGAGCCGGCCAGCAAGGCCAGCAGCAGCGGCAGCAGATTGGCCGCGGCGATGGGCAGCGTCACCGTGGCCGTGCCCAGCGCCAGGCTGGCCCCGCGGCCCGGCAGGCTGATCAGCGCGCTGGCAGCCAGGGTGATCACCACCCCCCACACGGCAACACTGATGCGATCACGAAAATCGGAGTTCATGGGGTCTGTCCAGGATCCGCCGTGGGCAGTCGGAAGGGGGGCGGGGCGCTGCTCTGGCCCAGCCGCCGCTCCAGCGCCCAGGCCAGCACAAGCTGATCGCGCCAGGGGTGCTCGATCTCGCCGAAGCACATGGACTGTTCGTGGCCCTTGCCGCAGACGATGACCACATCGCCGGGCTGGGCCATCTCCACCGCGGCCAGGATGGCGGCCGTGCGGTCGGGGATGCGCCAGAAGTTGCGGCCCTCGACGCCGCCGACCTGCCGCGCGCCCTCAGCCATCTGTTCCAGGATGACATCCAGCGACTCGACGCGCGGATCCTCGGCTGTCAGGATGGTCAGATCAGCCAGGCGCAGGGAGGCGGCCGCCATCAGGCCGCGCTTGCGCACATCGCGCAGGCCGGCGCTGCCGAAAAGGGCGATCACGCGGCCGGCGGTCATGGGGCGCACCGCCTCCAAAGCCCGTTGCAGGGAGATGGGGGTGTGGGCGAAATCGACCATGGCGACGAAGTCCTGGCCGCGCTCGATGCGCTCCATGCGGCCATCGACGCCCGGCATGGTGGCCATAGTTGCGGCCAGCCCCTGGAGCGGCAGGCCCAGCGCCAGCCCCGCGGCCAGCGCCGCCAGCGCGTTGTAGACGTTGAAGCGGCCCGGCAGCGGCAGCTCAACCTGGACCTGCCCGGCCGGCGTGTGGGCCGTGAAGATCGTGCGCGCCGGCTCGAAGGCGATGTCGGCGGCGCGCACGTCCGCCGCCGCATCGTCCAGGCCATAGCTGATGGTCCAATCGGTCGGGATGGCGCGCAGATGCGGATACGAGGCGTCGTCGGCGTTCAACACAGCCACCTTCGGCTGCACATCCAGGGGAAACGTGAGAGGTGAAACGTCAGGCGTGAAACGTGAAACGTGAGATGTGCTGGCTGCGGCGACCGGCTTGGTCGCCGACTGCTTTAAGCTGTGGAAGAGCAGCGCCTTGGCCTGGAGATAGGCTTGCCAGGTCCCGTGGTAGTCCAGGTGTTCATGGGTGATGTTGGTCACCACCGCCACATCGAAGTCGACCGCGGCCACGCGGCCCTGGTGCAGGCCGTGGGAGGTGGCCTCGAGGACGGCCGCCTGGCAGCCGGCCGCAGCCATCTGCGCCAGATAGCGCTGCACGTCGGGCGCATCGGGCGTGGTGACGTGCAGCCCGGTGTCCAGCGCCTCCTGGCCGATGTGCGCGCCGATGGTGCTGATCATGCCGGGGTGCAGGCCAGCCGCGCCCAGCAGGTGATAGATCAGATTGCTGGTGGTGGTCTTGCCGTCGGTGCCGGTGACGCCGACGACGCGCATCTGCCGGCTGGGATAGCCGAAAAAGGCTGCGGCCAGGCGCGCCAGCGCCGCCCGGCTGTCGTCCACCCGCACGTAGGGCACGCGGCTGGTAGTGACGACTTCAGTCGTCTCCGGCGTCAGTGCATCCATTCCCACCACCGCCGCCGCGCCGCGCCGGATGGCGTCGGCGATGAAGCGATGGCCATCCACCGCGCCGCCGCGCACGGCCACGAACAGCGCGCCCGGCTGCACCTGGCGCGAGTCGGCCGTCACCAGGGTGATCTGCATAGCCGGGAGGGGATCGCTGGCGCTGAAACCGGGCAGCGCCTGGAGCAAGGTTGTGAGGAGGGGTGACATGGTGGAGGCCATTATACGGCGGTGGGGAGGGTTTGTCCAAGTCATAGCAGCGGTTGAGGAGACTTCATAGAGTACCCAGGGCTTCTCATTTGCAGCGAGCGTGGCGTATCGCCTTGTACTCCGACGGCAGACCCCTCAGTTGACTGTGTGGTGTGGCTGCCGTTGATCCTGCCTTGAGGCATGGGCTATCAAGCTTGAGTTCTTTCAGCAGGTTGCACCCAAACAAAGAAGAGCGCCTATGGCGCTCTTCCGTGAGATTGCAGGGAGATTGCAGGGAGATTGCAAGCTGACCGGCCGGATCACCCGTCCGGCCGCAGCCGCCGGCTTAGAACTGGATCAGGAACTGCGCCGACTCGCTGGCCCACTGGATGAGCTGGCCGGGCAGGATGCCCAGACCCAGCACGGCCACGAAAGTAACGGCGAAGA
>JAKQCW010000185.1 GCA_029558955.1 Chloroflexota bacterium
CCGGCAGCCAGGGGGCGTCCTTGTTGGTCTCCTTTCATGGTTGGTCTATGCCTTGCTGGCAATGAGCCTGGCCGGCTGCGCGTCCATGGCGCTGCCCACGCCCGACCGCAGCGCGCTGGCCACCCTGCCGACCAACACCCCCACCCTGCCCACGCCGCATCTGGCCGTTGCCCTGGGCCCGCGCCCCAGCGACACAACCACGCCGCCCCCCACCGCCACACCCACCGCCACGGCGACCCCCACCCGCACCCCAGCGCCCACCGCCACACCCACCGCCACGCCCACCGCCACGCCCGGCCCCCTGGCGCGCGCGCTGGGCGTGCATGAACGCCGCCTGGAGCGGTTGGACGCAGAGGGCTACACCATCGCCGAACAGCAGAGCATCCGGCAGGGAGCCGACCGATTCCTGACCGTCATCCTCAACCCGCCGGAGCAGCAGAGCGCTGCCCTGGGGGTGCAGTTGCCCCGATTGCTGATCTATCATCTGTCCCCCGGCCGCCCGGCCGAGCTGATCTTCGAGGATGAGGGGAGCGACGAGGTGATCCAGTTCGCCGGCTACGGCCAGCGCTGGGAGACGCCGGTGGGCTGGCGTGATATCACCGGCGATGGGCTGTTGGAGCTGCCGATCTGGGCGGCCAACGGCGGCTTCTGCTTTGCCTGCACCCGCATCTACATCTTGCAGCTTGAGCCGGTGGACGACGCCAGCCGCCCGGAAGCGGAGACCCGCTGGCAGGTGCGCGAGCTGACCGGTGCGCTGCCCTTCATCAACCTGGCGCAAAACCCCATCATTCCCAAACGGCTGACCGACTACGACGGCGACGGGGTGGCGGCTGTCGAGGCGCTGGACGGCAGCTTCGAGTTCGCCTTTGGCCTCTTTCGGGAGTACTCGCCCCGTTTCATTCGCCCCCTGATCTGGGACGGCAACCGCTTTTCCGACGCGTCGCGCTGGAGCCCCGGCACATTCGACGGCCAGATTCAGCGCGCGAGCGAGGCGGTGCAGGCAAGCTACGGCCAGCCGCTGGCCAGCCAGGACCCCATCGGCCAGGCGCTGACTGTGCTGCTGGCCTACGACGCCAGCGGCCGGCGCGATGAGGGCTGGGCAGCCTTCTGGCAGCTCAGCGATCCGGTCAACTGGCCGGGAGAGACCAGCGCCGGCCTGCTGGACCTGCTCAGCGCCATCCGCGACCATCTGGCCGGCCAATATGAGCGAGGGGAGCCCTTTGCCCCCTGGCCGCCTTTGGTTCCCGGCCTGCCCAGCAACAGCAACGCCGGCGACACAATTCAGCCCTCCAACCAGATCACCCAGCCGCTGCCGCTGCCGCCCGCGCCGGCTGACCAGCCCACCGCTGATCCGAATTTCACCCCGGTTCCCTGACATTCCGGGCGTTTTATCCAAGAGGCGATCCAGCGTTGATCGCCTCTTGGAGCGCCCAAGGGCCCTTGCCGCCAAGGCTGGATCGTCGGCGCGTCGCATCCAGGCGCCCGACCGTTGGCCCGTTTTTCCCCCTGAATGGCAGCTTCCCATGCCTCGCATAGTACTAATTTCCTATTGACTCGCCCGAATCGGCCCCTTATACTGGAGTGGCCTATCGCCTATCGTATGACAATCCACCCATCGGAGTATCGATATGTTTGTTCGTGGTCGCTTGCTCAGTCGCGCCCCGGTGCGTCTTCTGTCGCTGATAGTCGCTTCCGCCCTCTTCTTTACCCTGCTGCCGCAGTCTGGTCTGGCGCAGGAAGAAGCGTTTGATATCTGTCCCAGCGGCTGCCGCTATAGCACCATTCAACAGGGCATCAACGCCTCCGCGCCCGGCGCCACGCTGCGCATCGCCCCAGGCACCTATCGCGAGAGCATCACCCTGCGCCCACGCATCAGCCTGCTGGGCGCCGGCGCCGGGTCAACCATCATCAGCGGCAGCGGGAACCAGCCGGTGATCACAGCCGCGGACGGCGCCATCGCGCGGAACACCGTGGTGGAGAAGCTGAGCGTCACGGCCGGCGGCGGCCAGTCGGGCGGTGGGGTGTGGGTGCGCGGCGGCGCATCCCCCACGCTGCGCGATCTGACCATCTCCAGCAACAGCGTCAGCGGCAATGGGGGCGGCGTCGCCGTGGGCGGC
>JAKQCW010000235.1 GCA_029558955.1 Chloroflexota bacterium
CGTCCCGCGGACGGGCACGCCATGAGAGACGCGCCCGCCCACGGGTCAGGAGGCAGTTACTTGTTGAAGATGACGTTCAGGTCATCAAGGTACTTCTGCCATTCGGTGTCGAAGGTCAACTGGCTGGGGGGCGTGTTCTGCAACAGGTCCCACAGGGTGTCGCCGCGGGCGAACGCCTCGTTCCAGTTGGGCATCCACTGCTCGGCGCTGGGGGCGTCGGGGTAGGAGAGGCCGGCCTTGAAGACCTCCCAGGTCTCGGGAGTCACGAAGGGATACTGCTCCGACTTCGCCTCGAAGAATGGTTCCTGCTTCTCCGGGATCGCGGGCAGCGCGCCGTAGATGGGCAGCAGCTTGTCGCCGCCGGTGGTGATCAGGTAGGAAAGCACCGCGAAAGCCTCGGCCGGATGCTTGGTGCCCTTCCAGATGCGGAAGGTGTCAGCGTCCACGCGGCCGTGCGGCTGGCCATCGGCGTCGGAAGGCAGGACGCCCGCCTGGAACTCGAGGCCGGCGTTGACGAAGTCAGCCAGGCAGCAGGTGTACCAGAGCGGCGTGACGGCCATGGCGGCCTTGCCCATGTTGAAGAGGTTGCCGTTGCCAAACTCAGGGGAATTGCTCATGGGCCCGGTGGCCATGAAGGGCTGCGCGCCGTACATGCCGTCATAGGCCCACTGCACCGCTTCCATCCAACCTTCCGGCAGATTCACCGAGAAGCTGCCCTTCTCTGTGCCCTCGACGATGAAGTCGGAACCGGCATGGAAGACGCCGAAGTAGTTGGGATGGGTCTGCCACTGCGGGCTGTAGCCCACCTGAACGATCTGGCTCGGGTCGAAGCCCTCCTCGGTCGAGTTGAAGCCGTTGACGTCGATGGTCAGACGCTTGGCGACCTCGGTGAAGGTCTCCCAGGTCCAATCGACTTCCTCGCCGTCCAGGATGTACTTGTCGCCGTAGTTCTGGGGCGGATACTCCAGACCCACCTCGTCGAAGTACTCCGGCACAAAGTAGGTGGCCGACGGGAAGACGGCGAAGGGCAGGCCCACCTGACCCTCCTCGGTCTGATAGGAATCGACCAGCGCCGGGTCGAAGATGGTGGTGTCGAAGCCGCTGGCTTCGATCTGCTCAGTCAGGTCCAGCCACTGGCCGTAGAAGGCGTTGGAGCCGCCCCAGCCCACCGGGCCGATGATGTCGGGGCCGGCGCCGGAGGCGATCTGCGTGGCCAGGGTGTCACGGCCAGCGTCGTAGGGCACGATCTCCAGCACCAGTTGGATCTTGTCCTGCGAGGCGTTGAAGTCCTTCACGACTTCCTCCTGGACGGCCACCTGGTCGGGGCTGGTGCCTGTGCCCACACCGACGAACCAGCGGATGGGGGTCTTGCCGGCGGCCTCAGCGGCCTTGACGGCCTCAGCCGCGGCGGCGCTGGCGATAACCGCCTGCTCCTCGGCGGTCAGCGTCGCCTCAGGGGTCGGCTCTTCGGCTGGCGCCTCAGTGGCGGCCGACTCTTCAGTGGCGGCCGGCTCTTCGGCGGCCGGCGCCTCGGTGGCGGCCGGCTCTTGGGCAGCCGGCGCCTCGGTGGCAGCCGGTGCAGGGGCGGGGGCCGGCTGAGCCGCGCCGCCGCAGGCAGCTAACAACATGCTGGCGATCACCACCAGCGGCAACAGGGAGACCAGTCTCTTGGCAAACATGGGAAACTCCTTTCCGAAATCGGACCGAAACATCAGTGAAAGCTCCCGAAGGAGCAAGAGCAAACTTGGGGGAGGGTTGGAGCAGACGCTGGAACATCGGATGGTGGAGGCAGCTTGCTGTCAGCCGCGGCCGGATCACCTCCTTCGTCAGTGGTCACGGCTCCGTGCGACTATCTGTCGCAGCCGCATGATTGTCGGATCACCAGCTCGGTGGGCAAGAGCACCAGCCGCTCCACCTCTTCGCCCTGGATCAGGGAGATCAGCAGGCGTGCGGCTTGCCGGCCGGCCGTTTCGATCGGCGCGCGCACGGTGGTCAGCCGGGGAACCATCAAGCCCGCCAGCAGCACATCGTCGAAGCCGACCACGGCCACATCCTCGGGCACGCGCAGACCAGCCTGCGTCAGCGCCTGGATGGAGCCCATGGCCGCGTCGTCGTCGCCGGCAAAGATGGCATCGAACGACACACCCTGGCCCAGCCACTGCGCCACCACCGCGCGCGCCTGCTCGCTGTCGAACTCGCCCGGGCCGTGCAGCGCCGGGTCGTCGTCGATGCCGTGGACGCGCAACGCCTCCAGATAGCCCGCCTCGCGCCAGCAGGAATCCTCGTTGCCGCTGGGGCCGGCCAGAAAGGCAATGCGCCGGCAGCCGTGCTCGACGATCAGGTGCTCGACGACGCTGCGCGCGCCGGCCTTGTTCTCCAGCGTCACCACCGGAATGTCCAGCGTCGGCGGCGCCGTGCGGTAGAGCAGCACCAGGGGAAAGCCGCGGCCAGAGAAACGGGCCAGCTCCGCGTCGCTCAGCCGGTCGGTGAAGACCAGCAGGCCGTCGGTGTTGTGCTCGTCCAGCGGCAGTTGAATGCGACCGCGCTCGCGGAAGCGGTCGGCCGTGGTGTGGATCAGCAGGTCGAAGCCCGCCTCGCGCGCGCTGCTCTCGATGCCATGGATCAGCGGCGAATAGAACGCACCGCTGATCTCCGGCAACAGCAGGCCGATGGTGTCGGTGCGGCGGCCGGCCAGGGTGCGGGCCGCGGCGTGCGGCGCGTAGTCCAGGGCCGCGATCGCCTGGTTGACCTGTGACATGGTCTCTTCGGCCACCGGCGCCGTGCCGTTGAGCACGCGACTCACTGTGGCGATGGAGACGCCGGCCAGGCGGGCGACATCGGAGATGGTGGCGCGTTTGAGGGAACGTTGCACGGTCATGGCGGACAGGTCGAACCAGGAAGCTGAGGAGTGTTGAAAGCGGTTTCTGAAAGCGGTTTCTGAAAGCCTTTTCAGTGTACCACAAATTTTGCATTTGTCAATAGGGAATCGGGCATCAATGTAGAATCAGATGCCCGGCGCCGATGGCTGAGTCTGCGCTCATTTGGTCGCTGCTCACAACTGTGCTAACATCGAAGGGGCTGGAACCGTCCCAACGATTCCACACTATGATGACTGCCAAACCGGAAGCGAGCCTGCCAAGCCGAGACCTGCTGGTCTGAGCCCGTCCACCGTGCATCTGACTTGAACATAGCCGCTCGGCCGGTCTCTGCGCAGCCACCGAGCCCGCCATTCTCATCGACGGTTGTGCGCCCAGCGCACGGATGTCTCATGGGATGATCAGTGAGATGCCGTCGCCATGCCGCGTGAGTCACCCCTGCCGCGGCGCTTCGGAGATCCCCCTATGTCCGAATTCGACCGTTTTGCCCGTTTCTACGATCTGGACTATGAGCCATTCCAAGACGATGTGGCGCTCTATCTGGGCCTGGCTGAGCGCATGGGAGGGCCGCTGCTGGAGCTGGGCTGCGGCACAGGGCGCCTGCTGCTGCCGCTGGCCCAAGCCGGCTTCGCTATCACCGGCGTCGACATGTCGCCGCGCATGTTGGAGGTGGCCCAAGCCAAGGTCGAGGAGGCCGGCCTGGCCGACCAGATCACGCTGGTGCAGGCGGACATGCGCGCGGTGCAACTGCCGCAGCAGCACCGCCTGGCCTTCATCGCCATCAACTCCTTCATGCATCTCCTGACGCTGGAGGACCAACTGGCCGCGTTGACCGCGTGGCGCAAGCTGCTGTTGCCGGGCGGCCTGCTGGTCATCGACGTGGACAACCCTGACCCCCGCCACCTGTTGGAGGCCGATGGCCGGCTGGACATGCAGGGGCGCTGGTTCGACCCTGACACCGGCGCCACGGTGCTCAAGCAGATGTCGCGCACGCTGGATGCGGCGCGCCAACTGCAGCAGGTCCTGTTCATCTACGACGAGATCTTCCCCGACGGCCAGCTACGGCGCACCCTGGCCCCCTTCCAGGCGCGCTACCTGCACCGCTTCGAGGGGGAGCTGTTGCTGGACAA
>JAKQCW010000248.1 GCA_029558955.1 Chloroflexota bacterium
CCACTGGGCGGTCAACCAGGCGCGCAGCAGATTGATCAGGAGCAACTCGACCAGGGCCAGGGCCAGGCCCGCGATCAACAGCGGCAGGGCCTGGCGCCAGCCGGCCGTCTGGCCCTCCCGCTTCAGCGCCAGCACCACCAGCATGGTGTTGACCAGGGCCAGCATCATCAGCGCGCCGGCGACGCTGAGCAGCGCCAGGGGGTAGAGCAGCGGCGCCCAATGGCTGCTCACGGCCACGGTGATCAACACTGCCAGGCCGATCAGCAGCAGCACCTCGCGCAGGTTGGCCAGGGTGGGCCGCGGGCTGGGCTGCGCCCACAGGGTCACGCTGAAAAAGGGGAGCACCAGGCTGATCAGCGCTACCCCCTGCATGGCTCCGGTGGCGGTGCGCAGGATGTTGTGCGGCTGGTAAAGCTGCGGCGCGCCGGGAAAGAAGGTCGCGTAGGAGTTGAGGCCGTCCAACGCCCACACGGCCATGAAGCCCAGCAGGACGATGACCACGGCCCTGGGCGGCAGCTTGGCCGCCTTGCCGCGGCCCAACGCGATCAACAGCAGGAGCCCGCCCAGCGCGCCCAGAAACTGCCCGCTGCAACGCGCACAGAGGGGCAACTGCCGGCCGGCGAAGAAGGGGGAGCGCAAGGGTATCTGGTGGCAGATGCCATAGCCCACGTGATCGGCCTTGTCCAGCAGGTCGCCAGGGGTGATGAGCCAGATAAGCGCGATCACCCCCAGCCCACCGGCCAGCAGCAGCCAGTCCAGCCAGGGCGCGCGCCGGGCCGGCGCAGGGGGTGCAGGGACATCGGAGTGTGGTTCGTGTTGCATGACAAGGGGCCTCGGCCAGTCCGGTGAGATTATACCCAACACCCCTGCCAACCGCCAACGTCGCAGTTGCAGGCAAGGTGTATCTGCATTACAATTGGGGCGTAACTCGTAATGCGTAATGCGTAACCCGGAAGGTGTGCTTGCGATCCGTAACTTGTAGCCCGTAACTCGTAACTCGTAACTCGTAACCCGGAATTTGTGCTTGCGATCCGTAACTTGTAGCTCGTGACCCGTAATGCGAAATGCGTAACCCGGAATTTGTGCTTGCGATCCGTAACTTGTAGCTCGTGACCCGTAATGCGTAATGCGTAACCCGGAGTCCGGAATCTGCGACTTGCAACCGATAAGCCGTAGCTCACGACTCGTCAGTCATTGCCCGTAGCTCGTAACCCGTATCCCGTAGCTCGCGACTCGTCAGCCATTACCCGTAACTCTTAACCCGTATCCCGTAACCCAAAGACAACGTCCGCGTTTCCGGTTACGCATTACGCATTACGCATTACGCATTACGCATTACGAGTCACGAGTCACGAGTCACCACCAAGGCGCGCCATGTCATCACAACCCCGCATCCACTTCATCGCCACCGGCGGCACGATTGCCATGCGCATCGACCCGGCCACCGGCGGCGCAGTCCCTGCCCTCAACGGCGCCGAGCTGACCGCGGCGGCGCCCGGCCTGCACCTGATCGGCCAGATCGACGTGGAGGAGTTCGCCAACATCCCCAGCGAACACATGCAGCCAGAGTTCTGGCTGCGACTGGCCCGGCGCATCCAGCAGATCAGCGCCGAGGGCAGCGCTGAGGGCATTGTCATCCTGCACGGCACCGATATCATGGAGGAGACCGCGTTCTTCCTGGATGTGACTGTGCCCACGCCCACTCCCATCGTCTTCACCGGCGCCATGCGGGCAGCCAGCGACCCCAAGGCCGACGGCCCTGCCAATATCCTGGATGCGGCGGCTGTGGCGGCCAGCGTCGATGCCCGGGGGCGGGGGGTGTTGATCGTCATGCACGGCGACATTCACTCCGCCCGCCGCGTGACCAAGATCGACACCTCGGCCGTGGACGCCTTCGAGTCGATCATGCCCCCCGATCTGGGCACGGTGCGCAGCGGGTTGGTGGAGTTCAGCGCAGCCTGGTCGCCGCGGGTCCATGTGCCGCTGCCAGAGCAACTGCCGCGCGTGGACATCATCTACATGTACGCTGGCGTGGACGACTTCGCGCTGCGCGGCGCGTTGGAACGCGGCGCAGCGGGGCTGGTGATCGCCGGCGTGGGCGCGGGCAACGTCAACCAGGCGCTCTTCGAGGGAATCAACCGCGCCCTGGCGGCTGGCATTCCCGTGGTGATCTCCAGTCGTGTGCCCTACGGCGGCGCGCAGCCGCTCTACAGCTACGCCGGCGGCGGCATGGCCCTGCGCCGCGCCGGCGCCATCTTCGCCCACGACCTGAGCCCACAGAAGGCGCGGGTGCTGTTGATGGTAGGGCTGGGGGCAGGATATGATCCGCGCCGGCTGGAGGAGCTCTTCGTCTAGCCGCGGCTTGGGCATCTGCCAGCGCCGTAATGCGTGACTCGTAATGCGTAATGCGTAACCGGATGAAGATGGGCGTTGGGTTAGAGCATGAGAAGTACGCTCTGTGTACCACAGCCAACACACGCCTTTCCGGGTTACGCATTACGCTCTGTGCACCCCAGCCAACAAACGCCGTTCCGGGTTACGCATTACGCATTACGCATTACGCATTACGTTCTGCGTACCCCAGCCAACAAACGCCTTTCCGGGTTACGCATTACGCATTACGCTCCGCGTACCACAGCCAACAAACGCCTTTCCGGGTTACGCATTACGCATTACGCTCCGCGTACCACAGCCAACAAACACCTTTCCGGGTTACGCATTACGCATTACGTTTTACTTGCCGACTCCTTACGCCCACCCCTCAACGCGCCGCGTCGCGCGTGCCCTTGCTGTCAGATAGGCCACCTCCGCCATCAGCGATGCGCTCAGGGCCAGCGCGGCGGTGATCGCGCCTGGCCAGGGCAGGGCGCGCACGCCGCCCAGCACCGCCAGCAGCAGCACGGAGATGTTGATGGCCGTCGCCACGGTGATCGCACTGGTGCGACTGAAGTGGATCAGCACCCCGCGCTGCCAGGAGGTCAACGCGGTCAATGCCGGCACCAACACCAAGAGCGCGGCCGCCGCGCGGGCCATGCCGGCCAGATCGCCGGGCAGGTCGGTCACGCCGGTGAACCACAGGTTGGCCAGCGGGGTCAGCGTCACCAGCGCGGCCACCCCGGTCAGCGCCAGCGCCAGGCTGTGGGCAAAGCGGCGCAGAACCTGGTAGCTCTCCCGGTCGGCCAGCAGCGCCACCACCACCTCTTGCAGCGCCACCCCGCCGCTGCGCAGCAGGAAGGTCAGCCCGCTGACCACCGGCCAGACCGCCAGCGACTCCAGCGGCAGCGGCCCGCGGCTCAGTCCCAGGCTGACAATGGGCTGCGCGGCCAGATTGATCAGCGAAGTCATGGCCAGGGGGGTGTAGAAACGCAGCAGGTAGGGCCAGGCCAGCAGGAAGTCCCCCGGCTGTTGGCTGGACAGGTGTTGGCGCACCACCGGCCGCACCAGCACGCCGGCCGCCGCGGCGTCGGCGATCACCCCCACGCTGATGGCCAGCCCGGCCACGCTGGCGCCGGGCAGCGCGCCGTTGGCCAGCCCCGCCAGCGCCACCGCCCCCGTGGCCGCCAGCCGGATGGCCGTGGTGAGAAAGAGGAACTGCGTGCGGCCATAGCGAATCATCACCCCTTGCCACATGCGGCGGTAGGCGATGGCGCCTGACCAGGGCGCCATCAGCAGGAAGGCGATGCGGCTCGGCTCGATCACCTCCGGCGGCGCGCCCACCAGATCGCTTAGAATCCAGGTGTAGAGCGGGCTGAGGCCCAACAGCAGGTGGAAAGCGGTCAGTCCCCACGCCATGAGGTGGGTGAATTGCATCAGCCGCCGGTAGGCCTGCTGGCTGCGCGCCAACGCCGTGGCCAGGGTGAGGAACATGATCACCGGGCTCTCCACGATCAGCGCGATGGAGAAGGTCAGCCCGTAGGCGGCCAGGTTCAGCGTCGGCTCCGGCAGGCGCGCGATCACGGCGCTGAGCGTCGGCTGCTCCAGCGACATGAGCAGCCACATGGCGGCCAGCGGCAGCCACAGGCGCAGGATGCGCCGTTGGGTCAGGAGTTCAGTCAAGGATGGTCCGATGTTGGTTTGGCGGGGTGGCCAGTCCTGTCACCGCGAGGGATCTCGCCAGCGCGCCGCGATGCTTCGCCGCAGACGGCTCAGCATGACAGCGAGCGATCATGGCGCGGGCTGGCCGAAGTAGGACGCGATAATCTGCACGTCGGCCATGTCGATCACGCCGTCGCCGACCCCCGCGTTGTTCACGTCGTAGACCGACTCATAGGCGCCATAGCGCCAGGCGGACTGAAGGCCCTCGGCCACGGCGATGATGTCCAACACATCGACCATGCCGCTGCAGTCCAGGTCGGCGAAGAAGCAGGTCACCTCGAAGGGCGCGGCCGAGAAGGGCCCCCAGTTGTTGCCCACATCCTTGCCGCGCACCAGGGCCACGTAGCGGCCGCGGCCCAGCCCCGCCGTGCTGACGGTGGCCGTGACCGACTCGATGGCGGCGTTGAAGTTGCCATCGACCGCGGCCATGGCCGTGCCCGTGCCTGGATCGCCCGGCGTCGGGCCGCCCTGGCGCACCAGGAAGAGCTCGGCCGCGGCGATGGCCTGGTTGCCATTCTGCGTGTCGTTGATCTGGGCTGTGACGGTCAGCGCGCCGCCGGAGGGCAGGCTGGCCGGGCTGGCCGCCACGGTGCGCGCATCGGGGCCGTAGACCCGCATATAGGGCCGGTCGGAGATGGTGGCCGCGTACTTCAGCAGGGGCAGCATGTTGTTGATGAGGTTGGGCACCAGGCTGCATGAGGTGAAGAAGTCGTTGCCATACAGCTCGATCACGTAGGCCGGGATGCCCAGCTCGCCGTAGGCCCAGTCGCGCGTGTTGCCGCTGACTGGGTAGAGCGAGTATTGCCAGGTGTACATGGGCGCGGTGGTGTAGGTGCGCATCTTCTCGGCGATGGCAACCAACTGAGCATTGTTGGGCGTCACGGCCGTGGTCCATCCCCAGGGCACCAGAATGACGCCATTGGTATAGTTGTGTAGATTGATCAGGAAGCCGGTGGTGTCGGCCGGGGCCGGGTCGTTGTCGCCAGGCCCGCGCTGGTCAGGGATGATCGAGCGCACGAAGTTCTCGTAGGCCAGGATCTCCGGCTCCGATCCCGCCGACGGGCCGCGGTAGTCCTGGGCGCAGACGACGGTGCTGCCGCCGCCGGAGATGTTCCACTTGAAGATATGGTTGCGATTCAGATCGATGCCGTAATGGCTGCTGCTGGTGGGAGGCCAGGCGCAGGTGTTGGAATTGGCGATGCTGTTGTTGCCGCTCTTGCGCCAATACCAGGGGTTGCCGCTATAGGGCGGTTCGGTGCCCAGGCCCAGCTCCACCAGCGCGCGGCCGTCGGGGTTGCTGGTCAGCGCCACATAGATCTCGCGCTGATCCAGCAGCCAGGTGATGTTGGGATCGACGCCGTAGCCCCCCACCAGGCTTTCGATGAAGGCCTTGGCCAGCTCCGGCGTGGGGATCTCGCGCGCGTGGAGGCCGCCATCGGTGAAGAACTTGCCAGTTTTCGGCCCAGCGGCCAGCTCATTGGTGATGCGGGCCACCAGCAGGTCGTGGCCGCCCAGATACTGGCCGCCAGTGGTGGTGCAGCCCCCCTGCTGTTTGCACCACGAGTCGCCATAGTCGATCACCTCGACGAGGTTGGGGTGCGCCGCGGCATAGCTGGTCAGCCAGCTATAGAGCGTATCCAGCCGGCTGTAGCAGGCCGGCCAGGCTGCGGGGGCGTCAGGCGCCCGGCCAACCACCGTCACATCGTAGCCCAGCGTGCGCAGCTTGTCGATCTCAGCCTGGGTCAGGATCACCTGACTTGCCCCTGCTGCCAGCGCATCGTCCCATTCAGGCAGCAGGCGGGAGAGCGCAGCCGCTTCCGCGCTGCTGTCGATGGTGAGCTGGACATAGAAACGAGCATCCGGCTGGACCTGAGGTTGGGGGCCGAAATCCTGGCGCGCGGGCGTGGCCGCGGCCGGCAGCGGGGTCAGGAGGAACAGGGCAGCCAGCAAGGCCGCCAGCAGGGAAGAGCGCATGGGGGATACTCCTTTGGGTGCAGGGTGAGTCGAGGCGCAATGGCCTGATTGTACGCGAAATGCGCCGAGGGGCAAGCAAGCAACTGGCCGCGATGCCATGGCGCGCCGGCAGATGGGTTTGAGCCTGTTGCGCCCGCCGGTCGCGTTTTGCCCCCCACAAAGGATTATGCTATACTCTCGCCAACTAGAAAATGGAGGGCTTTACCCTTGGAAAGACGTCTTGCCCGGTCTTATCAGTTGGAAACGCCGCTTCAGGTCAGCAAGAGCAATAGCAGCAACAACCAATTGCCCCGTGACCTGGTGTTGGCGCTGATGGTGCAAGGGTACCCGCTGGAGGAACTGCTGGAGTTCTTCCCGATGTTCACCCTGGATCAATTGATGATGTTGTTGGATGAGGATATCATCCACTGAGCAGGTTGC
>JAKQCW010000273.1 GCA_029558955.1 Chloroflexota bacterium
TCATCGCATCTGCTGCCGCAGCTCATCCAGCAGCGTCGTCACTTCGTAGTCGGGGTAGAGATAGAGCAGATCGAACAGCTCCACGGTCAGCCGCACGACGCCGCGGATGCTGAGGCGACCGCTCTTTGTGCCCAGGGCCAGATGTTCGGCCGCGGCCCGGCGTACCTGGCGCTGCCGCTCGCCGACTTCGTAGCCGTAGGCCTGGCCGTGATAGTTCATCATGGTCTGCATGAACTGGCCAATCTCCTGGGCCGAATGATGCGACTCCAGGTTGAGCACATGGCCCTCGTCCAGCCAGGTCTCCAGCGGCAGGCGGTTCTCGCTGCGGGTGACGGTGAAGAGGAAGAAGAGCGACTGGCGATCGTCGTAGGCCGGCGGGTAATCGCGCCAGCGGTGTTGCGGCAGCATGTCGGCGGTGATGCGCGTCTGGCGCCCTTGCAGGGCGGCGTAGATCACGGCGCTGAAAAACTCGTCGGCCTTGGGGCGCTGATAGGCCGCCAGCAGCGAGTAGCTCTCCGCCTCGTCGATCAGCACGCACAGCCCGCTGTAGCCGGCCAGCCGGGCCAGCACGCTGACGCCGCTGAGCAGATAGGCCATCTGCCGGCCGTTGTGGCCCACGGTGTAGATGCTGGGGAACTTGACCCCGCGCGGCATGGCTTTGGCCATGGCCGGGGTGCGCCGGCCGCCCATCAGCCACTCGCGCCAGGCCTTGCGCTGCCGCGAGGAGGAGGTGCTCTGGATCGCGTAGAGCCCCGTGTCCAGCGGATCGTTTTGCAGCGATGTGGCGGTCCAGAGCTGCTCGCGCCAGCGCGGCGCGGCCAACGTCTTCTCCACCAACGGCTCGATGCCGCGCTCGTCGCTGTCGGGGTAGCGCAGGCCGTGCAGCAAGCTGCTGTAGATGGCGATGCCGCGGTGGGCCGGCGTCTCGCCCAGGTCCAGGCTGGCCGCCGCGACCAGGAAATTGCGCTCCAGCGCCTCCTGCGCGGCCAGTTCCACCAGATGGGTCTTGCCGAAGCCGTACTCGCCGATCACCGCCCGCACCGCGCCCCCCTCGCTGTGCGCGGCGGCCAGTCCGGAGGTCAGGCTGGCCCGCTCCTCCTCCAGCCCGATGGTCAGCGCCTTGATGTGCTGCGCCGGGGCCACGCCAACCCGCAGCGCCTCCAGCAGTTGGCGCGCCTGGTATTGATCGGGGGGCATGGGCTCTGCGTCCAGGCCGGGCAGCGGTGCAGCCGGCGCCAGCCGCGCCGCGCCTTCTCCCACGAACTCCTGGCGCGGGCGGCGAAAGCGCAGCCCGCCGTCGAAGCGCACCAGCCACTCGCTGCCGTTGCGATAGACCGCGGCAATCACCCCGCGCCCAAACTGCGGATGCTCAACCGTGTCGCCGATGCCTCTGAGATTACCCATTAACCGTTACCCGTTCAGCGTTAACCATTGGCAGGCTCCGAGCGTCAATACGGCGGCGTCTCGCCGCCGCTCAGATCATCCACCTGGCCGCGGATGATGGCGATCGCCTCTTCCTCGGCCAGCACATGTTCACCGGTCGCGTGCTGGCGCGCCAGCTCGCTGACAAAGGCCTTGACGAAGAGCCGGCGGTGGCTGATGTCCAGGAAGACATCGCGCGCCACGTTGGCCAGGATCGCGGCGTTGGCATATTGCACCTTGTGATCCAACTGCGCGCCAAAGGCCAGCTCGTAGATCGGGATCAGCTTTTCGCCGATGGCCAGCAGCAGGTCGTTCTCGGCCAGATCCAGGTGATCCAGGCTGATCTGCGGGCTGAAATGGTTGATGCGGCTGAAGCGGCCGGGGGTGCGGATGCGCTGCTGCAAGGCCGGGTAGCGGGGGACCACGTCGTTGATGAACTGAGGCGGCACCGCGTAGACGAACATCGCGCCCGGCAGCTCATCGCGGCAGCGGTCGATCACCTCGCGCAGGTTGTCGGTGGCCAGCTTCTCAGCCTTGCCGCCGATGCTGGCCATGCGATCCACCTCGTCGAACAGGAGGATCAGCCCGCTGTAGGAGAGGGCGCGGACCACCTGGGCCAGCGAGCGCAACATGCGAAAGGCGTTGGGCTTGCTGATCTTGCCGGCCACGCCCAGCTCGCGCAGCACCTTGGTGTCCTCCGGCGTGGTGGCCACGCCCATCAGCCAGCGGGTCAGGCTCTCCAGCCGCTCCTCCTGGTCGCGGATCAGCGCATCGAACCAGGCCAGCACCGCGTTCTTGAAGGCCAGGCTGTCCACCGTGGCCAGCTCCAGCGTGTCCACCAGCGCGCGGTAGTTGGGGTGGCCGGCCGTCTCCAGGCTGAGCGGCCCGCCCACGACGCGCTGCAACGTGCCCTCCAGAAAGCGCGGCAGGCCATATTCGTCGCTGGCAGCCTCATCCGCCTCGTGCCAGATCAGGTTGCGCGCCACGGCTGCGTAGACCGCGCGCTGGTCGTTGTAGGGGGTCTCCACCGGGCTGAGGTCCACCTTGCTGACGGCAAAGCCCCGCTCCCAGGCCAGATCGCGCAGGCAGTAGAGGAAGTGCGACTTGCCGCTGCCGTAGTCGCCGATGACCATCTTGTAGGCCGCGCCGCCGTCTTGCAGGTAGGAGGAGAAATAGAACTGGTCCAGCGCCTCCAGCAGCGACTGATTGCCGGCGTTGAAATACTGCACGCCCTTGGCCGGCGGCGTGCCGCTGCTGCCCAGCACCTCGACGATCTGGCGGGCCAGGGAGGGGGTTAGTGGCATGGGTTACTCCGCAGCAAAGGTCAGGTCTGAGTAGTATTCGCCGTCCAGCGCGCCCTGCGGCAGCCAGATGCTGCGCATGGGATTGTCGGCCTGGCTCTTGGTGGCCACCCCCAGGCGCAGGTGCTGGATCTTGCCGTCGGCCTCGACGGTGGGCGCGGCCTGGGCCAGCGTCAGATCATACACGAAATGGGCCCGCTCATAGTCCTTGAAGGTGCTGCGCGCCGGGCTGTTCCAGAAACGGGCCGACTGGCGGTTGAGCGTCATCTGGCTGTAGACCTCGACGACGTTGATGCGCTTGCCGGCCGGCGGCTTCTGGCGCTTGGCCAACTGATCCTGCCAGGCCCGATAGAGCTCGGCCACGAACGCGGACACATCCACGGGGCGCTGCATGACCGCCTTCCGCTGCTGGTCATAGCTCTTGACCAGTGCGTCCAGCGACAGCGGCAGCGGCTTGGTCAGCGCCTCGCGGCCGTAGAACCACTGCGCCTTGCGCGCGCCCATGTCGATCTGCAATGCCAGCGAATCGACCACCAGCGTCGGGGGCCGGCCCTGCACCTCCTGGCCGCGGCGCTCGAAGACATGCTTCAGATCGCGGGCAAACTCGAAGGCCAGGCTGTCCAGGCCCTCCTGCGTCTGGCCGGCAAAAGCTGCCGCCGCCTCGTCCAGCGTGGGATCGTTCAACGCCACCGCAGCTTCTTGCAGCTTGGCCAGGTGCTTGTGCATAGCGATGGCGTCGAGAGTCTCCTCGCCGGCCAGCGCGGCCGCGCGCTTGAGCGCGGCCACGGCGCTGTGCAGGGCGTGGTATTGCGGCTCCAGGGCCGACTGGGCAGCCTGAAGTTGGGCAAGAAGTGCTGTGTTCATAGGCGGTGTACCTTCAGATGAAGAGGTTGATCCAGAAAGCGGCGCGCAACGGGGCGTCGGGCGTCGCGGTCATTATAGCCGCGGCGCAGGTTATTGCAAAGTGACCAGTTACTGCTCCAGCGATTCTAAATCTGGCACGGAGTCGAGGCTTTAGCCGGGTCTGGACGATGCGACTTGAGCGCGCTGACCCGCCTGAAGGCTCGACTCCAGCTTGGCAGCCGCCATGTTTGGAATCGCTGCTCCTGCTCAGCCATCGACGACTGAGTGGCAACAGCGACTGTTCAACGCCCGACTGCGGCCCCTGGCGCGGCATGGCCAGCAGCGCCCATGCCTACGCGGCCGGCAGGGGGTGGTCGAAGTTGTAGTAGAGGGTCTGATAGGCCTGGCGGAACTCGATCACATCCTCGCCCACGCTGTCGGGCGACTCGCGCGCCACCAAAACGCGCGCCATGAAGTCGGCGATGGTCGCCATCTCGGCCGGGCCCATGCCCAGCCGCGTCACCTCGATGGTTCCCATGCGCAGCCCGCCCGGTCGGTCCCAGTCGGCGGGCGTGTCGCCGGGGATCAGGTTCTTGTTGGCGATGATGTTGGCGCGCGCCAGCAGGTGGGCCACGTCCAGCCCGCCGCCGAAGGATCGCACATTGGCGATGGCCTGATGGGTGCGGGTGTAGCCCTTGCTGGCGCCGATGACCGGGATGCCGTGCGTTTCCAGCGCCGCGGCCAGCGCCTGCGCATTGGCCACGATCTGCGCCATGTAGACCGCGCCGAACTCGATCATCTCGGCCGCGGCCACAGCCAGCGCCGCCACCCGGTTGACCTGATGCGTCGCGGCCAGCACCGGGAAGACCGCGTGGGTCAGCCGTTCAGTCAGGGCCGGATCGTCCCAGACCATGATGCCGCTCTGCGGCCCGCTGAAGGTCTTGCCGGCCGAGCCGGTCAGCACCGCCGCGCCCTCGCGCAGCGGGTCCTGGAACTGCCCGCCGGCGATCAGCCCGATCTGATGCGCGCCGTCGAAGAAGATCCGCCCGCCCCATTCGGCCACGACCGCGCTCATCTCCGCCAGCGGGAAGGGGAAGAGGGTCATGGATGCGCCCAACGCCACCAGCTTGGGCCGCACCAGCGGCGCCACGCGGCGAAAGAGGTCCAGATCAACGGTCAGCTCGACGGGGTCCATGGGCACATCGACCACCTTGAGACCGCGCACGCCAGCCGGGCCATCCCAGCGGTTGCTGGAGTGGCCGCCGAAGGGCTGGGCGATGCTCATGATCACGTCGCCCGGCTCGGTCAGCGCGGTGTAGACGGCCAGGTTGCCGATCATGCTGGCCACCAGGCGGTGGTCGGCGTAGCGACAGCGGAAGGCGCGCTTCAGCAGCTCCACGCACAGCGCCTCCACCTCGTCGATGTGGCGGGTGCCGGCGAACCAGCGGTTGACCGGGCCGATGTGGCCCTCGGCCGCGCGCGTGCCGATCTCCGAGGCCAGCAGGGCGCGCACGGCTGGGCTGGTGGGCGCTTCCGGCGCCAACAGGTTGATGCACTGCTGCCCGCGCCAGGTCTCGTTGCGCCGCACCGCGGCCGTCACCGATTCCTGCATCGCGCGTCCATCCTGGCAGGCGTCAAGGATTGCCCGCGCCTGCGCCAGCGCCTGGGGGTCATGTACTTCATAGCTGTCCGGTGTGAGGGTATCCATCGTCCAATCCTCCATAGGTCTTTTCAGTCTTCGCGCCTTCGCGTGAGCCAACGCAGCAGTTCATCTTCGCACGCAAAGCCGCCAAGAACGCCAAGCTCTCTCCTTTGCGATCTTTGCGCCTTTGCGTGAGCCAACGCAGCAGTTCATCTTCGCACGCAAAACCGCCAAGAACGCCAAGCTCTCTCTCCTCTGCGATCTTTACGCCTTTGCGTGAGCCAAAGCAACTGCGCCGGGATCAAACTGCGCACACAGGATGCCAGGAAACAGCCAGCTCGCGCTGCGCCTCTTCGATGAACGCGCCGGCGCTGGCGTCGAGCAGGAAAAGGTGGCCGGGACAGGCGCAGTCGGAAGAGCCGAAGCCGCGGATGCAGGTATGGCCGCGATCAGCGATCCAGGCCGCCCACACGCATTCCAGCCGCTCTGGGTGTTCACGCGCCAGCGCGCCCAGCAGCCGGGCGTGGGGCAGCAGATAGTCGATGTGCCAGTGGCGGCGACCGGCGCCGGCCGCGTGCCGGCCCAGCCGGGCCGCCAGTCCACCCGGCCCCAGCGCGCTGCCGGCGTAGCCGTAGAGGCCAGCAGCGAAGACGATCCGCCGGCGGCGGCCAATTTGCGTTTCGAGGCTGGCTGGCAGGTGCAGCAGCAGCAGGTAGCTGCCCGATGCCGAAGGCAGCAGCCCGAGCTTGCCGGGTTGTCCAGGCGCTGTAGCCATGTGATCACTCAGGTTGGCTCCATGGAATGAAACTACTCTGCCGCCTGGTGCGAGCGCGTTGGTTTCGATACGGCGGCCTACTCAACCAACACGCTCGCACCCGGCGACAGATGCCGGGCGGCGGCAGTGTACCACAGTCTGCTGGCAAGGCGAAGCGCGCCGCGGTCATTTCTCCAAGCGACCGGTTTATGGCAGGATATCCGTGCTAATCTTGCAGGTGGGACTGACACGAGCATCCGAAACTTGACTACGAACACACACCGGATAGAATATAAACAGTTGCTTATATATTTTTGGAGACCATTGCCGTGTCTGACAAGATCACCATCTGCACCGACGTTCACGAGAACGATGCGCTGGCGCTGGCGGCCCAGGAACACCTGCTGGATGGCATCAGCGCCACGCGGGTAGCCGGCCTCTTCAAGGCGCTGTCGGACCCAACCCGCATTCGCATCATCGGCCTGTTGGCGCACACCGAGCTATGCGTCGGCGATCTGTGCCTGACGCTGGGCATGAGCCAACCGGCGATCTCGCATCAACTGCGCATTCTGCGCAACCTGGCCATCGTCTCAGCGCGCAAGCAGGGCCAGCACGTCTTCTATACCCTGGCCGACCAACATATCCACGACCTCTACTGCCAGGGCTTGGCGCACATCGAACACAGTTAGCGCCCTTCTGCTGATCCCATGAACACAACTCAAATTGACCTTGATTTGTTGCTGCCGGCCATGGATGCCGGCGACGGCTGCGTGCAGATCCTGACCGATCGCCTGGCGGCAACGCGCGGCGTCGAAATGGCGCACATCACGCAGGAGAATGGAACGGCCTGCCTGTGCCTGCACTTCGACCCCAACCTGGTGTCGTTGCAGAAGATCCAGCGTCTGGCCCGGCGGGCAGGGGCAGAGATCACCGACCGCTATCGCCATGAGACGCTCCCCCTCCTGGGCATGGACGCCGCCGACGCAGCTACCGGCCTGACCGAGGTGCTGGCTGGCCTGCCCGGCATGCTCCATGCCCAGGTCAACTACGCCGCCGGGCTGGCCTTCGTCGCCTATGACAGCCAGCTTCTGACGGCATCCGACATCGCCGCGGCCATCCACCGCATGGGCTACGGCGTCGGCGGGGCCGCGCCGAAGGCACAAGAGGAGCATGACCACCCCGGCGCGCCCCGCTTTCTGCCTCATTGGCTGCAAGAGCGGTGGACCTACCTGCTGGTCGGCCTGGCGGGGCTCTTTCTGCTGATCGGCTGGGTGGGCGAAACCTTCCTCGGCATGTCCCCCCAACTGGCCACCTTCTTCTTCCTGCTCTCCTATCTGGCGGGCGGCTATGACATTGCCACCCACGCGCTGCCTGGCCTGCTCAAGGGCAAGCTGGACACCGACGTGTTGATGCTGGCCGCGGCCTTGGGCGCGGCCATTCTGGGCCATTGGGCCGAGGGCGCGTTCCTCCTCTTCCTCTTCTCCCTGGGCCACGCCGGCGAGCATTACGCCCTGGACCATGCCCGCAACGCGGTGCAGGCGCTGGGCGAGCTGATGCCCAAGACCGCCCAGGTCAAACGCCAGGGGGAGATCAAGTCGATACCTGTGGAAAGGGTGCAGATCGGCGACGTGGTCGTGGTGCGTCCCGGCGACCGCATCCCGGTGGACGGAACCGTGCTAAGCGGCGCAAGCGGCGTCGATCAGAGCCCGATCACCGGCGAGAGCCAGCCGGCGCCCAAGGGGCCAGGGGACGAGGTGTTCGCCGGCAGCATCAACCAGGACGCCGCGCTGGAGGTGGAGGTCACCCGGCTGGCCAAGGACAACACGCTGAGTCGGGTGATGCAGATGGTGGCCGAGGCGCAAAGCCAGCAAAGCCCCACGCAGCGCTACGCCGAACGCTTTACCTCCCGCCTGGTGCCGACCATTCTCCTCCTCACCCTGTTGACCATCGTCGTCCCCCCCCTGTTGGGCTGGATGCCGTTGAGCGAGAGTTTCTACCGGGGGATGCTGCTGCTGGTGGCGGCCTCCCCCTGCGCGCTGGCCCTGGGCGCCCCCGCCGCAGTTCTGGCCGGGATCGGCCAGGCCGCGCGCAATGGCGTGCTCATCAAAGGGGGCGTGCATCTGGAGAACCTGGGCGCGACCCGGGCCATGGCCTTCGACAAGACCGGCACCCTGACCGAGGGCCGCTTCGCTGTCACCGACGTGATCGCGCTCAACGGCGTCAGCGAAAGCGCCCTGCTGCAGGTCGCGGCCGCGGTCGAGGTGCAATCCAGCCATCCGCTGGCCCAGGCCGTGGTGCGCCATGCCCAGGCGCTGGCCTTGCCCTTGCCCCCCGCCGACGGCCTGGAGAATGTCAGCGGGCTGGGGGTGCATAGCCAGGTGGCGGGGATGCCGGTCTCCATCGGCTCGCGCCGGCTCTTCGGGGCAGAGGCTGACGCCGTGCCCCCTGCGGTGCTGCACGCGGTCGATGAACTGGAGCGCCACGCCAAGACAACCATGATCGTCCGGCAGGATGGTCAGTTCATCGGCGTGCTGGGGCTGGCCGACAGGCCGCGGCCGGGGGTCAAAGAGAACTTGCAGCGGCTGCTGGCCCTGGGCGTCGAGCATCTGATCATGCTCACCGGGGACAACCCGGAGGCAGCCCAGCGCATCGCCAGCCAGGTGGGCCTCACCGACGTGCGGGCAGGGCTGCTGCCCGAGCAGAAGCTGGATGCCATCGCGGCCTTGCAGCGGGAATATGGCAAAGTGGCCATGACCGGCGATGGGGTCAACGATGCGCCGGCCCTGGCGGCCGCCACGGTGGGCATCGCCATGGGCGGGGCCGGCGCCGCGGTGGCGCTGGAGACGGCCGACGTTGCCTTGATGGCCGATGACCTGAGCAAGCTGCCCTTCGCGGTGGGTCTGAGCCAGGCCAGCCGGCGCATCATCGCCCAAAACCTGGCCCTGGCGCTGGGGGTCATCATCCTGCTGGTGCTCACGTCGGTGCTGGGTCTGGTGCAGCTCACCGGCGCCGTGATCCTCCACGAGGGAAGCACCATCCTGGTGGTGCTGAATGCGCTGCGTCTGTTGCGCTATCGCGCCGCCTGAGCACGAAAACCCGCAGCGTGTGGTCGTTCTGCCACAGCCATGCCACATATGGCGCGGAGTCGAGGCTTTAGCCCGGTCTGATCGATATGAGTCGGGCGATTTCTCCCGGCTATGGGCTGGGCGTGGCCATGCGGGCAAATGCCCCCGCCTTCCGATATGATCTGAATCATACCTTCGCCGCCTGTCCTGTGATACAATAACTCTGTTGCTGTGAACAGATGCGCAATTC
Organism: Chloroflexota bacterium; assembly: GCA_029558955.1. Taxonomy (GTDB): domain Bacteria; phylum Chloroflexota; class Anaerolineae; order JAAEKA01; family JAAEKA01; genus JAAEKA01. Next base: position 9,278 of record JAKQCW010000273.1, read on the forward strand.
TTCGCCGTGAGGTGCTGACCATGACTACACTTTCCGAGGCCCGCCAGCAGTGGGCTGATACCAACGTGAAAAAGACGCTGGACCGCTTTCCGGAGCGTCGGGCTGAGTTCGAGACCAGCTCGGCCATCCCGGTGGAGCGGATCTACACGCCGGCCGACGAGCTGGCCGGCGACTATCTGGACAGACTGGGCTTCCCGGGTGCCTACCCCTACACCCGCGGCGTGCAGCCCACCATGTACCGCGGCCGCTTCTGGACCATGCGCCAGTACGCGGGCTTTGGCACAGCCGTGGAGAGCAACAAACGCTACCGCTATCTGCTGGAGCAGGGCCAGACCGGCCTGAGCGTGGCCTTCGACCTGCCCACGCAGATCGGCTATGACGCCGATCATCCTTTGGCGCTGGGCGAAGTGGGCAAGGTAGGCGTGGCGATCTCCTCGCTGGCCGACATGGAGACGCTGCTGGACCAGATACCGCTGGACAAGGTCAGTGTCAGCATGACCATCAACGCGCCGGCCGCGGTGCTGCTGAGCATGGTCATCGCGGTGGGCCGCAAACAGGGCGTGGCGGCCAAGGATCTGCGCGGCACCATCCAGAACGACATCCTCAAGGAGTATCTGGCCCGGGGCACCTACATCTTCCCCCCCGCGCCCAGCATGCGCCTGATCACCGATATCTTCCGCTACTGCGCAGTCGAAGTGCCCAGTTGGAACACCATCAGCATCAGCGGCTATCACATCCGCGAGGCCGGCAGCACGGCCGTGCAGGAGGTGGCCTTCACTCTGGCCGACGGCATCGAGTACGTCAAGGCGGCCATCAGCGCCGGACTGGACGTGGACAACTTCGCGCCGCAGCTCAGCTTCTTCTTCAACGCCCACAACAATTTCCTGGAGGAGGTGGCCAAGTTCCGCGCCGCCCGCCGGCTGTGGGCCAGGATCATGCGGGACCGCTTCGGCGCCAAGAAGCCAGCCTCCATGCAACTGCGTTTCCACACCCAGACCGGCGGCAGCACGCTGACCGCCCAGCAGCCGGAGAACAACATCATCCGCGTGACCATGCAGGCGCTGGCCGCGGTGCTGGGCGGCACCCAGTCGCTGCACACCAACTCCATGGACGAGGCGCTGGCCCTGCCCACCGAGAAGGCGGTGCAGATCGCCCTGCGCACCCAGCAGGTGATCGCCTACGAGTCGGGCGCGGCCGACACCGTCGATCCGCTGGCCGGCTCCTACTTCGTCGAGACGCTGACCGACGAGATCGAGCGCCGGGCTGAGGAGTACATCCAGAAGATCGACGCGCTGGGCGGCGCGCGGGTGGCCATCGAGCAGGGCTACATGCAGCGTGAGATCCAGGACGCGGCCTACCGGGCCCAGATGGCCATCGAGCACCGGGAGCAGATCGTGGTGGGCGTCAACCGCTTCACCACCGACGAGCAGAGCGAGGCCGAGCTGCTGCGGGTCGACGCGTCGGCCCAATTGGAGCAGATCGAGCGGCTGAAGCAGGTCAAGGCCGGCCGCGACCAGGCCCAGGTGGCCAGCCTGCTGGCGCGCATCGAGCAAGCTGCCCAGGCCCCCGATGCGCCGCTGATGCCGCTGTTCGTCGAGGCTGTCGAGCAGTACGTGACGCTGGGCGAAATCTGCGGCGTGCTGCGCGGCGTCTTCGGCGAATATCAGCCTGATGTGTGGGTCTAAGATGATCAAACAGCCCAACAGCCGCATGTGTTTCATCTGCGGCATGAAAAACATCGGCGGCGTCCACGTCTCCTTCTACGAGCCGGGCGACGGCACAGTGCTGGCCCGCTTCACCGGGCAGGAGCAGCACCAGGGCTATCCCGGCCGCTTCCACGGCGGAGTGATCGCCGGCATCCTGGACGAGACCCTGGGCCGCGCCATCCGGCTGGAGCACGGCGACGACGTGTGGGGCGTGACGGTGGAGCTGACCGTGCGCTACCGCAAGCCGGTGCCCGTCGGCGTCGAGCTGCAGGCCGTGGGGCGCATCGTCATCGAGCGCCAACGCGCCTTCGAGGCCAGCGGCGAGATCTTGTTGCCCGACGGCGAGATCGCGGCCGAGGCGCGCGGCAAATTCGTCAAGCTGGCCAGCTCCGTCGTGGCTCAGTTCGACCCCGAGGTCGAAGAGTGGCGTGTCTGGCCAGACGAGGAATGACAGGAACCATCATGATCACCAAAATCAACCACATCGCGATTGTCGTCAACGATCTGGACGTCTCCTTGCAGGCCTATCACGAACTGTTGGGCCTGCCGATCGGTGCGCGCAAAGTCATGGCTGAGCAGGAGGTGGAGATCGCCTTCCTGCCGGCCGGCGACAGCCTGATCGAGCTGATCACCCCCACCACCGAGGATTCGGGCGTTGCCAAGTACCTGGCCAAACGGGGCGAGGGCATCCACCACATCTGCCTGGAGGTGGAGGACGTGGAGGCCACGCTGGCCGAAATGAAAGCCAAGGGTGCGCAGCTCATCAACCAGGAGACCATCCAGGCCGCCGAGGGCCGCGCCTTCTTCCTGCACCCCAAGGGAACCCACGGCGTGCTGATCGAGCTGCTGCAGGCGGATCCACAATAGCCCCAGCAGCGCGCGGCCAATCTGCGCCGCCCAAGCACTGCCAAACTGGCCCGGTCAACGAGACCGGGCCAGTTTGCTTTCGACGCCAGTTCTCACTATAATTTCACGCATTCATCGCTCACCAGCCATTATTCCCAAGCTTACTGCGTCAGATTATTGCACAAAGGTTTCACCCATGCCTGGACTTATCGACTGGTCGTTCATCCTAACTCTGGTTGTCATCGTGCTGGCCACCTTGACCGGCGCCTATCTGCGTGCGCGGCACAGGGACCGCTGCCTGACCGACTTCAACGACTATCACATCACCGTCGAGCGCAAGAACAACCGCGTCATCTGGGGCCAGATGCAGTTGCAGCCCACCGGCTTCGAGTTGATCTATCGCAGCGACGTGGCAGACGATGGCCACATGGAGACCAGCTACATCTTCTACAAGGATGAATATAGCGACATTCAAGCCATCTACCGCTACGCGCGCGACCTGACGCCGGAGTTGCAGGAGCGCCGGGCGCGCAGCGTGGAGAAGTCGCTGCACCCGGGCCTGTTCCGTCGCGCCCGGCGCTCATTGCGCAACTTTCTGAGCACAGCCGCCGATGCCTTCTCGGAAGCGTTGACCATGACTCTGGGGCGCGTGCGGCGCAAAGGCGCGGCCTTGGTGACCGACACCAGCCAGACCTACCTGCGCGACATCGGCAAGAACGTGATCGGCTACGTCGGCACCAGCTTCGACCCCCTGCTGGAGAGATTCGTCGGCAGTCGCGTCGTGATGGAGGTGGTGGAGGACGAGGCGCTTCATGAGCATGTCGGCATGCTCAAGGAATACTCGGCCGATTTCCTGGAGGTGCTGGACGTTTACTATCCTTTGCCGCAGGAGGTGACGTTGGCCGGCAAGACCGACTACGAGATCGCCGACAAGGTCATCATCACCCTGGAAAATCAGCAGTTGCGCATCCGCAACGTGGCCGACCAGCCGCAATACCTGGAGCGCATCAAGGTGGGCGAGCAGATCACTGAGATGAACGCCATCATTGCCGGCGGCGAGGAAATCAGCGTGCAACTGGCGGCCGCCAGCCAGGAGATCTTGCTATTCATGCGCATCGCCTCCCGGCTGGACATGATCGTGCCGCGCGCCCATGCCATGATTCGCCATCGGGCTGAACGCTACAACCCCGATTCGATCTTCGATGTGGGTCTGGCCCTGGTGCGGCGCGACAATGACGAGCGCGAGATCGAGCGACTGCGCCAGGCGTTGCGCTATGCCCCGCAGGACGCCATCTCCGCGGCCAAGCTGGGTGAGCACTTGCTGCACAGCGGCGACCTTCGGGAGGCCCACTACTGGCTGTTGGAGGCGCAGGAACGCAACTATCGCCTGCCTGACCGCGGCAACCGCGTGGCCCAGAATCTGCGCCAGGTGGAACGCCGCATGGAGCAGATGCGCATGGACCAACGCCTGGCCGAGGAGCTGCGCGTCTTCTCCGTCAACAGCCCTGAACCTGACCGAACGTCCGATACCGGCGTCGACATCTAGCATGAGCCTGTGATGACCCGAATCCTTGCCATCGAAACCTCATGCGACGAGACCGCGGCCGCGGTGATCGCCGAGGGCCGCTTCATTTTGTCCAACGTGGTAGCCACGCAGATCGACCTGCACCGGCGCTACGGCGGCGTCTTCCCCGAGGTCGCCTCCCGCCAACACGTGCTCGCCATCAATCCGGTGATCGCAGAGGCGCTGGCGCAGGCTGGCCTGGCCTGGCACGAGCTGGACGCCATCGCCGTCACCGAGGGCCCCGGCCTGGCCGGCTCGCTGCTGGTGGGGGTCAATGCGGCCAAGGGCCTGGCCTTCATGACCGGTCTGCCCCTGGTGGCCGTCAATCACCTGGAGGGACATGTCTACTCCAACTGGCTTGAACCGAGGAAGATCGCACCGCGCGCTGAAGCCACAACGGCGAATCCGCCATCCGAACTGGGGGGCTCAGCATTCGCCCTTCAGTCTTCATCCTTTCCTGTCCTGGTTCTCATCGTCTCCGGCGGCCACACCGAGCTGGTGCTGATGGAGGGGCATGGCCGCTACCGCCGGCTGGGCGGCACGCTGGACGACGCGGCCGGCGAGGCATTCGACAAGGCCGCGCGGCTGCTGGGTCTGCCCTATCCCGGCGGGCCGATGGTGCAGCGGGCGGCCCAGGGGGGCGACGCAGGCCGTTTCCCCCTGCCGCGCGCGCTGACGGCAGCCGCCGATGCCGCGCAGCACCGCTACAATTTCAGCTTCAGCGGTCTGAAAACCGCCGTGCTGCGGGTGGTGCGGGAGCAACAGGCCGCGCTGGGCGATCCCGCCTGGCCCGAAGGGTATGCGCAGGGGGTGATGGGGAGAGAGGGAGAGCCTGGCGAGGGCATGGCCGGTGGCAAGGAGCAGACGATTCGGGACATTGCGGCCAGCTTCCAGGCGGCAGTGGCCGATGTGCTGGTGAGCAAGACGCTGCTGGCGGCCCAGGACTGCGGCGCGCAGCACGTCTGCATCTGCGGCGGGGTGGCAGCCAACGGCGAGCTGCGCCGTCAACTGGCCGAGCGCATGACTCTGCCCTACTCCATCCCGCCCATCTGGCTCTGCACCGACAACGCGGCCATGATCGGCGCGGCCGCGCACCATCGATTCGAGGCCGGCCTGCGCGCCAACTGGGACCTGGATGTCAAAGCGCGTCTCCCCCTGACCTCCTGGTAGCGCTACAGATCCAACACGACCGCGCGCAGGCCGGCCTTCTGGCTGCCCACCAGCCGGACATCGATGGGGCCGAAGTTGCCGGGCACAGTCCAGTGCCCGGCGTGGTGGATGTGGCCGCTGACCACGTGGGTGACTTTGGGCATGCGCCGCACCAGCTCGCCCAGGGTGAAATTGCCCGCGTAGGCGCGCATCAAACTCCAAAACTCACTTTCGGGGTGATCGGGCACCGCCTCTTCGAAGATGGGCACGTGCGTCGCCACCAGCACCTGATCGACGGCCGGATCCGCGGCGGCGCGGCGCAGCCGGCCAGCAAAGCGGCGGGCCAGATAGCGCGCCATGGCCATGTCGCTCCAGGGCCAGTCGATGTAGTCCGCGTCATGGTTGACCAGATGCTTCATGCTGCGCAGCGCGGCGTCGTCCAGCTCCAGGTGCGGCGCGCGGGAGGAGTAGTCATACCAGCCCATGGTGCCGACGATGGCGATGTGACGCTGAAGAAGTCCGACTTCTTCGGAGAAGTCGGACTTCTGATCCAGCTTCTGCTCGCTGTCCACCGGCAACACCACCACCTCATCCTCCAGCCAGACGAAGCCTTCGGCGCGCGTGGCCTCGGGCAGGGCATGCTCCCACAGCGTTCGGCTGTCAGCCTCGCCCCGGTACAGATCATGGTTGCCCGCCAGCAGCAGCTTGGGGCAATCCAGCCCCGCAAACAGTTGCAGCGCTCGCCGAAAAAGGCGCAGCGGATGGCCCACGTCGCCAGCCACCACCAGGCAATCGGGCTGCTGCGCCGCTACCCAGCCGGCAAAGGCCAGGAACTTCTCGCGCTGCGAGGGGCGATAATGCAGATCGGCGGTGATGAGGATGCGCATGGGAATGAGGGACTGGGGAGTGAGGAATTGGGGGTAACTGTTCAGGGCAGCGCGGTGTTCCAGAGCAGCGATTGGCCAGAGCTCGGGGGAGCGCCGACGCCGTTGCAGGCCACCGGCCAGGCAAAGCTGGCATCCCAGCTTTCCGCGCCCACGGTGGCGCTGTCGCTCTGGACGGTGGGGCCGTAGTTGATGCGCACCTGGCCGCTGGGCAGCAGGATGACCTGGAAGGTGCTGACGCCGCCGCTCTTGTGCGGCACATCGCGCCACTCCACGGCCAGATAGCTGGCTGTGCTGCGAAAGGCCACCCGGCCGCTCTGGCTGGGATCCAGGTCATCCCACAGCGCGAAGATCGCACCGTTGGGGGTCGCCACGCTGGGCAGGCAGTGGTTGACCGCATACGCGCTGCCAGGGTAGGCCCCGCCGAAGCTGAGGAAGCCGTTGGCGTGGACAGCAACCTGGCTGTAGTCACGCCCGTAGAAGGGGAAATTGAAGCCCAGCGGCAGGGTCTGGACGCCGTCGTCGCCCAGCAACAGCCCGACCCCGCTGTTGGACACATCGACCCAGGCGCCGGTCAGCGCGCCCAGCTCCAGCGCGGGCAGGAAACTCTGGCGCAACTGGCTGGCCACCTGGACGCGCACGGTGATCAGGTAGTCACGCGGTTGGCCGAAGGGATCAACGGTGCGCAGCCCGATGGTTCCCCAGTTCAGCCCGGTGGTCGGCGGCAGGCTGGTCAGCCTGATCTGCAGCCGGGGCGTATCTGGATAGGCCACCGAGCCAGACCAGGGCAGATCGACGCTCAGCCAGCCGGGGGAGACGCTGATCACCTGCCAGCTCAGCGGCTGCAGGCTGGGGTTGCTCAGCGCAACCGTGGCCGTGGGCAGCGGCTGATTGGCTGCGGCCATCAGGTAGGGGCTGTCCGGGGTCATGCCGAAGGTGGGCGGGATCGACCAGCGCAGCGCGGCGGCCGCGTTGACGCGGCCATAGCCCAGCCCATCGTTGCGACCGGCCACGTAGGGGGCCGAGCCCACCTTGTCGGCCGTGTTGCGCAGCGCATCGCGCACGGCCGCGGCGCTCCACTGGGGCGCATAGCTGCGCAACAGGCTGGCGGCGCCGGAGACATGCGCGGCCGCGATGGAGGTGCCATACAACATGGCGTAGCCGCCGTTGAGGCTGGTGCTGTAGATGGGATCGCCCGCCTCGCCGCCGGGTGCGGCCAGCTCCACCTGCGGCCCGCCGTTGGAGTAAGGCGCGCGTTCATCCCAACGGGTGGCGGCGGCCACCGCGATCACCTCAGGATAGGCCGCGGGGTAGCTCACCGCCGCCGGGGGAAAACCGGCCTGCGAGTCGTTGCCGGTGGCGGCCACCACCAGACAATCGTTGTTGACGGCGCCGATGATGGCATTCTGTACCGCGGCAGAGGGACCGCTCAAGGCCAGGCTGAGGTTGATCACCTGCACGCGGCGGTTGGCCGCGGCCACGATGGCCTGGGCGATGTTGCTGGCCGTGCCCAGACCGTTGCGGTCCAGCACGCGCAGCGGCACAAGCTTCACATTCCAGGCGCTGCCGGCCACGCCGCGCCCATTGTTGCCGGCCGCAGCGATGACGCCTGAGACGTGTGTGCCGTGGCCGAACTGATCCTGCGGCACGGAATCCCACTCCACATAGTCGAAGCCAGGCTGAAGCCGGCCGGCGAACTCAGGATGGCTCAGATCGATGCCGGAATCGACCACGGCCACCGTCACCGCCAGCGCGCCCTGGTTGAGCGTCCAGGCCAGCGGCGCCTGCATGCGGCGCAGCGACCATTGGGCGTTCCAGAAGGTGTCGTTGGGCTGCACGCCCTGCGCGCTGAACGGCGGGGCGGTTTGTTGGGCCGGGAGAGCAAAGGCGCCGGCGGCAGCGGCCAGATAGTCTGGCTCGGCGTAGGCCACGGTCGGATCGGCCTGCGCGGCGGCGACCGCGGCCAGCTCCTCGCCCTGGGGCACAGTCACCACGGCCACGTTCAACTCGTCGATGCGATGCAGCACCTGCCAGCCCTGACCGGCCAGCAGCTCGGCCTGGGCTGCCCGCCCTGCCCCTTGATTCCATCCCACCAGTATGCGACCAGGGGCAAATTCACCTGGCTGCACCGCCGGCGGCGAAGGCGGCAACTGCTCCTGCGCGCCGGCGTCGGCAGCGGGCAGGCCAGTCGCCGCAATCAAGCTCAGGAGAATGGCCAGAACGGCCAGCCGGCGACCATGTTGCCGCGCCGCCCCAAAGCAATTCAACAAAAAGCTGCCAAGGCAGCAGCCAATGGAAAACATCTCATCACCTCACAGCCGCGTTCGCCAAAGACGCCGCGGCGCAGTATACGTACCATTATGCACAAAACGAGATGCCTGACAAGTGGTTAGCTTCCTTTCCAGCGATTCCAAAATGGCGACTACCAAACTGGAGTCGAGGCTTCAGCCGGGTCGGCGCGCCCAACTGGCATCCTCCAGACCCGGCTGAAGCCTCGACTCCGCGCCTTATTTGGCGGCGGCCAACCAGGAGTCGAGCCTTCAGCCGGGTCGGCGCGCCCAACTGGCATCCTCCAGAACCGGCTGAAGCCTCGACTCCGCGCCCTATTCGGAATTGCTGGCGCGGGCGGGCTGGCGTTGACGCCAGCGGCGCAATGGATAAAATAGGGGCAACACCCTGCGGCCGCTCCGCAGTCCGAGCTTTCAACCCCGCTTGAAGGAGCCTCCCCCATGGTCAACGCGATTGTCTTGATCAACGTCCAGCGCGGCCACGTCAACGACGTGGCGCAACAACTCGTGGCGCTGGACGGCGTCACCGAAGTCTTCTCAGTGGCCGGCCGCTACGACCTGGTGGCCGTGCTGCGCACCCCCACCAACGAACAGATCGCCGAACTGGTCACCCGCCACATCACCGACATCGAACGCATCGCCCACACCGAGACGCTGCTGGCCTTCCAGGTCTTCTCCAGGTTCGATCTGGAGACGATGTTCTCCATCGGGCTGGACTGAGTAGCTGTCAAACTGAGCGTCTCGCGGCACGCGCGTCACAGCTTGACGATGCGCGTGCCCCCCGCCTCCTCGTCCCCCAACAGACTGTGATAGATCGCGCCGGCGCGCAGGCCGGAGACCAGCCGCACCTCCAGGCCGGGCAGGTTGCTTGCCAGGCGGCACATCTCCGTCACCTTGCTGAACATGCCGCCGGTCACGTCCACGCCGTGGGAGCCGCCCAGGCTGGCGCGCAGGCGCGGCAGATCATCGGGGGTGATCAGCGGCCACGGCTGGGCGGCCGGGTCCAGCAGCGGATCGGCGCTGTAGACGCCATCCACCACGCCGGCCAGCACGATGCGCGCCGGTCGCAGCCGCGGCGTCAGCCAGGCGAAGAGCTCCTCGGTGGAGACAATGGTCCCGCCGCGCGCCCTGTCCAGCGCCGCATCGCCGTAGATCAACGGCGTCAGCCCGCGCGCCAGCGCCAGCTCCATGACCTGGTCGGCCCAGGCGGCAATGGCCCCCTCCTGGCAGGAGAGGCCGGCCGAGGGCTGCACCGACCAGGCGGGCACGCCGGCCTCCAACAGCGCAGCCGTGACCAGCCGGTTGAGACGCGCGGCCGCGTCGGCCACCTGAGCGAAGCCAAGCCAGCCCTGCTCTCCCTGCACCCCGGCCCGGGTGCCATGCTTGCGGGCCGCGACATGACCAAAAGAGCCGCTGCCATGGCCCAGCAGCAGCCGCAGGCGGGGCGCGTCCCGCCGGGCGCGGGCGATCTCGCCAGCCACGCCGCGCAGCACCTCCCTCTGCACAGCCTCCACCTGGGTCTTATCGGTGATCAGCGAGCCGCCCAGCTTGAGAAAAACCAACTCGCGCCGGTCGTCGTCGCTCACGGGGCCAACTCCTGGCGAATCTCCACCAAGTCGCCATCCACCGTCACCCAGTCGCCGTCACGAATCAAGCCGATGGCCACCTGATCGACCATGGGGATGTCGGCGATGATCGCGCCCACCGCCACGATGGCCTCGCTCTCGGCGTTGATCATGGCGGCCGGCGCCACCTGGTTGCGCGCCAGGCGCAGAATGGTGTAGGATCCGACGGTGCTGCCCTTGCCGGTGGGGAAAACCAGCACACGGCCGGCCACCGACTGGCCATGCAGCGGGTGGTTGGGTTCCACCACCACGCCGCTGTCGGGATCGACTCCGCCCAGAAAGCCGATGGGCGCGGGGGAAACCAGCGCGCGGCCCTCAGCGCGGCCAGCGCGGATCACGCGCCCGTGAATGCGGGTGATGTCAGCCATGAGCATCTCCAAGCTGTTGCACATCCCGGCCGGCGCCGTGAGCCGGCCGGTGTGCAGCGTGCGACGCTGATCCGAATCATTGCCCTGGTTCGGCCAGCCCTCGATGCGCGGCCAGAATGGCGGCCAGCAGCAGATCCTCCTGCTCCGGCAGCACGGTGCGCGGGTCGAAACAGAGCGCGTCATCGACGATGCGCGCCACCACGGCCGGCCGGCCGGTGCGCAGCCGCGCGGCCATGCGGTCGGCCGGCAGACCAGGCAGGGCCAGCAGGCAGGTGGGCAGCGTCTCGCCCGGCAGGGCGCCGCCCCCCACGGTGGATGCGGCCGGCTGGACGCGCGCCGCCAGCCCGGCCGCAGTCAACCTGGCCGCCCAGCCGGCCGCGCGGTCGGCCAATGCCTCCTCGCGGGCGGCGATCATGCGCCAGATCGGTATCTGCTGCTCGGCCTGGCCGGCCAGATAGTGGCCCAGGGTGGCGGCCAGAGCCGCCAGGGTGGTCTTGTCCACCCGCAGGGCGCGCGTCAGCGGATGCTGGCGCAGCCGGGCGATCTCCGCCGCCCGGCCGACGATCAGCCCGGCCTGCGGCCCGCCCAGCAGCTTGTCGCCGCTGAACGTGACCAGCGCCGCGCCGGCCTGCACGCTCTCCTGGATGTGCGGCTCATGGGCCAGGCCGAAGCGCGCGGTGTCCAGCAAGGCGCCGCTGCCCAGGTCGTCGATCACCGGCAGGCCATGTTGCCGGCCCAGCGCGACCAGCTCAGCCAGGCTGACCTCGGCCGTGAAGCCGATCTGGCGAAAGTTGGAGCTGTGCACGCGCAGCAGGGCTGCCGTCTGCGGCCCGATGGCGGCCTGATAGTCGGCCAGATGGGTGCGGTTGGTCGCGCCCACCTCCACCAGAAGCGCGCCGCTGGCCAGCAGCACATCGGGAATGCGAAAGCCGCCGCCGATCTCCACCATCTGGCCGCGCGAGATGACCACCTGCCGGCCGTGCGCCAGCGCCATCAGACACAGGAGCACGGCCCCAGCGTTGTTGTTGACCACCAGCGCGTCCTCGGCGCCGGTCAGACGACGCAGCAGATCCACGGCGTGCAGGTAGCGCGAGCCGCGCCGGCCGGCCGCCAGATCGTATTCCAGGTTGGAATAGCCCTCGCCGGCCAGCAACATCGCGGCCTGCGCCTCCTGGCTGAGGGGCGCGCGGCCCAGATTGGTGTGGATGATGACCCCGCTGGCGTTGATGACCGGCTGGAGGGTGGGCTGGACGGCGGCATGAAGCCGGGCCAGCAGCGTCTGGGCCAGCTCATCCGGCGCGGGACAGGGCTGACCCTGATCGATGATCGCGGCGCGGGTCCCGTCCAGCAGATCGCGCGCCACAGCGACGGCAAGATCATGGCTGAACTGAGCGCGCGCGGCAGCGACGGCGCTCTGTTGCAGCAGCCGGTCCACACTGGGAAGTTTGCGCAGTTCGGGGTGGGGCATGATAGGACTGGCAGTCCGGGCGAAGGGGGAGCAGTGGGCGTAACAGGACTCGAACCTGTGACTTCTTCCTTGTAAGGGAAGCGCTCTAACCAGCTGAGCTATACGCCCGCACCGGCTGGATTATACGTTGCGCTGGCGGCGGTGTCAAATGGGTTTGAGAAAAAAAACGGCCCGACGCCTGGGCGTCGGGCCGTTTCAGCTTGAGGCTGCGTTTCGGCTAGTCGGCCGATGTGAAGCGCATGGTGCCGCTGTCGGCGAACAGATCGATGAACAGGTCGCCATCCTGCACGAACCAGACGCCGGCGGCGTTCAGGTTCTGCACGAACTGCGTGCTCAGCGAGCCGGGCTGGCACTGCGCCCGGGTCATGGCCTGCACCACGATGTTGATCGACGCGCCGTCCACCTTGTACTGGCCAGCGCCGCGGTTGCAGTCAGCCGTGACGCGCACGGTGCCGCTGGGCAGGAAGCTCACCACGTACTTGGCCGGCGTCGCGATCTCCTGCACGCCGTTGACCGGATCGGTGAAGGCCGTCCACTGCCAATCCTGGTTGGCCAGATCGGAGAAGGAGACCGTTGGCTCAGCCGCGGCCGTCGGTGCGGTCACGGTCAGCGGTGCGCTGGTCGTGGGCGTCACCGGCTCGCTCACCGAGACCTCCGTCGTGCTGATGGCCAGCGACTGGATCATGGCATCCAGCGCGTCCAGGCTGGGGCTGAAGTCGTCGGAGCTCAGGAAGCTCAACGCCGAAGCGGTGGCATCCAGAAAGCCCTGCGGGTCGGCCTCGAACGCGGCCTGCTCGTCCGCGGTCATGGCCGCCATGCTGTCAGGCAGCAGCGCCGTGGTGACCGGGAAGCTGGCCGAGATCAGCGTCTGACCGTCGACGCTCAGACCCTGGAAGATGTAGCGCAGTTGGTCGTTCATCACCGGGCTCAGGTCTTGTGAGAAGCGGCCGACCCAGCGCATGCCGCTGGCATCCAGGCCAGGCACGTCCAGATAGGCCACCTGCACCGCCACGTCGTTGACGGCAGGCGGCGGGGGCAGCACCGGCAGCGCCGGCTGCGGATCGGCCGGCTGCTCCTCCAGCAGCGTGGTCAGCGCGGCCAAGGTGACAGAGATGGCGTCGTTCCCTGCGTCCAGCCACAGGGCATTGTAGGCCTCGGTCGGCGCCAGGTAGATCACGCGGCCGCCGAAGCTGGCCTCGTCCAGGCTCTCGCCGTCGAAGGTGATCGCCAGATGCTCCGGCGCGCCCACGGGGCCAGGGGGCATGCTGGCGTCATAGGCTGTCGCCGGCGCCACCTGCACCTCATAGGACTGGGCCACCCCTTCCACCGCCAGGGTCAGCGCATCGGCCACGGCGGCCGCGTCAACCCCGGCGGCCGCGGCGGCCACGGGACCAGGCCGGAAGACCATGTTGCCGGCGTCAGCGAAGAGGTTGATCACCAGATTCTCGCCGTCCATCACGTAGGTCGCGGCGCTGTTCAGGTCACGGATGAACTCGTTGGAGAGCGTGCCCTCGGGGCAGGCCACGCGCGTCAGCACCGCCACATCCAGGGTGAGCTGGCTGCCATCCAGCGTGTATGTGCCGCCGCCCAGATTGCAGTCCACGGTCAAGGCCACTGCGCCGTCGGGCTGCAGGGTGATGACGTAGCTGCTGGGCACGGTGACGGTGATGACGCTGTCATCGCCGTAGAGCGACTCGACCCACTCCCAGGGGACGCCGACGATGCTGGCCTCGGCGCCGCGGGTGGCTGTGCTGATCGGTTCCACCTCAACCAGCTCGCCATCGTGCAGCTCATAGGCCACCACCACCTGCTCCGACGGGCAGCACATGGGATCGTCCGGGCCCTGGGTGATCATATCCACCACCACCTGGTTGTTCTCGATGGTCAGGGAGTTGATCACCACGCGGTCGCCCAGCATGGTCGTCGCCACGTTGGTCCACTGGCCATCGACCTCGGCGACCACGGCCAGGTCGTAGAAGATGCCGCTGCCGCCGGTGCCGGAGACCAGAATGACGGCCACCGCGGGCTCGCCGTTCAGCTCGCCGGCCGCGGCGATGTCGGTCATCTCGATGTAGTTGGCCATGGCTGAGCCAGGGGCCGGTGCGGCCTCGTACTCGCCATCGACCAACTGCACCGTCTCGGTGAACACGGCGGTGTGGGTGTAGGCCAGATTGGCCAGGATCTCCATGGTCTCGGCATCGACGCCGCCCGCGCTCGGCGTGGGCGCCGCGGCCGTGAAGCTGGCCACCAGCGCGCCGTCAGCCGTGCGCAGCTCCAGTTGGCTGCTCTGGATGCTGTAGGTCGCGGCGGTCGCCAGTGCGGCGATGTACTCCGCTTCCTGCTCCATCACCCCTTCAGGCTCCGGGCACATCATCATGGTGGTGGCCACCGGTGTGATGCTGATCTGTTCGCCCTCCGCGGTGTAGGTCGCGATGTAGTTGTTGCAGCCAGCCGAGCCGGACAGCGTGCCGTCCTCGGCAAAGGTCGCGTTGATCTCAGTGCCGATCACCAGGCTGGTCACACCCCCGCGGCCATTGTTGTAGCTGGTCGCCTGCCAGAGGGTGCCAATCAGCGGCGTGGGCGTCTGCACATCGAAGAGGAGGACGGCCGCGCCCGCCGCGTCGAAGAGCGTCAACTGCGCGCCGCTGATCTCGTAGGAGGCCACCGTGCCCAGGGCGGTCAGGAAGGCCTGCTCCTGGCTCATGGCCGGCTCGGGGCAGGCCATCATGGTGCTGCCACCCGGGCCAAAGGTCAACTGGCTGCCATCCACCGTGTACGAGACAAAGAAACGGTTGCAGCCGGCGTTGCCGTTGGCCTGGCCAGCATCGAAGCGAATCGTCGTCTCGACCTGGGCCGCAGTCTCCGCGCCGCTGGCGTCGAGGTAGGCGCTGAGCTGCCAGATGGGGCCTTCCAACGTCGCCCCAGCCTCGACCGGCTCAGCCTCAACCGGGCCTGCTGCCACGAAGTTGGCCGCCAGCGCGCCGTCGGCCGTGCGCAGCTCCAGCATGTCGCCCTGAATCGAGAAGGTAGCCGCGGACTCAAGGGCAACGCCGAAGGCCATCTCCTGTTCCATGATGCCTTCGGGTTCGGCGCAGAACATCCTGGTCATGCCCAGTGGGCTGATCTGGATCGCAGCGCCATCGACGGTGTAGCCGCCGGTGTAGTTGTTGCAGCCGGCCGAACCGGTCAGCGTGCCATCCTCGCCGAAGGTGGCGGTCAGCAGGGTGCCGCTGATCACGCTGGCCACAGCTTCCTGGCCGTTGTTGACGCTAACGGCCTGCCAGAGCGTGCCGGTCAGCGGGGTTTGCTCCTGCGGCTCGAAGGCCAGCACCAGCGCGCCGCTCTCGTCGGCCATCTGCAGTTGGTCGGCGACGATCTGATAGGAGGCGACCTTCTCCAGGTTGGCCAGGAATGCTTGCTCCTGGGCCATGGCGCTCTCCTCGCAGGCCATCATGGTGCTGCCGGCCGGCCCGAAGGTCAACAGAGCGCCATCCAGGGTGTAGGGCGCAAAGAACATGTTGCACCCCCCCTGGCCGCCAGCCTCGCCGTTCTGCAAGAGGATGGTGGACTCGACGCGCGGCATGCTCACCATGCCGTTGCTGTCCAGGAAGGCGAGCAACTGCCAGGTCGTGCCCTCCAGCTCCGCCGTGGGCGCCACCGGGGTCTTGCTGACCACCTCGACCAGCGTCCAGCGGAAGGAAGAGGCGTCGGCCGGCGGGTTGGGCACGGTCTGCCGGTTGACCAGCAGCTCATACTCGAAGCCCGGCTCGAACTCGAAGCCCTGGATCGTGCTGTAGAAGAGGCTGTAGGGGTCTTCGGGCGCTTCCTTGACCAGCAGGCAGAGCATAGGAGCCACGCCCATGCAGGGGCGCCGGTTGGGGCCAACGAAGAGGGTCATGTTCTCCCCCTCGGCCGGTGTGGTGGGCGCCACCTCTGCCTGTTCCGGCGCCGGTTCGGGCGCGGGGGCGGGGGTGGGAACGACGCAGGCGCTGATGATCATGCTGGCCAACACCAGCAAGCTCACCAGCACCATTGCCTTGGATCGAAGTGTTTGGTGCATCGTTAAAATTCTCTCCTTTTCCGAAATCACGAACTTAAGCAGGTTCAAAGCCTGTAAGACTGCCAGGAAACTGCGCCGCGCCGGCCGGTCCTGGCGCGGCGCTCCAGTGCGGAGCCTGAAAAGGGGCGCCGACTGACAGGGAGCTGACCGAGCCCGCCCGCGCCGCGCTTGGCTGGCAGTTGTCTGGCCACAGGCTTTACACGCGACGCGGCGGAGTCTTGTTCATTCAGACGCTGCCGCGCCTGGCGCAGTTACGATTCTCATGGGTGCAGGCGGCTGTCGATCGCCAGCGCCAGGTCAGCCGCGCGCTGTGAGCCGATCAGCACCACATCGCCGTTGCGCAACGTCAACTGCACCCCCTGGCTGCCGCTGACATTGTACGCCCGGTTGCCGGCAAAGCCGCGCACACCCCAGCCGCCGTACTGACGCAGGGGCTGATAGTCCACCGCCTCGCAGCGTTCGATGTCGGCAAACTGGATCAGCCGCCGAGCCAGCGGCGTAAAACGCAGCCACACACCCTC
Organism: Chloroflexota bacterium; assembly: GCA_029558955.1. GTDB lineage: Bacteria > Chloroflexota > Anaerolineae > JAAEKA01 > JAAEKA01 > JAAEKA01. The sequence goes on from JAKQCW010000273.1 coordinate 25,757, forward strand.
GTCATTCACCTCGACCACCAGGGCGAGGTAGACAAAAGCCAGGGGCAGACCGATGCCAAACAGCACCCAGGACAGCCAGACCAACCAGTCAGGCCCGGGGTTGTTGCCGAAGGGCTGGCCGAGCAGAATCTGCTGCACCCAGCCGTACCACTGGACAGCAGCCACGCCCAGGATCAACAGCCAGACCCAGGGCTTGCGAAAACGTTGCACCTCGCGAAAGATAGGGGTGGACATGGGAGTAATGTGTGTCTGTGTTATGTGACTCGTAATGCGTAATGCGTAATGCGTAACCCGGAGGAGTTTTGCGTGTTGCAGGAGCTCTTCCGGGTTACGCATTACGTGTCATAGACAAACCGCTCATCCTCGCAAACCCATCACACCATTCCGGGTTCCGGGTTACGCATTACGCATTACGTGTCAGAGCAAACCGCTCATCCTCGCAAACCCAGCACACCATTCCGGGTTCCGGGTTACGCATTACGCATTACGTGTCAGAGCAAACCGCTCATCCTCGCAAACCCAGCACACCATTCCGGGTTACGGGTTACGAGTTACGCATTACGTGTCAGAGCAAACCGCTCATCCTCGCAAACCCAGCACACCATTCCGGGCTACTCAGTTACGGAACCAGCCCGCCTCCGTCTTGGAGCAGTTGAAGGACGCGGGCGGCACGTTGGGATCGCAGCTCACCTGGAAGGTGGTGGTGGTGTCAGCCACGCAGGCGCCCCAGACTGTGATCTGCGGCTCCATCTGGATCGATCCCTGGTTGGGTGAATTCCACGCGCCGTCCGATTGGAAGCAGTTGGCCTGGTGGATGTTCTGCTGGATGCAGGGAGTGTAGTCGCCAAAGCGAGTCTGCACGCTGGACGCAGAGGGAGGGAAACAACTGTTGCTGGGCGGAGGCGGAACGGGCGTCGGGCCTGGGTCTGACTTGATCAACTGCCAGTTGACAGTGATGTAGGCCATCTGGGTGAACTCGCGGTAGAGCACGGAGACGTTGCTGTTGCCCTGCACAAAGGGAAGGTCCACCGTCATCGTCTTGCCCGAACGGCCCGCGCCGCGCGTGTCCAGGAAGGTCACGTTGTTGATCATCAGGACGAACTCATCGTCGGCCGTGATGGTGAAGCGGTAGGTGCCGGCGTAGAAGAAGGCGTTGGTATCGAATCGAGCGCTGAAGTTGTCCACCGGCACATTCGCGCCCGGGGAACCATAGCCCCAATTGAACCAAACCAAGGGGACCTGCTGGGTCAGCACCGGATTGCCGGCCCAGTCTGGATTGTTCCAATACCAGGCTGTCCACATATTGCCGCTTTGCGCCGAGGCAGGCGTCGGCGCCTGAGCTGCCAGCGGCAGCAGCGCCACGATCGCCAACAGCGTGATGATCAGTAATCGTTTCATGGGAAGCGCTCCTCAACTCATTCAAGTGAGGACTTCGGAAGTTGCCGCCTGTCTGGTCAGCCTGGGGCTGACCAGCAAACGACGACTTCCAAAATCCTGGTTATTGCACAGGTCCCAGCGACTTGGGCGCGGCGCCGGTCGCAGTCGAAACAGTCAACACGCCGACCACCGGCTGGTCCGGGCTCAGCCGGCCAACCCACACGCCATACAGTCCTGGCTTGGCATCGGCAACGGCCACCAACGGATTGATGTTGACATCCGCTTCGGCGTCATCGCCGCAGGTCAGCAGTTGGCCATCCTCGCTCAGCACCAGCAGCGTGGTGTCGCTCTCCCCCTCGAAAAAGACCGAGAATGGAGCGCCGTCGCCGGTCCAGTTGAAGACAAAGTCAGGCACACCGCTGACCAGGCCGCCGCAGGTCGGGTCAGGCAGGCCCAGCTCGAAGAGCGGGATGGTGCCGGAGACAGTCAGGCTGGCGCTCAGCGGCTTGTCGCCGGGCGCCAACGCCGCCGCCTCAGCCTCCAACGCTCGAATCGAAGCGGTGGCCGTCTCGACTGTCGAGACCAGCTTGGGCGCAGGCTGCACCTCGGCCAGCAACGGACGCTGGATCAGCGCGCCCAGGTTGAAGGTGCCGATGTTGACCTCCGGCCTGGTGGTCAGCACCAACACGCCAGGGATCAACTGATTCTTGGCATAGCTCCCCACCCAGATCTTGTAGGTTCCGGTCACCGGGTCGCTGATCTCGACCACCGGGTCGAGCAGATCGTCGTTGGCGTCGTCGTTGCACAGCAGTTGGCCATCGGGCGTCAGCACCAACAGCGTCGGGTCGCTGTCGCTGACGAAGAAGGTCTCGACAAAGGGCGCCTCGCCGGTCCAGTTGATCGTGAGCACCGGCTGCCGGTTGATGAAGCCGACGCATTCGCTGCTCAGCAGGCTGACGTCGATCTCGCCCCCTCCCTGCACGCTGACAAAGGTCGGGTCCAGGGGGAAGCCAGCATCCAGGTCAATGGAAATCAGCGAAGCAGCAGCGGCGCGGGCCACATCGGCCGCCAGCCGCAGGCGCAGGCCCTCGGAGCCATAGAGCTCCTGTTGGTCGATGGACTGCACCAGTTCGCCGTCACGCTGGAAAGTCACCGCCACGGGGGCGGCATACGCTGCATCGGGCCGGCCGGTGAGGGTCACGGTGAAGGTGTCGTCGCCGTTGTCCACCCAACTGCCCTGCTCGATCAGGGGCGCTTCCTCGTTGGCGAACTCAGTGGACAGTTGGGCCGCGCCGTCGTCGAACAGACTCAGCGCGACCAGGCGCGTGCCGCCGCCGGAGGCCGCCGGCAGCAGGGCCAGATAGGTGTTGCCCAGAGAGAGCTCCTCGCCGGCCGCGCCAGACGCCGTCGCGGTCATCGCCTGAGTGACCGTGATCACGGTGGTGGTCAGACCGCCGCTGGTGGTCAGCGTCTCGGTGGCGGTGATCTCGCCGCTGGTGGTCAGCGCCTCGGTGGCGGTGATTTCGTCGCTGGTGGCCACCTCGGGCGCTTCCGCCGTCGGAACCACCGCCGCGGCCGGCTCGGTCGCCGCGCCGGTGGTGCGTGCGAAACGAGCGACCCGGCCTTCCTCGTCCGACACCACCAACTCATCCCCTTCCAGGGCCAGGGTGAAGGTGTTCGGCTCGAAATATGGCTGACCATCCTGCGCGGTCAGCATCACACTGGCCGCGCCGCTGGCATCGCCCGACCAGGCGCCGGTTTCGACGATGGGGGGCTGGTTGTTCTGATAGTCGCTGGTCACCTGTGCGCTGCCATCTGCGGCCAGCTCGACCGTGACCTCCCGCCCAGGGCTGTCGGCCGCGGGCAGTGAAGCGGCATAGACGCCCACGAACTGCTCAGGCAGCATCGCCTCGGCCGGGGTCGCCGGGGCTTCCACGGCCTGGGGCGCGGGCGTCGGGGGGAGAGCTTCCTCAGGCGTCGGCAGGCTGGGGGAACAAGCTGCCAACGCCAGCAGGGCAAGGATCAAGACGATCAACGGGATGGTTCTACGCATGGTTGTCACTCCTCAATTCAATCGGTATCGGCGCGGGCTGACAGACATCCTGTGCTGGCCTGTCACGCCTCCAACAGACGTTAGGTTCAACACCTTTGATCCTGTGTACGTCGATAAAAATCTCTCGACCGTCTGGAGTCGGGCTTCAGCCGGATTCCGTGCTGCACCCGGCTGAAGCCTCGACTCCTGTGGGGCTGGATTCCGTGCTGCACCCGGCTGAAGCCTCGACTCCTGTGGGGCTGGACTCCGTGTTGCACCCGGCTGAAGCCTCGACTCCTGTGGGGCTGGACTCCGTGCTGCACCCGGCTGAAGCCTCGACTCCTGTGGGGCTGCTACGCATCACCTTGCGCGCCGGTGGTCTAGGCCAGGGTGTTGACGTTGTTCAGGTCGGCGAAAGCCTGCTTGACGCGGGCGATGAACGCCTGCTGGCCGCTGCGCAGCCAAACACGCGGGTCGTAGTAGCTCTTGTTGGGCTTGCTCGGTCCCTCCGGATTGCCCAGTTGGGCCTGGAGATAATCGCTCTTGGCCTGGTAGAAGAGGCGCACGCCGTCCCAAAAAGCCCACTGGGTGTCAGTGTCGATGTTGAACTTGATCGCGCCGTAGGAGATGGCCTCGTGGATATCCTCCAGCGCCGAGCCGGAGCCGCCATGGAAGACGAAATCGACGGGCTTAGGCCCGAGACCGAACTTGTCCTGCACATAGATCTGCGAATCGCGCAGGATCTTGGGGCGCAGCTTGACGTTGCCGGGGGAGTAGACGCCATGCACATTGCCAAAGGAGGCCGCCACCGTGAAGCGCGGGCTGACCTTCATCAGCTCCTCATAGGCATAGGCCACATCCTCAGGCTGGGTGTAGAGCCGTTCGCTGGCCACATGGCTGTGGTCGATGCCATCTTCCTCGCCGCCGGTGATGCCCAGCTCGAACTCCAAGGTCATGCCCAGCTTGCTCATGCGCTCCAGATAGCGTTTGCAGGTGTCGATGTTCTGCCCAATCGGCTCGGTGGAAAGGTCGATCATGTGCGAGCTGTAGAGCGGCACGCCATGCACGCGATAGAAGGCCTCGCCGGCGTCCAGCAGTCCATCCAGCCAGGGCAGCGCCTTGCGCGGGCAGTGGTCGGTGTGCAGGATGACGCGCGCGTCGTAGAGCGGGGCCATGTGATGCACATGCTCGGCCAGCGAGATGGCGCCGGCGATGGACGCCTTCATGCCATCGTTGCTCAGCCCTTTGCCGGCGTAGAACGCCGAGCCGCCGGTGGAGGCCTGGATGATCACCGGCGAGTTGACGTCACGTGCGGCCTCCATGACCCCGTTGATCGTCTCGGTGTTGATGATGTTGATGGCAGGCAGGGCAAACTGTCCCTGCTTGGCTACGGCAAACAATGCCTGCACCGCGTCGCCGGTCAACACGCCGGCGGGAAACTGCTGTTTAAGATCGGACATGGGTAGAGCTCCTTTGCTGTTCTATAGAAACTGGCCGACATTGCGTCGGGGACGCTGACCAACCTTGTGCTGCATCCCGACGCGAAGGGGTGTAGGGTGCGACAACTGGAGGGGCCAAAGCCTCGAAAGCCTCAGCGCCTCACTTGGGGTCGTAGACCGACATCAGACGAGCGATTTCCTTCAATTTGAGCCATGGCTCCGCGCGCGGCCGATGGACGCCCGCCTCCACCAGCTCCGGCAGATTCGACAGATCGGTGAAGGCGATCCGGCCTTCCACGCGGCCAATGCACAGCGTCTGGGCATCGGCCGCGCTGGCCAGCTCGATCAGGCGCAGCAGCGCGCGGGCTGCCAGCCGGTTGGCCTGGATGCGGTCATAGGGGGTGGGGCTGCCTCCCTGTTGCGTGTGTCCCAGGATGGTCTGGCGCACGTCGAACAGGTCGCCCCCTTCCTTTTCGAACAACGTCACCAGAAAATCGGTGGTGTAGTAGGGATCGGCCTTCTCGCTGCGGATCATCAGCCCCAGCCGCTTGCCTCCCTGAAAGCCCGCGCACAGGTCGGCCACATCGCGCTGCAGCTCGGCCAGGGTGATGCCATCCTCAGGCAGGTAGACCCGCTCGGCGCCGGTGGCCAGGCCGCTCATCATGGCCAGATAGCCGCAGTCGCGTCCCATGACCTCCACCACATAGACGCGATGCGAGGCCACGGCCGATTCTTTGACCTTGTCCACGTTGCTGATGATGGTGTTCAGCGCCGTGTCCGAGCCGATGGTCATCTCCGTGCCAGGCAGATCGTTGTTGATGGTGGCCGGCAGGCAGATGACGGGGATCGCGAAGGAGGGATAGCGCTCGCGGCGGCGGTGCAGCTCATAGGCGAACTCATAACCCACCCAGCCGCCGATCAGCAGCAGCCCATCGATCCGCTGCTGCTCCAGCGTCTCAGCAATGCGGGCATATTCCTGCTCGCTGGGCAGGCGGCGGCTGGTGCCCAGCTCAGCGCCGCCGCGGCTCACATAGCCATGCACGCTCATCCAGCCCAGCTCGCTCACCTGGCCAGTCAGCAGGCCGTTAAGCCCATTGCGCACGGCCAGCATGGTGTGTCCCTGATCCAGGCCGATCCGCACCGCGGCGCGCACGGCCGTGTTCATGCCCGGCGCAGGCCCGCCCATGTGCATCACGGCCAGACGCTGCGGACGGTAATCGCCCTCAGGGGGCTGCGGGGTGGCCTGCACCATGATCCTGAGGATCTCGAGCGATTCGACAAAGCCGCGGCCGCGCATCTGCATGGCCTGCTCGAAGTTGCCCGCCTTGATGTGCGCCGCCACCTGGCGGGTTTCCTGGACATTTTCCATCAGCGGGGTGCAGGACACCTGATTGTTGCGCAGGCCGATCAGGCAGGGCGCGGCCTGCGGGCCAGAGGCGAGAATCTCGCGCACCGCCTCCACCCCCAGCAGGGTGCTCATGTTGCGATCGAAGGCGCTGGGCGCGCCGCCGCGCTGCACGTGTCCCAGAATGGTGACCCGCGTGTCCTCGCCCAGCCGCTCGGTCAGCACCTGCTGGACGTAGTTGCTGCTGATCTCCTGGCCGCGGCGGTCGATGGCGCCCTCGGCCACGATGACGATGTTGTGTCGCCGCCCGCGCGCCCGCCCGGCCTGGATGATGTGGCACATCTGCTCTTCCCAACCATCCTCCGGCGGACTCTCTGGGATGAAGACCCAATCGGCGCCGGTGGCCAGGCCGCTCATCAGCGCCAGGTAGCCGGCGTGGCGCCCCATGACCTCCACCACGAAGGAACGCTGATGGCTGGCCGCGGTGCTGGCAATGGAGTCGACCGCTTCGACGATGCGGTGCAGCGCGGTGTCAGCGCCGATGGTCATATCGGTGCCGAACATGTCGTTGTCGATGGAGCCAACCAGGCCGGCGATGGCCATGAAGGGGTGGGCGTCGGCCATCTCCTGGCTGATCCGGCCGCTGGCCACCAGGGTGCGCAGCAGCTCTGGCCATTCCTGACGAAACACATCTGCGCCCGTCAGGCTGCCATCGCCGCCGATGCAGACCAGCCCATCGATATCCCGGGTGATCAGGTTGTGGGCGGCCGCCAGGCGTCCCTCCAGAGTGCGAAAGGACGCTGAGCGCGCCGAGCCGATGATGGTGCCTCCCCGGTGCAGGATGCCGCCGACGTCGTCCCAGCCCATCTTGCGGATGAAATCGCCGCCCTGCACCATGCCCTCGTAGCCCTCGTAGATGGCGTAGATGTCCACCCCCGCATTGAGAGCCGCTCGCACCACGCCGCGCAGCGCGGCGTTCATCCCTTGAGAATCGCCGCCGCTGCTGAACACGCCAAGACTCTGGATTTGATGAGATCGCACCATAAGCGCTCCTTCGCAGGTTAATCTGGCCGCCTGACTGCCCCATGGGTCAGTCGTCGCCATTGTACTTTGATTCCAACGCCTTGGCAATCTCGCCCCGCGCCGCCGCGCCGCATTTGGAATTGTTGCTTCTTGACGCCGCCTTGCAAGCGTGCTACTCTATGACCACGAGGTGCATCATGCCAGAGTCAACATCATCCAATGCCATGTTTGCCGGACTGGTCTTCAACCAGGCCGACCAGCCCGCCGAGATCGCATACATCGGCGGCGAGGCCCATTACGTCATCCTGGACGACGACTTCCGCCGCCACGTGGCCGCGCGCGAGGTGGACCGCCAGGTGCTTCAGTATCTGCGCGAGATGATGGAGCCCTTCCGCGACCAGGCCGTGATCGAGATGATGCGCATGATGGGCCAGGAAGACCTGTTCACCAAGGCGATGATCGACTCGTCGCTCAAGAACTGGGAGCAGGCGCTGGGTCAGCCGATCCCCGAGGACATGCGGGCCTGGCTGGGCATGCTGGGCTTTCGCGTCACCGTCGATGTCCACGGCGAGGTGGTCGATCTGCGCATGCCCAGCCAAACAGGCGACGAAGAAGACTGATGAAGAAAATTCTGCTGGTTCTGCTCACCCTGCTCACCCTGGCGGCCGCGGCCATCGCCGGCCTGCGCGCCTTTCTGCGCCGCTTTCTGCCGCAAACCGAGGGCAACGCGCGCCTGCCCGGCCTGCACGGCCCAGTCGAGCTGATGCGTGATCGTTGGGGAACGCCGCACATCTACACTGAAGATGAGGATGATCTCTTCTTTGCCCAGGGCTACGTCCACGCCCAGGACCGGCTGTGGCAGATGGAGCTGCAACGCCGCATGGGCGCGGGACGGCTGAGCGAGGTGTTGGGGGAGGCGACGCTGCCGGTGGACCGCTTCACCCGCACCTTGGGCCTTAACCGCGCGGCCGAGGCCGAGCTGGCCAGCCTGCCAGCCGAGACCCGCCGCGCCCTGGACGCCTACGCCGCCGGCGTCAATGCCTACATCCGCCAGCGCCCCGGCCGGTGGTCGTTGGAGTTCACCCTGTTGCGCTTCCAGCCGCAGGCCTGGCGACCGGTGGACAGCCTCTACTGGGCCAAGTTCATGACCCTGGTGCTCAGCAACAACTGGGCCAGTGAGACCCTGCGCACGCGGCTGGCCCTCAAACTGGGCGCGGAGCTGGCCGCGGACCTGGAGCCGGCCTACCCGGCCGACAATCCCACCGTGGCCGGCGGCCCCGGCGTGCCCCCCGGCGCGCCGCCCCCTCCCAACGGCTGGCGCAGCCCCGCCCTGCTGGAGGCGTTGAAGCTGGTGGAGAGCCTGCTGCGCAGCGGCCCGCCGCCGCCGCCGCCGCCGCCGCCGGCCACGCCGGCCGCCGCCGGCAGCGTCATCCGCCTCAACCCTGGCGCCAGCAACCAGTGGGTGGTCAGCGGCGCGCGCAGCGCCACAGGCAAGCCGCTGCTGGCCAACGACACACACATGGCCGTAGCCATGCCGGCCATCTGGTACCAGGTGCATCTGGAAGGGGGACGCTACCACGTGGCCGGCGTCTCGCTGCCCGGCGTGCCCGGCGTGTTGGTGGGCCACAACCGACGCTGCGCCTGGGGATTGACCACGGCCTGGCAAGATGCACAGGATCTGTTCATCGAACGCATCACCCCCGCCCCGCCAGCGCACAACGGCGACCGGACCGGCGGGACTGTCTCAGAGACCTATGAATTTCAGGGTCAACAGCGCCCCGTGCAGCGGGTGCAGGAGCTGATTGCCGTCAAGGGCCGGCCGGAGCCGGAGGTGCTGGAGGTCAGGCTGACCCACCACGGCCCCATCGTCAGCGACCTGATGAACGAGGCGACGCCGATGGCGCTGCGCTGGGTGGCGCTGGATCAGACCGACATGCTGGGCGCGGTGCTGGGCTACGATCGGGCCGCCAACTGGCAGGAATTTCGCGCCGCGCTGGCCACATGGGCCGCGCCGGCGCACAACTTCATCTACGCCGACGTGGAGGGCCACATCGCCTATCTCCAGGCTGGCTGGAACCCGGTGCGGGCCCAGGGCTATGGCATCGCGCCCGCGCCCGGCTGGAGCGGCGACTATGAGTGGCTGCGCTTCCTGTCGCTGGACGAGCTGCCGCAGACGCTGGACCCCGCCGGCGGCTGGCTGGGCGTGGCCAACAACCTGGTGGTGGATGCCAGCTATCCGCACTTCCTCAGCGCCGATCTGGAGAATCCCAGCCGCGCCACGCGCCTGGTGGCGCTGCTGACCGCGCGCGAAACCGTCAGCGCGGCCGACTTTGCCGCGATGCAGCGCGACACCTTCAGCGCACAGGCGCAGCGTTTCGTGCGCCATCTGCTGCCCATCCAGCCGACCAACACCCGCGAGGCCAAGGCGCTGGAGATCCTGCGCGACTGGAATGGGCACATCGACGCGGACAGCGTGGCCGCGACGCTCTACGAGACCATCCGTCTGTGCGCGCTGCACGAGACCTTCGACCGTCACCTGGGTGAGCTGGCCGACGCCTATGTGGGCGTTGACCCGTCGCCGCTGGGCGACACCGGCCCCTATCATGACCGCAGCTTCGTGCGTCTGCTGGAGATCCTGGACGACAAGAAGGGCAACTCGGTCTGGCTGCGCGATCCGGAGACCGGCATCCCGCAACACAAGATCGAGCTCTTGCATCGCGCGCTGCGCATCGCCCTGCTTCAACTCAAGAAACACCTGGGGCCAGAGATGGAGCAGTGGACCTGGGGCCGGCTGAACCAGATTCACTTCACCCATCCGGTCGGCTCGGTCAAGCCGCTGCACCTGCTCTTCAACCGCGGGCCCTACCCCATGAGCGGCGACCGGGACACGCTGCTGCGGGCCTCGGGCAAGCCAGCCTTTCCCTTCCCGCCGGTGGCCGTGGTGGACGCGCTGCGCTTCATCGCCGATCTGAGCGACTGGGAGCGCTGCCAGATCATCATCCCTGGCGGCCAGTCAGGCCACGTGGCCAGCCCCCACTACGCCGACCAGATCCCCCTCTGGCGCGACGGGCTGATGCTGCCGCTGCCCTTCAGCCGGGCAGCGGTGGAGCGCGCCGCGCAGCAGCGACTGGTGCTCAGCCCCTAACCCGTCAACCGCTGGGGCCGGTCTCCCGACCGAGCCCCGCTGTCCCGCCAACCGCTGGGGCCGGTCTCCGACCGAGCCCCGCTGTCGCAAATCTCGGACAAACACGAAGGATCTTCTCATGGCCAAACCCAGAATCACCATCATCGGCCTCGGCCTGATCGGCGCCTCCATCGGGCTGGCGCTCAGTCGCCAGCAACGGGATTTCGAGATCATCGGCCACGACAAATCGGGCGCGGCCGCCGACCGGGCCAAAAAGCTGGGCGCAGTCGATAAAACCGAATGGAACCTGATCAACGCCTGCGACGGGGCCGGGCTGGTCATCCTGGCCCTGCCGCTGGGAGCCATCCGTGAGACCATGCAGACGCTGGCCGGCGAGCTGGCCGAGGGCGCGGTCATCCTGGACACCGCCAGCGTCAAGGCGCCGGTGCTGGCCTGGGCCAAGGAACTGCTGCCCGCCAGCGTGGCCTTCATCGGCACGCACCCCATCGTGGCCAGCGACCAGGCCGGAACCGCGGCCGCGCGCGCCGATCTGTTCGATCATTGCAGTTGGGCGATCTGCCCATCCCCCACCACCGACGAGCGGGCTGTGAAAAGCGCATCAGATCTGGCCACACGGCTGGGCGCCCAGCCGCACTTCCTGGACGCCGTGGAACACGACGGCCTGACCGCGGCGGTGGAACAACTGCCGGCGCTGGCCAGCATGGCCCTGCTGACCAGCGCGGTCAGCCAGCCGGTGTGGCGTGAGATGCGCCGGCTGGCCGGCGGACAGTTCGAGAGCTCCACCCGGCTCCTCTCGACCGATTCCACTGTGTTCAGCGATGCCATGCTCTACAGCCCGGAGCAGGTGCTGCGCTGGATCGACAGCTTCATCGACAGCATGGCGACCTGGCGCGAGGTGATCGCGGCCGGCGACAACGACACCATCCAACAAGCCTTCGCCGACGCCGCAGTCGCGCGCGACCGCTGGCTCAGCGATCGCAGCAAAGGCAACTGGGAAGAGCCTGTCAGCGCCCCCGTCGAACACCCCGGCATCCTGGCCAACCTGTTTGGCATGGGGCGCCGCTCCCCCAAGCGCCAGCCCACCAAGCCGGCGTAGCGTAGCCTCGGCTGGCAACCGGGCGCCCATCTGCCGCAGAGAAAGACAACGGCGACTTGACCAGCAAGTCGCCGTTGTTTTTTCCGAACCATCCTGCCGGCAGAGCCTGTCATCCACCCGCGACGCTGCCGGGCAGTTGCGCTCAGGCGCCGTGCAGCGCCCGCCAGACCCGTTCCGGCGTGAAGGGCAGCTCCCGCATGCGCACCCCCGTGGCGTCGAAGATCGCGCTGGCCAGGGCCGGCGCCACGCCATCCTTGGGGATCTCGGCGATGGCCTTGGCGCCGTAGGGGCCGCTGGGCTCGTAGGTCTGCACCAGGATCGCGCCCAGCTCCGGCGTCTCGTCGGCGCGATAGATGCGATAGGAGGTGAAGTCGGTGGTCAGCAGCCGCCCATCGGCGTCGTAGGGCATCTCCTCGCTGTGGGCAAAGCCGAGGGCCTGCACCATGCCCCCCTCCACCTGGCCGGCCGCGGTGACGGGGTTGATGGCGACGCCGCAGTCCACGGCCATCACCAGCTTCTTCACCTCCACCTGGCCGGTCTCGGTGTCCAGCTCGATCTCGGCAAACTGGGCGGCGAAGGGGGGCGGGCTGAGATAGCTCATGTGGCTGGCCGTGGCCATGATCTGGTGCTGGTCGGCCTGATGCGTGGCGTGCAGGGCCACCGTTTCCAGCGTTACCCGCTGTCCGCCCGGCCCGCAGACCTGTTTGTCCTCCAGCCACAGCCGGTCTGGCTCGATGCCGTCGAAGAAGTGTTTGGCCGCGTGGCTGCGGATCTGCTGCGAGACCTCCTCGGCCGCCTTCAGCACCGCGCCGCCGGAGATATAGGTGGTGCTGCTGGCATAGGCGCCGGTGTCGAAGGGGGTGAAGTCGGTGTCGGAGGAGTAGACGATCACCTCCTCCAGCGGCAGGCCCAGCGTCTCGGCCGCGATCTGGGCCAGGATGGTGTCGGAGCCGGTGCCCAGGTCGGTGGCGCCCATCAACAGGTTGACCGAGCCGTCGTCGTTGAGCTTGATGCTGGCCGCGCCCATGTCCAGCCCGGCGATGCCGGTGCCGTGCATGCAGACGGCGAAGCCCAGCCCGCGGCGCAGATGCGGCTTGCCCGGCACGACGCGCCAGGTCGGATCCGCCTTGCGCTGCCAGCCGATGGCCTCGGCGCCCTCGGCCACGCACTCGTCCAGCCCGTTGCTGTGTACCCACTGCTCGAAGCCCTCGCGGCCCTCGCCCATGGCCCGCGCCAGCACCAGCTCATCCCCCTCCTTGACCCAGTTCTTGCGCTTGAACTCGATGGGATCCCAGCCCAGCGCGTGGGCGATCTCCTCCATGTGGGTTTCCAGGGCGAAAAGGGCCTGCGGCGCGCCGTAGCCGCGATAGGCGCCGGGGGTCGGCTTGTTGGTGTAGGCCACCAGACAATCCCACTTCAGCGCATCGGCCCTGTAGGTGGTCAGCCCGCGGAAGCCGGAGACTGTGGGCACGGTCAGGCCGTGGGTGCCGTAGGCGCCGCAGTCGGCCACCATGCGCAGCTCCATGGCTGTCAATGTGCCGTCCCGGCGCACGCCCGTCTTGTAGCGCAGAATCTCCGGGTGGCGGCTACGCGCGCTGGTGAACTCCTGCTCGCGGGTGTACTCCATGCGCACCGGCCGGCCGGTGGCGATGGTCAGATGGGCGCACAGGTCCTCCAGCAGCATCTCCTGCTTGCCGCCGAAGCCGCCGCCGATCCTCGGCTTGACCACGCGGATGCGGCGCATGGGCAGGCCCACCAGCGGCGCGATGATGCGGCGCACATGGAAGGGCACCTGGGTCGAGGTGCGCACCACCAGCCGGTCGTCCTCGTCCCACCAAGTGATGCAGACGTGCGGCTCGATGCTGGCCTGCTGCACCTGATGGGTGTAGTAACGGCCCTCGAAGACGAAATCGGCCGCGGCAAAGCCGGCCTCCACGTCGCCGTAGGCCGCGTGCAGGTGGTGGACGATGTTGCGGGCCGCGTCGTGGATCTTGATCGCGTCCGGCTCGTCGTGGATGACCGGCGCGCCCGGCTGCATGGCCTCCTCGGGGTCCAGCACCGCAGGCAGCACCTCGTAGTCCACCTGGATCAGGCGCAGCGCCTCCTGGGCGATGGCCGGCGTCTCGGCTGCCACCACGGCCACGCGGTCGCCGTGGTGGCGCACCTTGTGGTCCAGGCTGACCTGGTCGAAGGGGGGCGGCTGGGGGTAGCTCTGCCCGCCGGAGGCGAACATCACCCGCGGCGTGTTTTTCCAGGTCAACACGGCGTGGACGCCAGGCAGCCGCTCGGCCGCGGTCGTGTCGATCTCCAGGATGCGGGCATGGGCATGGGGGCTGGTGAGCAGCGCGGCGTAGAGCATCCCCGGCAGTTCCATGTCGTCGGTGAACACCGCCCGCCCCTTGGCCAGCTTGACGGCGTCGACCTTGACCTCCGGCTTATTGACCACCCTGGTCTGCGGCGGCGCGACCACCAGCACCGGCGTCTGGGTGCGTGTGCGCAGGTCGGTGTCGGCGCCCGCTCCGCCGCCGGCCGGCAGGGGGTCATCGTTCGGCGGCGTGGCATCGGGCTCGAAGAAGCGATCGAAGGTGTTGACCGTGGGCGGATTGGCCGGCGGCGGCACGCTTTCGCCGCGCAGCATGGCCGCGGCGCGCAGCACCGCCTCCACCGGCCTGACATAGCCGGTGCAGCGGCAGAGCACGCCGGCGATAGCCGCGCGCACCTCGGCCTCGCTGGGGTTGGGCTGGCGATCCAGCAGCGCCTTGGCGGCCAGCATCTGGGCGGGCGTGCAGTAGCCGCACTGGATCGCGCCGGCGTCGATGAAGGCCTGCTGCAGGGGATGCAGCGCGCCGCGCTGGCCGGGCAGCTCAGGCGCCAGCCCTTCCACCGTCTCGATGCGCTGGCCATGCGCCTGTGCAGTCAACAGCGTGCAGGAGTTGACCAGCTTGCCGTCCAGCAGCACTGCGCACGCGCCGCACTCGCCCGTCTCGCAGCCATGCTTGACGCTGGTCAGCCCGCCGTGGCGCAGGGTGGTCAGCAGCAGCTCGTCGGATGCGACGTCGAAGTCGCGGTCATCGTCGTTGATGGTGAGGTGGATGTGCATGGGGTGATTCTCAGTCTACGCAAACACGAGCCGTCTTTCCAATGCGGCAGGGACGGGGTCGCCGAATTCCAGAGCGGTGTCGATCCATAGTTGTATGGCCTCTTTGGCGCTGGCAAGGGCAGCTTCTGGAGTAGAGCCGTGGGCAATACAGCCGGGCAGTTCAGGCACCTCAGCCAGGAATGCCTCGTCCTCCTTGCTCCAGTAAAGAATGATCTCATACCGATAATCGCCATTCATGACTCTTCTTCTCCCAGACGATATTTAACGATCGCAGCTCTAACCTGCCTAACCTGATAGGGTTTGGCCTTGCTGCCGTCGCGTTGGAGATTGATCTTCTCTTCTACACCCGATCGCCTGAACATGTGATGGCTGCCGCGGACACGTTCCTCAAAGCCAAGTTGAAACAACAGCCATCTGAGATCTTCGAATGCGATGTTGGCGTCTGATGTGCCGCGAAGGATCTGCATCAACAACTTGTCGTACTTACCCATGGTTTACGCCAACGCCGCATCCACGAATTTCCCGTCCTCCATGATCAGCACCTCACTGCCGTCGGCGCAGGTTCCGATCACCTGCATGGTCTCCGTGCCGATCATCAGGTCGATGTGGGTTTCGGAGCTGTTCAGGCCCAGCGCGTCCAGTTCCTCGGCGCTCAGCTTGCTGCCGCCCTGGATGCCCTCAGGATAGGCCCGGCCAAAGGCGATGTGGCAGACGGCGTTCTCGTCGAAGAGGGTGTTGTGGAAGATGCGTCCGCTCTGATTGATGGGGGAGCGCACGTCCACCAACGCCACCTCGCCCAGTCGCCGTGCGCCGGGAATCTGGAAGAGCTCGTCCAGCACCTCCTGGCCCTTCGCAGCTCGCCACTCCACCACCTGGCCCTGCTCGAAGCGGAACCAGGCGTCCAACACCTCGCGCTGGAAGGGGAAACCTGGCTTGGAGGTGCGCACCCAGCCCTCGGTGCGCTCCCGATGCGGCGTCGAAAAGGCCTCCTCGGTGGGAATGTTGGCAAAGAAAGAGACGCCCGTGCTGCTGAGCGATGAGGCGCTGATCCAGTTGGGGCGGTCGGTCAGGCCAACGGTGAGGTCGGTGGCGGCCTGGCCGTCTGATCCCAACTGGCGGTCCAGGAAGCGCACCGCATGCACGCCGTGGCGCTGCATGAAGGCCACGACCTTCTTCAGATTGATGTCGTGCTGCCGCCAGGCCGCATTGGGATCAGGTTGATCGGCCCGGCAGACGCGCAGCACCAGCTCCCACAGCCGTTCGGTGGCCTCGGCTGCCTCCAGGCCGGGGAAAATCTTCTGCGCCCATGGCGCCATCGGCACGCCGGCCACACACCACTGGAGCTCGTTGTTCATCATGCGCATCTGGAAGAAGCCCAATTTCTGATACCAGGCCTGCTGATATGCGCGCAACGCGGCCGGCGGCACATCTTCCAACGCATCCGGGTACTCGTCGCCGGTCAGTGCGATGCGCGCCCAGCCCTCGTCGAGGAACTCGTTGGCGCGCGCCACCTCGAACTCCGGCACGAAGCCCAGAAACTCCGGCTGCACATGCTGATAGCGAATCTGGTTGACCAGCGGATCGACCCACAGCACCTCGACGTGCTTGGCGTCGGCGTCGTAGGCGGCCTCAGCCAGAATGCGCACGAAGTCGCGGTGGCCCAGCTCGGCGCGCACGGCCACGCTCTGGCCAGGCTGCAAGTTGATCCCGCTGTGAATGATCAGGTGAGCATAGGCCCGTTGTTGGGCAGTCAATTTGTCTGTCATGGTGGTTTCTCTCCGGGTAAGATGGGCGCATTGTAACCCGGTTCGCAGAAGGGGGCAATTTACCGCGCCTGAATGCTGCTGCGCCGGCGGCTATCCCCGGTCGTTGGCCAGCGCGCCGGCCAGCCGCCGGATCGCGCTGGCGCTGCCCAGACCGGCGATCGCGCCTGGCGCTTGCACCGCCAGCGCGCCGGCCGCGTTGGCAAAGCCTCCAATCGTCGCCAGCGGCCAGCCCTGATGCCACCCGTAGACCGCCGCCGCCGACCAGGCGTCGCCGGCGCCGATGGTGTCCACCACCGTCACCCTGTGCGCCGGCAGCAGAACTTGCCCCTCGGCAGTCGCCAGCGCCGCGCCGCCCGCGCCCAGCTTGACCGCCATCAGCCTGACGCCGGTCTCCAGGCCGCGCGCCAGCAGCCCCGGCAGGTCGTCGCTTCCCAGCACCACCTGCGCCTCGCTCAGGCTGGGCAGGAAGAGATCGACGTGGGGCAGCAGCGGGAGGATATCGGCGCGCGCATCGCGCGGCGGGTTGAGGCTGATGTCCAGGCTGACCGTCAGCCCCAGGGCGCGGGCGCGGCGGGCCACATCCGCGCCCGCTGCGCCGGCCAGGCCGGGCAACGCGCCCAACGCGGCCAGGTGCAGGTGATCGAACTGGCGCAGCAGGGAATCGGGCAGGTCGTTGGGGGTCAACAGGCTGCACGCGCCGCTGAAAACGTAGAAGCTGCGCTCGCCGCCCGTGGCCACCAGCACGGTGTTGATGGCCGTGGCCGCATCCGTGGACGCCAGCAGCGCGCTGGTGGCCACCCCCTCAGCGTCCAGGGTGCGGCGCAAAAGCCAGCCCAGGTCGTCATCGCCGATGCGGCCGGCAATGGCTGACTGGCCGCCATCCTCGGCCAGCAGGCGCGCAAAGGCGACAGCAGCGTTGGCGGCGCAGCCGCCGATGGTCAGGCGGGCGTCGCTGACATAGCGATTGCCCCCCCACGGGGGCAGCTCATCGACCGGGTCAAGCGCCAGGTCGCCGCAGATGAAGCCGGATGAGAGCACGTTCATAGCCTAACCTCCAGTGGCGCCATTGTAGCACCGCCGTCGTGGAGGAACAAGCAGGCCGGGGAGGGCTGATTGGTGCGCGCCTGTTGGCCGTGATACAATGCGGCTTGCCTCACCAAGGGTACGTTCAACGACGACCCGTTCGACCAGCTCACCGGCCGCGTCTCCCTCCCCTTCCAGCCCGGCGAACACCGGCGCATCGCCGTCAAGGTGATCGATCAGCGGGGAATGAGGTGATGCGGGTGGTGGGGGTGTTGATCCGGAGGAGTTCGCATCCTATGCGAACCAAGGAGTCATAGTCATGCCGACCGACGTCCCATCCCAACCTTCCCTGCCCGCCGACCTGCAAGCACAAGACAGCCGCGCCGTTCAAGTGGAGGGCAACCTGTACCAGGCCGGCCGCGATCAGCATTTCCACTCTACCCAGGCCCAGAGTGGGGGCGTAGCCCTGAAGGTGGACAACCTCTTCCTGTCCAACCTGGAGCGGCGCTGGACGCGGCCGGTCCCGCCGGCGCTGGAGCGCGACGCCGTGCCCCGCGCGGCGGAGATGCAGGCCGTGCTGGACGCCCTGGCCCAACGGGAGAGCGTGGCCATCACCGGGCAGGTCGCCAGGGCGCAGGCGCTGGCCGTGCAGGGCGCGCCCGGCGTCGGCAAGACCACCCTGGCCCACCTGCTGGCGCTGCACCTGGCGGAGGATGCACGCTACGCCGACGGCGTGATCTGGCTGGAGCTGGGGCCCGACTTCACCAGCCCCGACCAGGCCCAGGCTGTGCTGCGCACCTGGGCGGGCTACGCCACCGGCTTCTTCGGCCTGCCCGACAACCTGGACAGGCTCTTCCTCTTCGAGCCGGAGGGGGTGCGCAGCCTGCTGGCCGAACACCCGCGGCTGCTGGTGGTGCTGGACAACGTCTGGTCGTTGGCCGCGGTCAAGCCGCTGCGCGCCGCGCTGCCGGCCGGCGCCCACCTGGTCATCACCACCCGCCGGCGCGACCTGGCCCAGAACCTGGGCGGCGGCCTGGTGGAGGTGGGGCTGCTGAGCCGGGCGGAGGCGTTGGCCCTGTGCGAGCTGCGCCTGGGCTGGCGGCCGGCGGCCGAGGCGGCCGGCGATGGCTGGATCAACGGCCTGGCGACGGCGGTGGGCTTCCACGCCCTGGGGCTGGACGTGGCGCTGGGCGTGCTGCGCAGGTATGGCGACGGCCCGGCCGACTGGGAACCGGCCGCGCGGCGTCTGATCGCGGCCGTGGGCAGCGGCCAGGTGGAGCGGCTCAGCCTGGGCGACGACGACCCCGGCCACAACGTCCAGGCCGTGATCCGCTTCAGCTACGACGCGCTGCCCGACCACGAAGCGCGTCGCCGCCTGCGCGGGCTGGCCGCGTTTGCGCCGGAGGCGGAGTTCAGCACCGCCCTGGCCGCGGCGGCCTGGGGCTGCGCCGAGGAGAGCGCCTTCGAGACGCTGACCGACCTGGCCAACGCCGCGCTGCTGGACCGGCTGGGCAGGGGCGCCTGGCGGCAGCACGGCCTGCTGCGCGACGCGGGCGAGCGAGATGGGGCGGCCGCAGCCCACGCCCGGGCCTATGGCGACGCCATGGCTGCGGCGGACGACGAGCAGCGCTATCACGAGATGCTGCCGGCCATGCCGCAACTGCGCCACGCCTTCGACTGGGCGCTGGCCAACGACCTGGCGCTGGCGTTGAACATCGCCGCCGGTTGCGCCAACGTGCAAAAGCAGTTCGGCCTGACGCGCGAGGCTGGCGAGTGGTCGGAGCGGCTGTTAGCGGTCGCGCAGGCTGGCCGCGCCGGACCGGCAACCCTGGCGCGTGCCTTTGTTTACCGGGCGAACATCTTGCGCGAGTTGGCGACGCTGCCGGGGGAAGCGCGGCGGCAGCGGCTGGACGAGGCGCTGGCGGCCTACGACGAGGCGCTGCGCTTCAGACGTCCGGACACGGCGCCGCTGGACTATGCTATGACCCAGAATAACCGGGCGATCCTCTTGCGCGAGTTGGCGACGCTGCCGGGGGAAGCGCGGCGGCAGCGGCTGTACGAGGCGCTACGTTGTTCGGTTGAGGCGGCGACTTTGTTCGAGCAGTTCCAACAGGCTCAGTATCTGGAGGTCGGAAGGCGGGTGGCGCGCAGTATTCGAGCCGCCTGCGGCGATGACTTTGCCGCCATGTGGGCCGAATTGGACCTGGGCGAACCACCGGATTGGCTGAGCCAGGATCCGGAGGAAATGTTCCAAGCGATCATGGCCGCGCACGAACCAATCGGGGTGTTGTTGCAGGAGTACCTGGCGCTTCTGCAAGCAGCCGATGCCGAACAGCCGCGGGTCGCCCCCTGGAGCGCGGTCGTCGCTCTGGGCGAGCGTCTGCTGGCCGGCCAGGCAGAGGCCGAGATGCTGTTGGATTGGGAGGCGCTGCGTGAACAGGTGGCTCGCAACTACAACACGCTGGGCAAAGCACACGACGCGGCCGGCGATCCCGCGGCCGCGCTGGCTGCGTTCGAGCGCGCGGTCGCGCTCCGGCCCGATTTTGCCATGGGGCGGCGCAACCAGGCCAGCGTGTTGATCGACCTGGGCCGGCTGGACGAGGCGGCCGCGGCCATCGCCCAGGCGCGGGCGCTGGAGCCGGACGCGCCGCGCCTGGCGCAGCTCCAGGCGGATTTGGATCAGGCGCGTGGGAACGCCGGGAACGCCGGGGGATGAAGTCCCCCGGCTAAGAAACAACGCCCGTTGAAACGGCTGGTGTGTGTAGATGATTGAGGCGTGCGCATGCCGGTAGAGCGTCGGGCGAAAGCGCGCGCATGCGAAACGCGAAGACGTGTGCAGCCATCCGTGCAACACCCAGACGCTCGCACACACACACAACTAGTACATGTCGGCCTAAATCGATCTTCACTCACTGCTCAAGCCGGTTCCGTGAACCGGCGGCGCTGTGGGCGCAAACCCGGCGGATCACGGATCCGCCGGGAGCAGGTAAACTGAAGAGTTATTTACGCCAACTTGCACTAGCCCCGTTCACGGGGCGCCGTTATGTAGCCGGGCGTCTTCACACTTGCACCTGACGCAAGTGCAGGTGTCGCCCGGCGGTCATCGCCCGACGAGCGCGCGCATGCGAAACGCGAAGACGTGTGCAGCCATCCGTGCAACACCCAGACGCTCGCACACACACACAACTAGTACATGTCGGCCTAAATCGATCTTCACTCACTGCTCAAGCCGGTTCCGTGAACCGGCGGCG
>JAKQCW010000289.1 GCA_029558955.1 Chloroflexota bacterium
CCTGGAAGGTGCACCGCACCGAGAGCAGAGGTGCAGCGCACCTGGAAGGTGCACCGCACCAAGGGCAGAGGTGCAGCGCACCTGGAAGGTGCACCGCACCGAGAGCAGAGGTGCAGCGCACCTGGAAGGTGCACCGCACCAAGGGCAGAGGTGCAGCGCACCTGGAAGGTGCACCGCACCGAGAGCAGAGGTGCAGCGCACAGTCCGGCGCTTCACTCCCTCATGGTCGGCGCTCACGTCGCCGGCCCTACTGAAGGGACCTGGCGATCAGCCTCCCGCTCTTGCCCGGTCACCCGCCCTGTGCTACAATCATCCTGCTGCACGATGCCGCAGCCCCATGGCTCCAGAAGAACCGCGTGGACCGAGCTGGCAGCTCGAACAAACCCTGGGCCTACCCCAACAGGCACAAGGAGCGAAAGCATAGGGTCTATGTCCATGATCGAGTTCGCCGATCAGGTCGAAGGTCGGTATGACCGGCAGACCCTGATCAGCTGGTGGGATCAGCCGGCGCTGGCCAACGCCCAGATCATTGTCGCCGGTGCAGGCGCGTTGGGGAACGAAGTCCTCAAGCTGCTGGCACTCATGGGTGCCGGCCACGTCCTCGTGATTGACTTTGACACCGTCTCTCGCTCCAACCTCTCGCGCACGATCCTCTTTCGCGAGGAGGATGTAGGGAAACCCAAGGCGCACATCGCCAAAGAGCGGCTGCACGAAATCAATCCAGAGGTTGACGTCCGTTCAGTCGACGGTGACCTGCGCACGGCCGTCGGGCTGGGCGAGCTCCGCGCGGCCGACGTTGTGCTCGGCTGCCTCGACAGCGTGAACGCCCGTTGGGCGCTCAACCGCAGGTGCCTTCAGGCCGGAGTGGAGTGGATCGACGGCGCCATCAGCGACTTTCACGGCTCAGTGGCCCGCTACAGTCCTGACCGGGGCGCCTGCTATGAGTGCACCTTCACACCCCGCACCCTCGAGCGCTTCCATCGCCGTTACTCCTGTCCCTTCGGCCTGGTCAGCAGCCAGGCCCAGGACAAGACGCCGACCACAGCCGTCACCTCCTCGGTCATCGCCGCCATCCAGGTACAGCAGGCGCTGATGATGCTGCACCACGTCGAGGAGGGTCTCCGGCCCGGCGAGCGGCTGACCGTCTACCTCAAGCCGTACCGGATGCTGACCGACAGGCTGCCGGTCAATCCAGACTGCCTGGCACACGACACTCTGCCGGCGGACATTCCCGTCACGGCCTACGACGGCGCTCTGACCGCCGGCGAGGCCATCGAGGTCGCACGCACGTTCTTGCCCACTGTAGACAGCCTCTGCCTGCCGCTGGAGCTCGTGGTCGAGTTCCGGTGCGACACCTGCGGCGCGGCTCAGCCCGTTCTTCGCTACCGCGAGCATGTGCTTCAGGACGAGGCCATGTGCCCCGCATGCGGCGAGCTCCGCACGCCTACTTGTGTCGAAGCGATCGGCCGCGGTTCGGCGTTGGCCGCTCTGAGTCTCGGGCAACTCGGGATCCCAAGGAGGGAGATCCTCTCCTTCTCGCACGACGACGGCAGGTTCTACCTGCAATTCGGTGAATGACCAACCCAGGAGGAACACTCAATGGAAGGCAAGCTGCAGCTCACCATTCGTACGGCAACGCGCGATCGGCAAGGGAACATCGCCGCACCCGGCGACACAACCGTCGGGGAGATCCTGGAATCCGCTCGCGCCAACTGGAACCTGCCGCCGGCGTACGACTATGTCCTGCGCTGTGAGCGGTTGGGTACTCAGCTGGAGGAGAACCTGACGCTGGCGCGTGCCGGCATCCTGGAAGGAGACGTCCTGGAAATCCAGCCGTTGGCCGACGCCGGGTAGCCGGTACGGGTCAGGAAGGCAGGGCGCCATGGCGACACCAAGAGACCGCCGTCTGCACTCCGATCATGAGAAGGTCCTCCGCCTCATCTCAGAGAGCGGAGGCACCCTGCGGCTTGTGAGCACAGGCGGCAGGCCGCCGACCACATACGTCGTCGAGTATCATTGCCCCAGCCTCGTCAAAGACGAGCTGGGGGCGATCGCCATCCGCGACAAACACCAGGTCGAGATCACCCTGGGCATGAACTACCCCTTCGGCCAGCCGGCGGCGCGCATGCTCACGCCGGTGTTCAACCCGCACGTATACCGCCACAACGCGATCTGTCTCGGCGTCGTGTGGAGCGCTGCCGACACGCTGGACACCCTGGTCCTGCGCATTGGGGCGCTCCTGCAGCTGGATCCCAGGGTACTGGATGCACGCAGCCCGGCCAACGGCGAGGCCAACCGCTGGGTTCAGGAAAACCGCTCCCGGATACCGCTCGGAAAGGTCCGCTTCAAGGCCGCCGCCCAGCCGCCCGGCCGGATCGAGTGGTCCTAGGCAGGGCCTGACCCATGACGGGCATTGAGTGGCAGGAAACGGTCGAGTTCCGGCCGCCTGCCTGCTCCCTGCGGGATTTCTGCCAAGGCATCGATCCCCAACAGGCAGTGCCCGGCTGCACTGCCGGTCCGACCGTCTTCATCGAGGCGACGGCACTCGAGGACCTGCACGCATTCCTCGCGCACGACGTCAGCCGCGAGCACGGCGGCGTCCTGGTGGGCGCTCCCTTCTATGACCCCGAGTCGCACCACTACTTCGTGAGCATCTCGATGGCCATCCCGGCAAGGCGCACGCAGGGCACACCTGTTCACCTTCAGTTCACGCCCGAGGCATGGGAGCACATATCGCGGACCATGGGCAATGACTCCCGGGATCAGGTCATCGTCGGATGGTACCACTCCCATCCCGGGCTTGGGGTCTTTATGTCCGGCACCGATCGCGCGACGCAGCAGGCCTTCTACAACCACCCGTGGAACCTCGCCGTCGTGGTGGACCCGATTGCCCGGCGGACGGG
>JAKQCW010000348.1 GCA_029558955.1 Chloroflexota bacterium
CTGGTGGTGCTGGCGCTGAAGCGGGAGGGCCAGACGGCCGGCTGGCGCCAGGCCCTGCCGCTGTTGATCGCGGGCCTGGCCCTGGCCCTGGTCGAGTTGCTCCTGATCAATCTGCTGCGCGCCTGGTTGACCGCCCAGTGGAGCCTGCCTTTCTAGGTCACGTCGGCCTAAATCGGTCTTCACTCACTGCTCTCACTGCTCAAGCCGGTTCCGTGAACCGGCAGCGTTGTTGGGCGCAAACCCGGCGGATCACGGATCCGCCGGGAGCAGGCAAACTGAAGAGTTATTTACGCCAACTTGTACTTAGTGCAGCGCCACCTGGCGGCAGCGCATGATACATCAGAATCGGGCGCTGCCCAAATAGGGAGGACTCCCGCAGCGTTTCAAGGAAGGCGGGTGCGAACACGTTGATTTCGATACGGCGGCCTACTCAATCAACGTGTTCGCACCCGCCGGCTGAACAGTTACGGAGAGGAGGCGCTGCTGCGTGCCTCCTGAGTTTCGTGTCGATCCGATCCTGGGGTATACTGTGCGCCGCTTGCGCCTGACGTGACCCGCCACAGACTGGCGATTTCTTGATCGCAGCACGGCGCGAGAGATCGTGAACTGCTGAATCTGGAGTGTACCCTGTGAAACGCAACAAGCTGGTGCTGCTCATCCTGGCCTTCTCCCTGCTGCTCAGCGGCTGCGTCAGCAATCGCGGCCTGTTGTCCGACCTGGGCGTGGGCGGTGGATCGCGTCAGCCCAACATCGTCATGATCCTGACCGACGATCAGGACCTGCTGTTGGACAGCATGGATTATATGCCGCAGGTGGATGCGCTGCTGGCCAAGCGGGGCACGACCTTTTCTAACTTCTTTGTCAGCTTGCCCCTCTGCTGCCCGGCGCGGGCCATGGTGCTGCGGGGCGAATATTCCCACAACAACGGCATCCTGACCAACCTGTGGCCGACTGGCGGCTTCGCCAAGGCCTATACATCAGGCTTTGAATACAACACCATCGCTACAGCCCTGCACGACGCCGGCTATCGCACCGCGCTGATCGGCAAATACCTGAACGGCTATCCCAACAGCGACAACCTCACCTACATCCCGCCCGGCTGGGACGAGTGGTGGGCGCCGATCACCGATTCGGCCTATGGCAGCTACGACTACAAGGTCAACCACAACGGCGTGATCGAGGAGTATGGCTCTGCCCCAGAGGACTACATCACCGATGTGATCAGCGATCAGGGGATGGCATTCATCCGCCAAACCACGACTGTCTCGCCGACGCAGCCTTTCTTCATGGCGCTGAACTTCTACGCGCCCCACTCCCCGGCCAGGCCAGCGCCGCGCCACAAGGATCTGTTCCCCGACGTGCAAGCGCCGCGCCGGCCATCCTTCAACGAAGAGGATGTCAGCGACAAACCCCCCTTCATGCAGACTGCGCCGCCCTTGACCGAGGAGCAGATCCAGGAGATGGATACTCTGTATCGCCGGCGCCTGCAGTCGCTGCAAGCGGTGGACGAGGCGGTGGCGACCCTGGTGCAGACGCTGGAGGAGACGGGCCAGCTCGACAACACCTACATCTTCTTTCTCTCGGACAACGGCTTCCACATGGGCGAGCATCGCATGCTGTCGGGCAAGGGCATGCCGTATGAAGAGGACATTCACCTGCCGCTGGTGGTGCGCGGTCCAGGGGTGCGCAAGAATGCCGTGCGCGACGATCTGGCGACCATGATCGACATGGCGCCGACTTTTGCCGCCATCGCCGGCGCTCAGATGACCAATTCGGTCGATGGACGGTCGTTACTGCCGCTGCTGGGCATCCGCTGGCCAGGGCTCGACTGGCGCAACTCGCTGTTGTTGGAACATTACACCGCGCCCAGCAGCGAGGAAAACAAGTCTATGAGCGAATCGCTGGAACCGCCTGATCCGGGCGACCTGCAGCAGGAGACGCTGGCCATTCAACTGCCCGACTATGCCGGCATCCGCACCACACAGTACAAGTACATCCAGCGCCTGGGCGCGGCGCGCGAGCTCTATGATCTGATCGAGGATCCGTATGAGCTGAACAATCTGTGGTCGTCGGCCGATCCCCAGTTTCAGGCGGAGCTGACGGCGCTGTTGGAGAGCTATCAACGCTGTGTGGGCGCTACCTGCCGCGCCATCGAGGCCCAGCCGGCGCCGAAGTTTCGGCTGATCGCGGCGCCTTAGCGGCCAGAGCGTCAATGTGCCGGAGCTGGCTCGGTCGGGAGACCGGCCAGAGCAAATTGAGGAGAGCAAGAAACGAAGCCGGGAAAGGCCTTGTGCCTTTCCCGGCTTCGTTTCTGCGGGCTGTTTGCTGCGTCGGATGGTGCCCCCGGTCCGACTCGAACGGACACGCCCGTACGGGCACAGGCCCTCAACCTGCCGTGTATGCCAATTCCACCACGGGGGCAGCGTTGCGGCAATTATAACATGAAACGACGGATGCGCAAATCGGCGCCCGCGGCTTTGAGCTTGGACCCGGAGGTCAGGATTGGGCCGCCAGGTGATGCGCCAACGCCTCCCTGGCGGCCAACGCCGCCCGAGCGCGGTGGCTGAGCTGGTTCTTCGATGCCGGGGCCAGCTCGGCCATGGTTTGCCGATAGTCGCAGTCGGCCACCAGGAAGATGGGGTCATAGCCGAAGCCGTGCTCCCCGCGCGGCGCGAACGCGATGCGACCCTCGCAGGCGCCATCGGTCGTGACGACGCGGCCATCGGGCCAGGCAATGGCGACCACGCAGCGGAAGCGGGCGCTGCGTTCGGCCTCAGGCGTCTCCTCCAGCCGCTCCAGCAACAGGCGGTAACGCTCCCCATCGCTGCGGGCCGCCGGCGCGCCGTAGCGGGCGGAGAGCACGCCGGGCGCGCCGCCCAGCGCGTCCACCTCCAGCCCCGAATCGTCGGCCCAGGTCAGCAGACCGGTGTGCGCGGCATAGGCCTGCGCCTTCATGATCGCGTTTTCGGCGAAGGTATGGCCTGTCTCGTCAGCCTCGAAGACGACGCCCTCGGCGTCCAGATAGGTGACCTCCAGGGGCAGGTCGGCCAGCAGGGCGCGGTACTCACGCACCTTGCCCTGGTTGTGGGTGGCTACCAACAGTTTTTGGCTCACAGTTGCTTGCTCCGGCATGGAATTGACCGCGGCGGGATGATAACATATAATCGAACGGCGATGAAGTTGCGCCATACAGATTTCGGAGACCGCCGCCTGACGCCCCCATTGCCCCCGGACGGCAAACTGCGAACTCTCATTCAGCGAGGTGCTTGCATGCCCGATTATCCACTTCGGCTTTTTAGCGGCAGCGCCAACCGGCCTCTGGCCAACGAGATGGCCGCGATCCTGAAGCAGGACCTGGGAAACTGCACAACCACCCACCTGCCCGACAGCGAGATCCACGTTCAGATCAACGAGCTGGTGCGCGGCGACGATGTTTTTCTGATCCAGCCAGGCTGCGCGCCGGTCAACGACAACCTGATGGAGTTGCTGCTCTACCTCGACGCCTTCCGCCGGGCCTCGGTGCACAGCATCACCCTGGTAGTGCCCTATTTTCCCTATGGTCGCCAGGAGCGCATGGCCGTGGGACGCGAGGCGATCAGCGCGCGCGTGGCCGCGCGCATGATTGAAATGCTGGGCGCCAGCCGCCTGATCTACGTGGATATCCACGCCGAGGCGACCCAGGGCTTTTTCGACATTCCGGTCGATCCCCTCTCCGCACGCACGGTGTTAGCGGCGCATTTCGAGAACGACCCCAAGTTCCGCGACGCGGTGGTGGTCTCGCCCGACGTGGGCCGCGCCAAGCTGGCCAGCCGCTTTGCTGAGACGCTGCGCCTGCCGCTGGTGTTGATGCACAAGCGCCGCGAGGGCTTCGACACGGTGCGCACCAGCCATGTGGTGGGCGACATCAAGGACAAGATCCCCATTGTGATCGATGACCTGATCGCGGGCGGCAGCATTCTGACCCAACTGGAAGGGCTGATCGAGGCCGGCGCGCGGCCGGAGATCTACCTGGCCATCACCCATCCGGTGCTGTTGCCCAGCGCGCTGGAACGGCTGGACAAATTCGACTACATCAAGCAACTGGTGGTGACCAACACCATCCCGGTGCCGCCGGAGAAGCAGCACCCCAAGGTGGTGGTCAAGTCGGTGGCGCCGCTGCTGGCTGACACCATCTACCGCATCTGGACGCGGCGTTCCATCAGCCCGCTGCTGCAACGGCCGCACGATGCGGTCGAGCCGCCGCTGTTGCGCATCGCACGCCAGGGCAGCATGGACTTGGACTATCATACCAACTGAACCGGCGCGGCCGCGTCAGCGGCTTGAACAGCCGCCGACGCCGGCCCCGGTGCAGTGGTCTTTCGAGGAGACATAGCCTTGTATTTGTGGTTAGATCTGTATGCGCCTTACGTGGCGCTGAGCGCGTTGGCCGTCGCCGTGGTCGCACTGACCTGGGCCATCCGCCAACAACGGCAGTTGCGCAGCCTGAGCGCACAGTATCAGGCATTGACCTTCGACACCCAGGGCGGCAGCCTGGAGCAGGTGCTGGCCGGCCATCTGGACAACGTGCGGGCCGCGCGTGAGCAGGCCGCCGCCGCGCTGGAGGTCGCCCATCAGGTGGAGCGGCTGAGCGCCAGCCACGTGCAACATGTGGGCCTGCTGCGCTACAACCCCTTCAGCCACACCGGCGGCGACCAGTCCTTCGTGCTGGCGCTGGCCGACCACGACGGCAACGGCGCGATCGTCAACAGCCTGCACGCCCGCGAGGGCACACGCGTCTACGCCAAGCCGCTGCTGGCCTGGCAATCGACCTCCACCCTGACCGAAGAGGAACAGTTGGCCATCGACAAGGCGCGCAACTTCGCGCCGATCGCCATCAACGGCAATGGAAAGGTGAGATAGCATGTTCAGCAAAGAACGAAGACCCGACCCCGACGTGATCGACGTCAGCCTTGGGCCGCGCGCCACCTGGAGCGGCAATCTGCGCTGCGATGGCAGCATCCGCATCGAGGGGGTGATGGAGGGGGGCGAGCTGGAGACGCTGGGCAATGTGATCATCGGCCCGGGCGCCAAGGTGATGGCGACCATCAAGGCGCGCACCGTCTCCATCTCGGGCGCGTTCAACGGCGAGATCGACGCGCAACGGGTTGAGCTGCTGGAGGGCGGCCGCGCCTGGGGGCTGATCAAGGTCGCCTCCTTCCTGCTGGACGAAGGCGCGTTTCTGCGCGGGGAGCTGGTGATGCAGGGAGAGACGCCGGCCGAGCCGTTCGTGCTGCCGCGCGGCGAGAAGCCCATCGCGGTCATCGAAAAGCCCGCGGCCGGGACCGTTGAGGACGAAAGCTAAGCGCTGACCGGCGTTTATTCCACCACGGCAGCCGGGCGGGGCTGCTTGCCCATGCGCCGACGCGGGGGTTGCCGCTGCCAACTCTGAGCGATGCCCACGACGACCATCATGCCGAAGCCGCCCACATAGAGCAGCAGGAAGGGCGCGGCGTAATAATGTCCGCGCACCAGCGCCGCCGCCACGGTGAGCAGCGCATAGCCGGCGAGGAACGCCTCCCCCAGCACCAGCCAGCTCAGCGGCAGGGCGTAGCGCTTGTTGCGCCACAGGTCACGCCGCTCCTGCACGTGGAATTTGGGGGTGCGGCGGAAGGCCACCGGCCGGTTGGAGAGGCCGGCCGCCACCGCGGCCGTGTTGCTCAGGGCCAGGCCAGCGCCCATCAGCACCAGCAGGGGCAGCACAGCCAGCCGGCGCAGCCAGCCCTGGCCGCGGTGCAGTTCCCACTGGGATAGAGCGTAGAGCAGGGGCGGCCCAATGCTGACCACGCCCAGATAGGCCAGCAGCCAGCGCAGCGGATTGGCCGCGCTGTCGCCAAACCAGAGCAGCGGCAGGGTGAGCAGCAGCAAGAGCACCATCAGCGGGTGGCAGAAATACGCGCCCAGGTGGATCAACCCCTCGATCCGGTGGCTCAGCGGCCGTGAGCTGCGCGCCACCGGCAGCGCCAGCTTGCGGAAGGTCTGGATCGAGCCGGTGGCCCAGCGGCCCTGCTGCCGTTTGAGCGCGGCCAGTTGCGGCGGGATCTCGGCCGGCGCGTCCACGTCGGGCAGGTAGAGCCCGCGCCAGCCGCGCAGTTGGGCTCGATAGCTCAGGTCCAGATCCTCGCACAGCGTGTCGGTCTGCCAGCCGCCCGCGTCGTCGATGCACGCCCGGCGCCACAGGCCGGCCGTGCCGTTGAAGCCGAAGAGCCAGCCGCTGCGCTGACGCACCGTCTGCTCCACCACGAAGTGGCCATCCAGCGCCAGCGCCTGCATTTGAGTCAGCGGCGAATAGCCGGCGTTCAGGTGCGACCAGCGGGTCTGAAGAAAGCCGGCCGTGGGATCGGCCATCAGGTACGGCACGGTGCGGCGCAGGAAATCGGGCGCGGGCACGAAGTCCGCGTCGAAGATGGCGATCACCTCGCCGCGCGTCTGGGGCATGGCCGCGGCCAGCGCGCCGGCCTTGAAGCCGGGGCGCTGCTGGCGGTGCAACAGCTCGATCTCCAGCCCCTGGCCGCGGACGCGCTCGATGCCGGCCGCGGCCAGCGCGGTGGTCTCGTCGGTGGAATCGTCCAGCAACTGGATCTGCAAGCGGTCACGCGGGTAGTCCAGCGCGGCCAGCGCCTGGATCAGGCGCTCCACCACGTGCAGCTCGTTGAAAATGGGCGCCTGCACGGTGACCAGGGGCCACTCGGCCGGCTCAGGCGCGCTGGGGGGCGCCTGCCGTCGCCGTCGCAGGTAGAGCAGCGTCATCAGCAAGGCATTGGCGCCGTAGATGGCCAGGATGATGGCCGTCACGGCGTGCAGCAACGATAAGGCGAGCAAAGGCTCTCTCCGGTCAAAACAGTTTGTGTGCCGACGCACAGACCCGCCAGTATAGCACCACGCCAGCCAGCGGCAAAAAAGCAGGGGGGGATAACTACATCTAACGGCCGGTGCGGGCAGGTGGATTGAGTAGGCCGCCGTATCGAAATCACCTGCTCGCACCGGCCGGCGGGCAGGTGGCCGCAGCGAAATCGCCTTATGCCTAACGGGCCGTGCGGCGGTAGACCGCCAGGGTCTGCTCAGCGGCCGCCTGCCAGGTGAACTGGGCGGCCCGGGCCAGGCCCGCGGCCCGCAGCCGGGCGTGCAGCGCGCGGTCGGCCAACACCTGCATCATGGCCGCGGCCAGGCCGGCCACGTCGTGGGGATCCACCAACAGCGCGGCCGGGCCAGCCACCTCAGGCAAGGAGCTGGCTGTGCTGGTCACCACCGGCGCGCCGCTGGCCATGGCCTCCAGCAGCGGCAGGCCAAAGCCTTCGCAGGTGGAGGGAAAGAGAAAAAGGTCAGCCTGACGGTAGAGGCGCGCCAGCTCGGCCTGGTCTGCCTGCTGCACCCGCCGCACGCGGCGCAGATCGAGCCCCGGCGCGGCCTGCGCCAGCGCCTCCTCCGGCGCGTCATCCCGACCCACCAGCACCAGGTGATGGGGCAAGGTCGTGGCCCCGGTCAGCCGGGCAAAGGCCGCCAGCGCCGCGGGCCGGTTCTTGTTGGGATAGTCGCCCCCCACGAAGAGCACATAAGGCGGGCTGGCCGGCTGCTCGTCCGGCCCCGCGGCGTGGAAGACGGTGCGGTCCACCCCTTCGTAGACGACGGTGCAGCGCTCAGCCGGCGCGTCCAGAAAGCGCATGGCATCCTGGCGCGTGGCCTGGCTGACGCAGATCAGGCTGCTGGCATGGCCGGCCAGCCGCATCTGCTGGCGGTACCACGCCCGGTTGATGGCTTTGCCGTTGAAGAGCGCGGGCAGATGCAGCGGGATGAAGTCGTGCAGGGTGATCACCAGGGGGAGCGGGCAATGCCAGGGCACGCCGGGCACGCTGAAGGCCGCCACGAAGCCGGGGGAGTGGAACAGATCGGCGCGCTGGCCGCGCAACAGGGCTGGCAGCGCCAGTTGATGGCTGGCAAAGGCGCTCAGCCGCCCCAGCGGGGGCCGGGGCAGCCGCACCAGGCTGGCATTGGCCGGCAGCGGCCCCAGCGCGGCCAGCAGCCCGGCGTTCTCAGCCCCCGCCGCGTCCGGCTCTGGATGCACCACCAGCCGGTAGTCATTGGTCCGGTCGAGCGCCAACAGCGCCTTGAGCAGCTCGCGGGTGTAGGTGCCGATCCCCCGCGTCCGGTGGCCGGTCTGCAAAGGGGTCGCGTCGATCAGAATGCGCATGGCAAAGCAGTCATTCAGCCGCGCCTATGGGTTGGGGGTGGAGGTCGGACGCTCGATTCTGACCTGAATCGTGCTGGGAACCACGGTGGAGCGCAACCCCTCCGGCACGATCAGCGTGGGCGTGACCTCGTGGGAACCTGGCTCCAGCCCGGTCACATCAGCCAGCACGCGCACCAGCTTGATGTCGGCGTTCACCTGGTTCAGCACTGGCAACGAGCCGGAGAGCAGCACATCCACATAGGCGGGGCTGTTGCTGACCGTGTCGTTGGGCTGGGCGCCGGTCACCTCCACCGGCAGGGTCAGACGCAGGTTGCCCTGCTGCGGCACCACCGTGATGCGCGCCTCTACGCTGCCCTCGCTGACGCCGCGCTCGTTGAGCGCGCTGACGCCGGTCGGGGGCGCCAACGGCACGCGGCGCACGATGTCGCCGGCCGCGCCGGTCACATCCACCGGCACGGTATCGACGAAGCCGCCGATCTGCTCCAGCGTGCTGGGCGGCCCCAGCAGGGTGACGGTCTTGGGCTCGACGTTGATGTTGCTGATCCAATAGCCGGGCGCGACGGTGCCGGTGATCACCACATGCACCGCGGCATCGCGCGTGTTGAAGCGCTGGCTGATGGGCACAATGACCTGCACGTCATCGGGGTCGATAAGGGCCCCGGTCACCAGGCGCCCCTCCTGATCACGCAGCACCACCTGCCGTTCTTCGCTGATGGTGCTGCGCGCGCCGCGCAGCGACACGCTCACCTCGGCGCGCTGCACCGTCTCGACGATCTCGGCCGGGCCGGAGACTGTGACCAGCGCCGGTGTGACGACAGGTGTGCCGTTGATTTCATACGAGAAAGGCAGGCTCTCACGATCGGGCACCACCAGCGAGACGGTCATGGTGCGTGTGGCGCGCGGCTGCAGCTCCAGATCCAGGGCCCCCGGCTCGGTGGTGATCACACGCACCTGTTCATCGACAGGTCGGATGTCCACCGGCACCCGGTGCACGTCGGCGTCGAGATTTTTCAGGTCGATGGCGGCGCGCAGGCTTTGCGGCGACAGATCCACCGCGACGGTCTGCGGCGCCTGCACCACCGCCGAAACCACCGCTGGCACATTACCGACGACCAGCAGATCCTGGCCCAGGCCGGTGGTGCGCAGGGGGATGTTGTCGATGCGCACGGTCTGCGGGGGGTTGACCTGCTCGGCGACCACCAGCCATGTGGCCACAGCCAGCATCAACGAAAGCAGGGCCGTGGACAAGATGCCGATCAGGCGCATCATGCGCTTGCGCGGGCTGGTCTTGGAGCGATGGGAGCGGGCCTGCCAATAGCTCAGAGTCAGCAACTGGCGCAGGCTATTGGACTGCGTCTGCAACGGGTCGTAGAAGCTGTGCAGGTAATCGCGCAGATCGGTGGTGTCCAGCTTGCGGTGCAGTTGACCAGCGACGGCCACCGAGATGTCCCCGGTCTCCTCAGAGATGACCAGGGCCAGGGCGTCGCTGACCTCGCTGATGCCCAGGGCGGCCCGGTGCCGTGTGCCCTGGTGCATGCCGGCCGGCAAGGGCGCCTCGCTCAGCGGCAGCACAGTAGCTGCGGCCACGATCTGATCCTCGCGAATGATCACCGCGCCGTCGTGCAGCGGCCCCTTGTCCTGAAAGATCGCCTCCAGCAGGTCAGAGGAGACGTCGGCGTTCAACTGGACGCCGGTGTTGATCACGTCGGTCAGGGTGGTAGACCCCTCCAGGACGATCAAGCCGCCCGTGCGACGATCTGACAGATCGCCGGCCAGGCGCAGCAGGGTGGGCACCACGCGATGCACCAGCTCGGTGGGCCTGATCTGGAGGAAGCCAAAGGAGCGTCCCAGTCGCTCCAGCCCGCGGCGCAGCTCTGGCTGGAAGATCAACGGGGTGGTGATCAAGCTGATGATCAAGGCGGCGCGCAGCATGTAGGTGAAGGTGGGCAACTGGAAGAGGGCAGAGACCGCCACGGCCACCAGCGCCAGAATCAACACCCCACGCAACAGCACCGCGGCCTGAGAGCGCCGGATCAACCCCAGGATCAGGAAATAGGTCAGGGAGACCAGCAACAAATCCAGCACGGTCTCCAACTGCCTGGTGCTGTAGAGCAGATAGGCCAGATTCTGCGGAAGGCTGTCAATATGAAGAAAGTCCTGCATTTAGGCTGCCAGTCAATCTGTGTCAGGCCCGACGCTGAGCGGACCTGCATGTCTTGCACGCGCCGACCGTCGGTTTTGTTCGTTGACGTCCGCCGGCCATGGGGCTACGGCAGATCGAAGTCGAACAGGTCGCGGCCCCATTCCGTCCAGGCGGCGTTGTGTACCCAGATCTGCACCGGGCGAATCTGGGTGGACCAGGGCGGCTGGTTGGGGAAGATGAACTTGAAGGACCAAGGCTGAGCGCTGTCCAGCGGTGTGGTGAAGCTGACGCCCGCCAGCGGCGTGGCCTGGGTGTAGCTGGTGTTGAACTCGCCCAGAGAAACCCGCACCACCGTGCCCGGGCTCCAGTTGCCGCTGGTGATGGTGATCTCCTGGCCGGGCTGGCCGACGGAGGGGTTGATCTCGATGAAATGGTAACCTGCGGCCGGCGTCATCAAAGGCGCGGTCGAGGGCGCGGTGGTCGGTGTGGCGGTGGCCGCGCCGGGCGTTGTCTCCGCCGTGGGCGTGCTGGTGGGCGTGTCGTTGCTCTCCGTCGGGCTGGCTGCCAATGAAGACGTTGGCGTAGGGGTTTCGGTTGCGGCAGGCGCGGTGTTTTCAGGGGACGGAGTGGGAGAGGGTGTGACGGTGGCCGCGCCCGGAGCATCCGGCGTCGCCGTGGGCTCCGGCCTGGGCGTGGCGCTGGGGGTGGGCGAGGGGTCGCCCGCGGCGAGCGGCGCCGGCGTCGTCGCTGTCAGCAGACTCCAGCCGACGGCGATGCTGGCCGGGCCCTCCACGTCGCGGTGCTCCACCACCACCCGATACTCGCCGCCTGACAGCGGCTGGTCGGCTGTGATGGTGTCGCCGGCCGCGCTCTGCCAGGCGTCGATCACCGTTCGGCCCTCCAGCGACAGCCGGCCGCCTTCATCGGCGGTCAGAACAAAGCGATAGAGGCCGGGCGCGAGTTCCAGCGTGCGGCTCCAGCGCGCCGAGAAGCCGTCGGCCGGGATGATGCCCGGCGCGGGGCTCTCCTCGCCCCAGTTCAAGTTGAGGTCAGGGTCATTGCGCACCAGGGCCGGCTCGCCGGCCAGGTCGGGGTTGGTGAAATACTCGCCGCGCCAGTCGGGATAGGGATCTGCGGCCTGCCAGCGCAGGGAGATCGAGGCGTCGCCGCTCTGGTCGAAATATTCGACGCGCAGCGTATGCTCGCCCGACGTCAGGTCGATGGAGGCGCTGGCCGTGGAGACCACGCCGTCATCTTGCCACAGGTCGATCAACAGTTGATCATCGACAAAGAGACGGGCGCCGCCGTTGGCCTGCAACTGGAACTCATGGGTCATGGCGGGGAAGGTCAGACGGCGGGTCCAGCGGGCCGCAAAGCCATCAGCCGGCAGGGCAGGATCGGGCGAGCCCGCGCCCCAGTCGAAGGCCAGATCGCTTTCTTCCCGCGTCAACGCAGGGGGGCCGGCCAGCTCCGGGTTGGCGAAGTATTCAGCCGCCCAGACGCCAGCCACGGGCGCGGGGGTCTCGTCGGTGTCCTGCCCGCCGGCGATGGGGGTCAAATCGGTCAGGCCGGCGTCGCCATCGCCGTTGGCAACATTGCCGGCCGCGGTCGGGCCGTCGGCGGCCCGCAGGACGCGGAAGGCGCGACTGGCCTGCCGGCCAGAGTCCAGGCCCAGCGCGATGACGACGGTGCGCCCCTCAGCCAGATGGGGGCCGGCCGGCAGCAGCAGGTTCAGGTTGCCACTGGCGTCGGCGGCGTCGACCTGCAGCGCGCTGGCCTCGTCGCACGCGGCGTCGCCAGGCGCGTTCAGGCAGAGGGCCACCGCTTCGTTCTTCTGCCAGCCGCCGCTGCTGACTGCCACCTTAGCTGCGTCCTCCACCGTGGCAGCCACAGGCGCGATGCGCAGCCAGATCTCAGGCAGGGGCTTGAAGCGCTGCGCCAGGAAAACGACCAAGAGGATCAGAACGACAGCGGCGGCCACGCCGGCCAGGATCAACAGCCGGCGGCGCCAGCGGGGAGTGAGAGCGGTGGGTGTTGGCAGGGTCATAGGCCATTTCAGCCCGAGGCAAGGGAAGCTGCGACGCGCTTTCCCCTGGCTCAGGACGCCAAAGGTCGAATGGTTGTGCGGCGATTATAGCATAGGGGCCAGGAAATGTCAGGCTGTGCAGCGCCGCGCCATCCCGATGTATATTGACAACTGACAAAAAGAGAATACAATGCGGGCGCGCCAGGGCGCTGCTCCTGCGGCGCAAAAACCCTGTTTTCAGCCTCCCATCCATGCATGTTTTGGTGGTGCATTCCCAGCCGCGCTTCTTCCACGAGGTCAAAGCGCTTCTTGCGCAGCAAGAGGCCGATGTTGCGTACCTCCCCGACCTGAGCAACCTTCACCATTGGCAGTTGGAAGCTCAGTTCCCGGACTTGATCGTCCTCGAACAGGAGAGCCTGGCAGCGGGCGGCGAGCCGTTGAGCGCCGCGTTCAGCCGCAGCACCCGTTTGCCCCTGATTTTCCTCACCACGGCCGACAGCAAACGCATCGGCGGCGGCGAGGAGCGTCAGCGCCTGGCCGATCTGCTGGCCTATCTGCAAAGCCAAAGCGAACGCGTGCGCGCGACGCAGGTGCTCCAGGTGGGACAGTTGCGCATCCACGCCGGTCGCATGCGGGTGACCATGGGCGACGGCTGGGTCAAGCTGCCGCCGATTCAGTTTCGCATTCTGCATCAACTGGCGCTGCATGCCAACGTGGTGGTCTCCCACCCCGACCTGGCCAGCGCCGTCTGGGGACCGGAAAGCGCCGACGACGAAACCAAGCGCGATCTGATCAAGGTGCATATCGTGCAACTGCGCCGCACGCTGGGAGCGCCCTTCAAGAACTACATCCAGGCCGTGCGGGGCCAAGGCTACATCTTGGTGGATCCTGACTCTGAGGAATGATCCCACCCTGGCAGCGCCTGTTGGGCTGGCGCTATTCATCGAGGAGACGAAGTCAATGGCCGTTGTTCGCTGCCGGATGACCGACCGGGTCAATGGGGACCAGAACTACCGCTGGACGGCTCGCCTCACTACTGAGCTATGAACGTAGCAACTTGCCCTCTGTGCGACGCGCATATCTCCGTCCCGCGCAGCCTGTTGGTGAAGAGCATGTTGTTCTGCCCGCGCTGCGATTGCCTGTTGCAGATCGTCTCGCTGGATCCGCCGGAGCTCGACTTTCCCCTGGAACTGGATGCCGGCGCGGCCGATCCCAAGCTGGGCCGGCGCGGCCGACGCAACAACGACAAGAAGTGAGACCGGGGCGGGCCGGCGTCCTGCGTTGGCTCGCTCAGCCCCGCGCCGGCGCTGCGCAAAGACTGGCCTGGGGCCAACACCCAAAATCCACCCAAATGAAAAGCGGAGCCATGCAGCGGCTCCGCGTTTTTGTTTTGCCAGGTCTCGCCCCCCAACTGGGCTTGGCGCCCTGGCACAATGGCTACGACCAGATCAACTATTCGTCGTCATCGTAGTCGTAATCATCGTCGAAGTCGTCGTCGAAGTCCTCGTACTCCTCGAAGTCATCGTCGTCGTTCCAGTCTTCTTCTTCGTATTCGAAGAACTCGAAGACAGAACCAGGCGCGTTGCACTCCGGGCACCGCTTGGGACGGCGGTTGGACGGGCCTTCTTCGATATAGCCGCAGTCCATGCACTCCCACTCACCTTCCAAGACCTCGACGTCTCTTGTATTTGATAGAGACATGTGCGCGTTCTCCTGCTGAATTTGTCGTGACCCAACTGCCACGGTAGACAGCCGCAGTATAGCACCCTCAAGAACGGCTTGTCAATACAAGTTTCGGTGAAGTTTTGGTTAAAGTTCGGTTAATGTTTTGGCGCACGCGGCGGGTTGCGCCAGATGGCCACCAGCCCCAGCAGCGCGCCGTAGACCAGGTGTCCTGCCAACAGCGCCCCCGAACGCCACACAGCCTGCACCGCGGGGTTGAGCCATGACAACAGGAGGAAGGTGGCGGTGATCCAGGTCACGCCGCCGTAGTAAATGGCGATCACCAGCAGCGACGGGTTGTCCAACGTCTCCTGGGCGGTGGCGTAAAGCGCGCCCAACAGCCCACCCACCAGGAGCATCACCGCCAGCCCCACCAGGGTGAGCAGCCCGGCCGGACCTGGGGGGATCGGCTGGACGCCCAGGAAGAAGCTGCCGGCCGCGTTGACCGGCGTCCACAGCCCATCGCCGGCCGCGGCCGAGAGGGCCCCGGCCACCAGCGCCAGCGTCAGGCCGCCGGCCATGCCCGCGACCAGCCCCTGGCGCGCGGTCAGGATCTCAATGCGGGTGCGGCGTTGATGTTGTTCGACGGTCATCGAATCACCCCGTTTCCTCTTGCCCCTGATCGAAGGGGGCGACGCCATCGGGCAGAATCTGGCGCACCCGCAGCTCGGCCGCGGCCAACAGTCGGTCGCACTGCTCGGCCAACTGCGCGCCCTGCTCGAAGAGGGCCAGCGCGGCGTCCAGCGGCAGGTCGCCGGCCTCCAGGGCGCGCGTGACCCGTTCCAGTTCGGTGTAAGCTTGTTCGAAAGTTGGTTCTTCCATGGTTGGGGGTTCTTTGGCGCCATCCACAGGTTGACGCTTCACGGACGGCTCGGTCGGAGACCGGCCTGAGCGATGAGCGGCTCGGTCGGAGGCCGGCCTGAGCGGCGGACGGCTCGGTCGGAGACCGGCCTGAGCGATGAGCGGCTCGGTCGGAGACCGGCCTGAGCGATGAGCGGCTCGGTCGGAGACCGGCCTGAGCGGCGGGCGGCGGGGCCTGAGCGGCGGGTTGTTTTCGGCCAGACTGCTGAGATGGCGCTACTGGGATGTGACCACGCCGGCGAACTCGCCGTCGGCCACGACGATGCGCAGGGGATCGCCCGCGGCCACGGCCTGGGTCGAGGTCACGATCTGGCTGGTCGGCTGATGATAGACGATGGCATAGCCGCGCTGCAAGACGGCGCGCGGGTCCAGGGCGGCCAGGCGGGCGCGCAGGCCGGTCAGCTCGGCCCGGCGCAGCGCCAGCCGGTGCCGCATCTGGCGTTGCATGGCCAGGCTGAGATCATCGACCTGCTGGCGGCGGTCGGTGATCTGGGCGGCCGGCGAGAGGCGCACCAACAGGCGCTGGCTGTGGCTCAGGCGCTGCCGCTGGCGGGCCAACTGCTGCGCCATGGCCTGCACCTGGCGGCCGCGCAAGCTGCGCACCTGCCCCGCCAGCTCCAGCCGGTCGGGCACGGCCGCGGCCGCGGCGCCGGTGGGGGTGGGGGCGCGCTGGTCAGCGGCAAAGTCGGCCAGGGTGAAATCGGTCTCATGGCCCACGCCGCTGATCACCGGCAGCGCGCTGGCCGCGATGGCCCGCACCACCTGCTCGTCGTTGAAGGCCCACAGCTCCTCGATGGAGCCGCCCCCGCGGGCGACGATGATCAGGTCGATAGGCTCGACCCCGGTGCTCCAGGCGTTGAGCCGCTGGAGGGCGGCGACGATCTGGGCCGGGGCCTCGGCGCCCTGCACCAGCGTGGGGGCCAACAGCACGTCCACGGCCGGATAGCGCACCGCCAGCGTGCGCAGGATATCGCGCAGGGCCGCGGCGCGCGGCGAGGTGACCAGGCCGATGCGCTGCGGCCAGGCCGGCAGCGGCCGCTTGTGCGCCGGGTCGAACAGGCCCTCGGCCGCCAGCCGGGCCTTGAGCGCCTCGAACTCCTGGTAGAGCCGCCCCACGCCGGCCAGCTCCAGCAGATCAGCGTAGAACTGCACCTTGCCCTGGCTCTCGTAGAGCGAAACATAGCCATGCACCAGCACCTGCTGGCCGTTCTGCGGCAGGCGCGCCAGACGTTGGGCGTCGCCGCGCCACATGACGCAGGAGAGCACGGCGCGCTCGTCCTTGAGCGTGAAATAGCAGTGGCCCGACGGCGCGCGCGTGAAGTTGCTGACCTCGCCTTGCAGCCAGACGTTGCGCAACGTCTGCTGGCGCTCCAGCAGCGTTTTGATTTGACCGACCAGTTGGGTGATGGTGAGTGGCGCCATGGCTGGCGCGCATTCTACCACAGCCCCCCCGGTGCGCCAAGCAAGCCACCAGGACAACAGCAATCCCAAAAACGACGCGGAGTCGAGGCTTCAGCCGGGTCTGGCCGACGCCAGTTGAGCGCGCCGACCCGCCTGAAGGCTCGACTCCAGCTTTGCAGCCGCCAAATTGGGCGCGGAGTCGAGGCTTCAGCCGGGTCTGGCCGACGCCAGTTGAGCGCGCCGACCCGGCTGAAGCCTCGACTCCTGTTTGGCAGCCGCTGTATGGGGAATTGCCGCAGGCGTTCAAAATCAATTGACAAGAGTCATGTCAGGTGCTAGAATCAAGCCGACGCTGGCGTCGCAACGGATTCAACCAAATAAAGAAATGGGCAGCACATGGAATACAAAGACTATTACAAGATTCTGGGTGTGGACAAGAATGCAGACGAAAAAGAGATCAAGAAGGCCTACCGCAAACTGGCGCGCGAATATCATCCCGACGTCAATCCGGGCAACAAGCAGGCCGAGGCCCGCTTCAAGGAGGCCAACGAGGCCTACGAGGTGCTGGGCGACGCCGACAAACGCCAGAAATACGACCGGCTGGGCGCCAACTGGAACGCTTTCCAGAGCACCGGCCGCGATCCCTCCGGCTTCGACTGGAGCCAGTGGACCACGGCCGGGGCGGGCGGGCCGCGGGTCAACGTGCAGTACGGCGACCTGAACGACCTGTTTGGCCAGGGGGGCGGCGGCTTTTCCGAGTTCTTCCAGAGCATCTTCGGCGGCGTGGGTGGGCAGGGCGGCGCGGCCGGCGCGCCCTTTGGCCGCGGCCCAGCCGGCCAGCCGCGGCCGGCGCGCGGCCGTGATATCGAGCACCCGGTGGAGGTCACGCTGGAGGAGGCGTTCAACGGCACCCAACGCGTGCTGGCCATCGACAATCGCCGCATCGAGATCAAGATTCCGCCCGGCGTGCGCACCGGGTCCAAAGTGCGCGTGGCCGGCGAGGGCCAGCCAGGCGCGGCCGGCGGCAGTGCGGGCGACCTCTTCCTGGTGGTGCAGGTGCTGCCCCACGCCTCCTTCGAGCGCAAAGGCGACGACCTGCAGACCGAAACGCCCATCGATCTGTACACGGCGTTGCTGGGGGGCGAAGTGACCGTATCGACCTTGACGGGCAAAGCCACGTTGAACATTCCGGCCGGCACCCAGCCCGGCCAGATTTTCCGTCTGCGCGGCCAGGGCATGCCGCACCTGCGCGAGCCGAGCCAGCGCGGCAATCTGCTGGTCAAGGTGCAGGTGCGCCTGCCCAAGCAGTTGAACGACCGCCAGCGGCAGCTTTTTCAGGAGCTGGCCAGCCTGGCCGGCGACTGACAGACCCCTTCAGGAGGTTTCACCATGATCGACCAGGCCACAATGCAAGCCTTGGTGGGATTCCAATCGACGCACAAGACGGCGCCTGCGCTGAGCCTCTATCTGGATGTGGACCCGCGCCGCCGCACCACCGACGAGTACCGCCTGGCGCTGCGCCATCTGCTGGCGACGGTGGATGGGCAGGCCAACAAGGAGGACAGCGCCCGCATCGAGCGTTTCATCGAGAAGGAGTATGACCGGCAAAGCCGCAGCTTGGTCTGCTTTAGCTGCGCAGTCGAGGATTTTTGGCATGCCATCCCGCTGGCCGCGCCGGTGGCCGACACGGTCTTCGTCGGCCAGCGCGCCTACATCAAGCCGCTGGGCGATCTGCTGGACACCTTCGCCCGCTACGGCGTGGTGCTGGTCGACCGCGAGGGAGGCCATCTGTTCATGTTCAACCTGGGCCAGTTGGAAGGGGTCTCAGGCGTGACCGGCGAGGATGTCAAGCGTCACAAGCAGGGCGGCTGGGCCGCGGCCCGTTTCCAGCGCCATGAGGATCAGGCAGCCTATCGCAACCTGAAAGAAGTGGTCGAGATGACCAATCAGTTCGTGCAGAGCGGCGAGGTGCGCCGCCTGATCCTGGGCGGCACCGAGGCCAACGTGGCCCAGTTTGCCGCCATGCTGCCCAAAAGCATGCAGCCGCTGGTGATCGGCGCGATCAACGTTGAGGTCACGGCCAGTCCGGCCGAGGTAGGCGAGAAATCGCTGGCGCTGATCCAGCAGGCGGCGGCGGCGCACAAGGCTGACCTGGTGGCCCAACTGGTCACCACGGCCGCCAAAGGGGGGCCGGCCGCGTTGGGCCTGGCCAACGTCCTGGTGGCGGTGGACACGCGGCGCGCCCGCCATCTGCTGTTGGACGATGGCTTTGCCGCCCCGGCCTACCGCTGCGACAACTGCGGCTATGTCGGCGTCGAGCCGATGGAGGAAAACGCCTGTCCCCTGTGCGCGGCGCAACTGCGCCTGCTGCCTGACGCCGCCGACAGCCTGGTGCGCTGGGCGGTGGAGCAGGGAATCGACGTGACCTTCGTGGCTGGCAGCGCGGCCCTGCGGGACGCAGGCTCCGTCGGCGCGCTGCTGCGGTACTGAGCGTAATGCGTAATGCGTAATGCGTAACCCGGAGGTGTGTGCGGCGGCTTTTGTGTGGGTTACCGTAACTCGTAACTCGTAACACGTAACCCGGAGGTGTGCGCGGCGGCCTTTGTGTGGGTTACCGTAACTCGTAATGCGTAACGAGTAATGCGTAACCCGGAGGTGTGCGCGGCGGCTTTTGTGTGGGTTACCGTAATGCGTAATGCGTAACCCGGAAACGACTCCCTCCATTCCGATTACGCATTACTCGTTACGCATTACGCAAATCCCGTAACCCAGACACCCCTCCCGCCATTCCGGTTACGAGTTACGTGTTACGAGTTACGCAAATCCCGTAACCCAGACACCCCTCCCGCCATTCCGGTTACGCATTACTCGTTACGCATTACGCAAATCCCACAACCCAGACACCCCTCCCGCCATTCCGATTACGCATTACTCGTTACGCATTACGCAAATCCCGTAACCCAGACACGCCTCCCGCCATTCCGGTTACGAGTTACGTGTTACGAGTTACGCAAATCCCGCAACCCAGACACCCCTCCCGCCATTCCGGTTACGAGTTACGTGTTACGAGTTACGCAAATCCCGCAACCCAGACACCCCTCCCGCCATTCCGGTTACGCATTACTCGTTACGCATTACGCAAATCCCGTAACCCAGACACACCTCCCGCCATTCCGGTTACGAGTTACGCAAAAGCAACCACCTTGCATAACCCTCACATACCCCAAGTCAATGTTAGACTTGTGTTAGCATCGGTGAATATGGTAACTGGCAGCACCTCCGTGCGTAGAGTTGTATGGTAAAAAGAGGTAGCGACTCAGCCGGCGGGTGCCAGCAGGTGGATTGAGTAGGCCGCCGTATC
>JAKQCW010000333.1 GCA_029558955.1 Chloroflexota bacterium
CCGGAGCAGTACCCGCTGCCGGCCGCGGGGGTCGATCCGGAGCCGGCCGCGCAGGCGCTGCTGGCGGCCTGGCAGGCCGCGGCGCCCGCGGTGCAGTCAACCGGCGACGTGGCCAGCCTCGACGCGGCCTTGCGCGCGCTGGTCGGCCCCATCAACGCCTTCTTCGATCAGGTGCTGGTGATGGCGGAGGAAGACAGCCTGCGCCGGGCGCGGCTGGGGCTGGTGCAACAGATCGCCGCCCTGCCCGACGGGATCGCGGATCTGTCGCTGCTGCAAGGGTTCTAGGGAAGGCGTTGGCAAGCAAGAAGTTCAACTTCTCGCAGAAGTTGAACTTCTGAGCCTTCACAAAAGCGGATCGATGAGGCGTCGCCTCGTCGATCCGCTTTTTTTGCATCCCGGCCAAAGGCAGATCATACGGTTGGGGCATCTCAACCGGACAACGGTGGACGTTTGAGAGGCCTTGGTCGAGTTACTCCGGGCCTTTGTGCCCACGGGCGATCTGTGGTTAAATAGCCGCAAGCTCGCATCCTGTTCCGCCGTCCCAACGCCATGGAACCCTCTTTCAACTTCGATCTGCAACTCACGGGCGGTCTGACCGGGGTCATCGCCGAGGTTCTCGACTCGCCGGCCGGCCAGACTGCCGCCGCGTCCACCCGGCCCCTGGCCGTCGACCTGGCGGGCCTCGACGGCGCAGCGCCAACTGCGAGGCTGGCGGCGACCGGCCTGGGGCTGTGGCGGAGCGTGTTCGGCGCGCCGGCGATAGCTGAGCTGTGGCGCGCCAGCCTCGCCCGCGTCGAACCGGACGGTGTTCTGCGATTGCGTCTGGCGACCGGGACGCCTGCGCTGGCGGCCCTGCCCTGGGAGTTGCTCTACGACGAAACCTTGGGCCGTTTTCTGGCGCTGGACGGCCGCACCCCCGTCACCCGCTTTGTCCGCTTGCCGATTGCCCCCGCCCCCTGGCCGCAGGATCGCCCCTTGCGCCTGTTGTTCACCGGCGCATCGCCCTC
Organism: Chloroflexota bacterium; assembly: GCA_029558955.1. Lineage (GTDB taxonomy): Bacteria > Chloroflexota > Anaerolineae > JAAEKA01 > JAAEKA01 > JAAEKA01. The sequence continues at coordinate 1,008 of JAKQCW010000333.1, forward strand.
CGATCTGTTCACCCTCGACGTGGCCGGCGAGTGGCAGGAGATCGCGCGCGCCGTCGCGCCGGTTGTGGCCGATGGCCGGGTGCAGACGACCTCGGTTGCGCAGGGTGCGACCCTTGCTGATCTGCTCAGCGCGCTGCGGCGCGGCGTTGACCTCTGGCACTTCGCCGGCCACGGGACCGATCACGGGTTGATCTTCTGCGATGCGCGCGGCAGGGCTGAACTTGTCGAAGCCGGGATACTGGGGGAGCTGCTGGCCGGGGAAGGGGTTCGGCTGGCTGTTCTCAACGCCTGCCGGGCCGGCGCCGGCGGCGGGCAGGCCGCTTCGGTGGCCGGCGCGCTGGTGCGGGCCGGGGTCCCGGCGGTGATCGCGCTGCAGGGCGATATCACCAGCGCGGCGGCTGAAGCCTTCGCGGCCGCGTTCTACGATGCCATCGCCGCCGGGCAGGGCGCGGATCGGGCCGTGACTGCGGCGCGCAAGGCGATCCGGGCCGCGGGAACCGCCGAGTGGTGGCTGCCGACCCTGTTCATGCGGACGGCAGACGGCCGCATCTGGCAGGAGCCGAAGCGGGAGCGCCCGCCGGCAACGGCGCCCCACGTCGCCGTCCAGGGCGACCGCAACATCGTCATCGCCGGCACGGTGGGCGGCAACGTAACCATTCACCAGTCCGACCTGTAGCCTGGGAGAAGACCATGGACCTATCCTGGATCAACGCCATTCCCGAGCCACTGCGCACCATGCTGATCGGCGCAGCCGGCGACTTTGCGGGCGGCCTGGCGGCCGACGTCGTTGGCCGGCTGTTGACTGCTTCCGGCTACCAGGTCAGGAAGCGCCTGTCGCCTGGTCCGCAGCAGAGCGCGCTGAACGCGGCGATGGCCGAGGCGTTGGCGGTCACCGTGGCCAGGTTGTCGGAAGACCCGGACCTGATGGCCCACTACCTGACCTTGTTCGGCCAGTGGGCAGCGCGCGAGGCCGTGGCAGGTGAACTGTCACAGGTCGTAGACCCGCGACCCGACGTCACGCTCGACCTGGACCTGCTGGCCAGCGAGTTCGAGGCAGCCGGCTACGAGCCCAACCTGCTGGGCGATGTCGGGTTTCGCGACGTGGCAGCGCGATTCGTTGGCAACTTCTACGACGCGGCGGCTCGCCAGCCGGCCTTGCAGGGGCAGATCGAGATCGGCCTGCTGCGCGGCATCGCTGAGCGGGCCGAGGAGCAGGTGCAGTTGTTGCGCCGGGTAGCCGCGACGCTGGAACAGCAGCCTGGCGCCGCGGCTCCGGCGCCCCAGCCGGGCGTCAGCGCCAAGGCAAGGGGCAAGGGGAACGTCATCCTGGCCGGGGAGTTCAAGGGCGATGTCAGCATCGTCATCGGGCCGGCCGGCCAGACGCTGAGCGCCGAGCAAGCGACGGCCTTTCTCAGCGGCTACCTGTCCTGGGTGCGCAAGATGTACGACAAGGCGCAGCTCTTCGGCATGGACAACCCGCGCACGACGCAGCAACCTAAGCGCGAGTCGTTGATCGATGTCTTTATCCCCCTGACCTTGCGCCGCTTCAGCCCGCCCAGCCGCCGGGAGCTGGCCGAAGCCCTGCGGGGCAAGGTCGGTCTGGAACGCAATCTTGCCTGGTACCAGTTAGTGCGCTCGGAGGAACGGGCGGGAGAACCAGTGGCGCTGCAAGACCTGCTGACCATTTCCGATCGGCTGGCGATCATCGGCGGCGCGGGCAGCGGCAAGAGCACCGTGTTGCACTACCTGGCCGTCACGCTGGCGCGCGCCATTCAGGAGGGTGAGGGACTGCCTTTTCGCCTGCCATCGGACCAGCCCCTGATCCCGTTGCTGGTTCCGCTGCGCTACTACAGCGGCTACCTGGAGATGTGCCAGAACGCCCCCAGCCGGGTGCTGGAGCATCCCTTGACCGGCACCCTGGCCGGCTTTATCGGCTGGCACCTGCGGCGCAGCAGCAAACAGGGCTCCGAGGAGTTCTTCCACTGGCTGCTCAAGCGCGGCGGCTGTCTGTTGATGATCGACGGCCTGGATGAGATCGTAGCCCGCGAGCAGCGCGGTCAGGTGCGTGAGCAGGTCGAGGCCCTGGTGCAGGCCGATTATCCCGGCAACCGGGTGATCGTCACGGCGCGCGAGGCCGGTTTTCAGAAGGAAGCGGTGTTCGGCGACGACTTCACCCGCCTGGACGTGCAGGACCTGGCGCCGGCAGAGATTTGGGAGTTGGTGGGCAACTGGTGTGCGCGGCTCTACCCGGAGGACGTGGAGGGCAACTGGGACAAGCTGATGACGGCCATCGAAGAGATCAACGAGCGCCGGCGCGAGAAGGCTCTGGCGCCGCTGATCAGCACGCCGTTGATGGCGACCATGGTGCTCAGCGTGCAGTGGGGCGAGACCGAGCTGCCGCGCGAGAGGGCCGCGCTGTACGAGGCGTGCGTCAAGGCGATCCTGCAGGCGCAATACACCCCGGAGGAGGGCCGCCGCGAGGTGACCAACTGGGGCGGCCCCTGGGACGCTCAACGGGACTGGCTGTGCAACCTGGCGCTGCGGATGCATGAGGGTGGTCGGGCCGGCGCGGCCCTGCGCGAGGAGCAGGTCAGGGAGATCGTGGGCAAGAGTCTGGCCGAGGACAAGGTGCAGGCCTTTCTGGAAGCGGTGCGCTACCGCGGCGGGCTGTTCGAGGAGCGGGCCGAGTTCTTCCAGTTCAGCCATCTGACCTTCCAGGAGTTCCTGGCGGCCCGCCTGCTGGCGCGCCAGCGCGAGGCGGGGCGTCCGACCTTGCAGCCTCACGTCGGCGAGAGCTGGTGGCGCGAGGTGGCGCTGCTGACCTATGGCTTCCTGCGCATGGACTCGGGCGAGCTGTTCCTGGGCGACGACTCGCCAGCGGTGCAGCATCTGCGCTGGCTCTCTGGCCTGCAAGGCAGCGATGAGCAGCGTCTGGCCGGCGCCGAGCTGGCCGGCGCGTCGGTGCTGGAGATCGAGAAGCCCGACCGCGACCTGCGCCTGTTGCAAGCCAACGTGCTGGTCGCGCTTCTGGAGGACAGAGAACTTTCGGTTTCGGGCGCGCTGCGGGCCGAGGCGGGGCGAATGCTGGCGCGCTTAGGCGATCCGCGGCCGGGCGTGGGCGTGCGGCCTGACGGCGTGCCGGACATCGCGTGGTGTCCTGTGGTGGCCGGCGAGTTTCTGATGGGCAACACGAAGAAGACCGACCCGCAGGCGTTCGAGGATGAAATGCCGCAACACCGGTTCACCCTGCCGGCCTTTGCGATCGGCAAGTATCCGGTGACCAATATTCAGTTCGACGCCTTCGTAGCGGACGGGGGGTATACGGAGAAATGGCGGGAGTGTTGGACGAAGGCAGGGTGGATGTGGAAGGGCAATCGCAGCGGGCCGGAAAAGTACGGCGGCGTTCATGATCTGGCCAACCATCCGGTAGTTGGCGTGAGGTGGTACGAAGCGGTGGCCTTTTGCAACTGGTTGGGCGAAAAGCTGGGACGGGAAGTGGCGTTGCCCAGTGAGGCGCAGTGGGAGCGTGCGGCGCGGCACACGGACGGACGGCGCTACCCTTGGCGTGGGAGCGAAATCACGCCCGACCACGCGAACTACGCGGAAACGGGGATCGGGATGACGAGTGCGGTGGGTATCTTCCCGCGCGGTGCGGCGGAGTGTGGCGCGCTGGACATGAGCGGGAACGTGTGGGAATGGACGAGAAGCCTTTGGGGCAAGGACTTCACGGAACCAAGCTTTGTCTACCCATATGATCCCGCGGACAGGAGACGAGAGGATATGGATGCACCACTTGACATATTGCGCGTGGTGCGTGGCGGCTCGTACTACGACTCTGCGTGGAACGTTCGCTGCGCGATCCGCGGCTGGTACTACCCGAACCTCCGCGAGGGGTACAACGGGTTTCGTGTTGTCATGGCGTCTCCCTGAGTTCATGACGCTGCGCTCTGGCTACTCTGGCCTCTCCGCTCCCAACCTGCGGTTGTCCGGGACTTCGTGCTACTCTGAATCCGCTGGGCGCTGGGTACGCGGCGAGGGCGGCATGAGGTGGGCCAGCCTGGCCGCCGGCGCCAGGCCCCGAACCCGCCCGGTAGGGCGGTCGCCGCAAATTTCTCAGGACGGCCAGTTCCCAGGACGATCGTGACCTGTAGCAGGGTTCCAGGTCGTCATGGTACAGACACGCCTCGCGTTCTATGGATCGGAGTCGAGGCTTCAGCCGGGTCTGGAGCGCCCGTCCCGGCTAAAGCCTCGACTCCAGACATCAGAGGCGCTTGTGCCGCGATGGTTAGGCGCGCGGCGGGGCCAAAATCGCCAGCTCGTTACCACTCTGGCGCCGGGCACTTTCACACGGTCAAGTCGAATCGAGTGTCCGGCGCCTGAGACGCGATTTCGGTGCAACCTTACGCCGTTTCCCCCACAGGGACAAAGCGGTAGCCCTGGCCGCGTTCGTTCTCGATGACGCCGACGGGGGGCGTTTGGGTCCGGAGATGGTTGCGCAGGCGGCGGATCGCCTCCTGCACGCGCCGTTCCGATGTGGTCGCGGGCAGTTTCCAGACCTCCGCCAGCAGCTCGGCGGAGGAAACCACCTGGTTGGCCCGCTGGGAGAGGTAGTGCAGCAGCTCAGCCTCGATGCGGGGCAAGGACAGGTCGGCGGCCACGGGCTGAGTGATAACCTGGCTGGCCGGCAGCGCGCCGCGCCCGGCCTCCGATCTCAGCGACTGCTGGCGCAGGAAATCGGCAAAGAGGGGCGTGAAAAGCTGATAGGCCTGGTGCTCGTAGATCACCACCGCCTGGTTGATCAGCCAACTG
>JAKQCW010000340.1 GCA_029558955.1 Chloroflexota bacterium
GCCGGTTCACGGAACCGGCTAGAGCGGTAACACCCCGCCGGTTCACGGAACCGGCTAGAGCGGTAACACCTCGCCGGTTCACGGAACCGGCGAGAGCGATAGAGCGGTAACTATGGGCGCACTTACGCCACCGTCTACTAGAGTGTCGCCATTGTCCTGAGAAACATCAGAGGTGCATTCAAAATGGCTGAGACCCTTCGGGTTTCCGTGTGCTAACGGTGACTCGTGGTCGACAAGTCGGCTGCGTTTCCGGCGATTCGTGGCCGACAACGGAAGCCCGAAGGGTCTGCAGTCAACCAGTTTTGACCGCACCCATCCGATTTGAATCATAGGATCGGGAGAATCGACGATGCAACCCAGATATGCCTTGCTTGTGTCACTGTGTTTTTTGGCTGTTCTCAGCGGTTGCGTCACCGCTCCGCTCGCGCCGGCCCGCGCGCAACCGCCGGCTGTGGAGGTCGCACTTGCCGCCGGCGCGAACGTCGCCCATGCTGCTATTGAACCGGCCGCCTTTGCCGATTTCGATCCCAGCTCCGCCTGCACATCCGAGCTCTGGGTTCTGGTCAACGTCTACGAGACGCTGACACGCTATGCGCCGCTTGGCAGCCAAGATGCGTTGGAACCCGGGCTGGCCACGTCCTGGGCCGTCTCCGACGAGGGTATGACGTGGACTTTCAAACTGCGTGAAGGGGTGAAATTCCACGACGGCGCCAACTTCGATGCCAGCGCGGTCAAGCGCTCGATCGAGCGCACCAAGGAGCTCGGCCAGTGCGCTGCCTTTCTCTTGGAGCCAATCAGCGAGATTCAGGTGCCGGACCCCTACACCGTTGTCTTCAACCTGGCCTATCCGGCGCCATTGGACTCTATCCTGGCCAGCCCGTACGGCGCCTGGATCATGAGTCCAGGCGCCGCCGATAAGGACGCGGCCTGGTTTGCCGCCGGCAACGAATCCGGCACAGGGCCCTACCGGTTTGCACGCTACGAGCCGGGGCAAAGGCTGGTGGTGCAGCGCTTTGACGACTATTGGCGCGGTTGGCAGCCCGATCAGTTCGACGCCGTCATCTTCGAGATGATCGACGACCCAGTGGCAGCCGAACAGATGCTGCGCGCAGGTGAGCTCGATTTTGCCAACCAGGTCGTTTTGACCGCAGACCAAATGGCAAGTCTCGACGGGCATAACGGCTTGCGGCTTGACGCCGCCCCCAGCCTCGGCAATTGGGTGATCTTCCTCAATCACCGCCATCCACCCACCGACGATCTGCGTGTGCGGCAGGCGTTGGCCTATAGCTTCCCCTACGAGTCAGTCATGGCCCACACCATGCTTGGCAAAGGAACGCTGGCCCATGGCCCCGTACCCACCAGTCTGTGGGGCCATGACCCCGAACCATCGCGCTACATCGAGGACTTGGATCAGGCGGCCAGCTTGTTGGAACAGGCTGGCTACGCCAGCGGGCTGGAACTGACTTTCTCTTACGACCCCACTGAGCAGACGATGGCCGAGCTTTGGCAGGCCAACCTGGCCAAGATCGGCGTCAAGCTCAAGCTGGAGCCCGCCGATTTTCCCATCCGATGGGACGCGGCCAAGAGCGCACCTGAAAAGGCCCCCCATGCCTTTCTACTCACTTGGGCGCCGGACGTGGTCGATCCGTATTCCTACCTCTTCAATATGTTTCACTCCGAGGAACAGCCGCTATGGAATCTGGGATTTTACAGCGATCCGGCCTTCGATGCCCTCGTCGATCAAGCCCGCCGGCAGAGCGCCGTCGACCAGACGGCGGCCAGTGCTCTGTACGTCGACGCCCAGGGAATGCTGGCCGACGACGCGGCTGCCATCTACGCGTCGGACCTTCCGGAATTCAACATCATCGCGGATGACATCCAGGGCTTCGTGACTAATCCTTCCTATTCGCACCTGGTGATCTGGTACGATGTGCGCCGCAAGGAGTGATCGATGATCCGCGCCGACCATCTCCTGCGCCGGGCGGCAACCTCGCTGATCGTGGTTTTCGGCGTCCTCACGCTGACGTTCGTCCTAACCCGCGTCCTGCCTTCGGATCCGGCGCAACTGATCGCAGGCCAACGGGCGCGGCCGGAGCAGGTGGCTGCCATCCGCAGCCAGCTCGGCCTCAACCGGCCGCTGCCCGAGCAATTCGCTCGCTACCTGGGCAGTCTGGCTCGCGGAGACCTGGGACGGTCGTTCGTCACCAAGCGCAGTGTGGCCGAGGACCTGGGCATCTTCCTGCCGGCAACGCTGGAGCTGGTGCTGTGCGGCTTTGCGCTGGCGCTGGTCGTCGGCATCCCGGCCGGCATCCTGGCGGGCGTCAACGAGCGGGGCGCGTTCGACCGGGTCACCGGGGTCGCGGCCATCCTGGGCGCGGCGGCGCCGGTCTTTGCGCTGGCGCTGCTGGCCCAGCACGTGTTCTTCAACCAGCTTCACTGGCTGCCGCTCAACGGCCGGCTGAGCGCCGAGGTGAGCCTGGCGCATCCGGTCACTTTCGTCACGGGCTTTCTGCTGGTGGATACGGCCTTGACTGGCAACTGGGTAGCCTGGCGCGACGCACTGGGACACCTGATCCTGCCGGCGCTGGTGGTGGCCGTCTATCCGCTGGCGATTGTCCTGCGCATGATGCGCAACAGCATGGTCGATGTGCTGCATCAGCCGCACATCACGGTGGCGCGCGCCAAAGGCCTGTCTGAACGCGCCATTCTCCTGCACCACGCGCTGCCCAACGCCATCCTGCCGGTGTTGACCATCGCCGGGTTGATGTTTGCCTACGCCATCACCGGCACCCTCCTGGTGGAGCTGCTCTTTCGCTGGCCGGGCGTGGGCAAGTACGTCGCCGATGCCATCGTTGCCAAGGACTTCCCTCCGATCCTGGCGGTGACGCTGGTGAGCACGGTGATTTTCGTCGGAGTCACGTTCCTGATGGATTTGCTGCGCGTAACGCTTGATCCGCGGGTGACAAGGTGATGAGTAGCTACGCTGGCGCTGAGCAAACAAACGGTGCTGACTCGCCGCGCCGCGCAGGCGTAGTGATGCGAGGCCGGTCGAATCGGCTGCGGATGGTGATCAGGCTGCCAGGTGCTTGCTTGAGCCTGTTGTTCTTGACTGCGCTTGTAGCGGCAGCGGTCTTTGCGCCGTGGCTTACCCCTTACGCGGACCAAGGCGCAGGAACTCCCGACATGGTACACAAGTTGCTGCCGCCCTCGTCGGTGCATCTGCTGGGCACGGACGAGATGGGGCGCGATGTACTGGCGCGTTTGCTCTACGGCGCTCGCACGTCGCTGGCGCTGGCCGTGCTGGTGGTGGGCAGCAGCGTGGTGGTGGGGATCGCGGTAGGCCTCGCGGCGGGCTATACCGGCGGCTGGGCCGACGAGACGGCCATGCGCACAACCGACGTCTTTTTGGCGTTTCCGCCCTTGCTGCTGGCCATCCTGCTGGTGACCGTGTTGGGCGGCGGGTTTGCGAGCACCGTGCTGGCGTTGACCGTGGTCTGGTGGCCGGTCTACGCGGTGCTGGTGCGCGGGCAAGTGGTAAGCCTGCGCAGCCGGCCCTTTGTCGAGGCGGCGCGCGCAACCGGCGTGCCGCCGCTGGGCATCATGCGGCGGCATTTGCTGCCCAACGCCCTGGGACCGCTGCTGGTGCAGGCGACGGTCGACCTGGGCGTGGTCATCCTGGCGGCGGCCGGGCTGAGTTTCATCGGCCTCGGTCCGCAGCCGCCCACCGCCGACTGGGGGATGATGATAGCCAGCGGCCGGCAATATGTGTTGGGCGGGAGATGGTGGGTGGCCGGTGTGCCCAGCCTGGCGATTATGCTGACCGCGCTGGCTTTTGCCGTGCTGGGGGATGGCTTGCGCGACGCCAGCAACAGGGGACGCTGACACAAACGCTCGGTGGCAGATCGTGGCGGCAGGGGATCGGGGGCAGACCATTCCATTTTCACACGTACTACGGCGGGAAACACGTTGAAAACGCGCAACTTAGAACGCTGTTAGAACGCGCCCTCTGCTAGACTGTGCAGCAACTCTGGCAGACAAGTGAGACCATCATGCAGCACCAACCGACTTCCGAACTACCGACGATGACCCGCAGCAAGGCCTGGCTCTATGCCGCGGCAGGGCTGTCGGTCGCGGCGGGCTTGCTACATCTGCTGGTCATGCCTGAGCACTTCGAGGAATGGCCCGGCTACGGCCTGTTCTTTCTCATTGTCGCACTGGCGCAACTGGTCTATGCGGTACTCCTGCTGCGCCGACCGGCCAGCCGGACCTTGCTGGTGGCCGGGATCGTCGGCAACGTCTTGATCGTTGGTTTCTGGGCCTTCACTCGCACGGTGGGGGTTCCGTTTGGTCCGGAGGCCGGCGAGGTCGAGGCAATCGGCATGGTCGATACGGTCTCTAAGCTGGTCGAACTGGCTCTGATCTGCTGTCTGTTCATCCTGCTGCGCAACTCGGCACATGAGGGCTGAAGGGCAATCGCGGTCGGCTGATGAGACAGGAGGTGACCATGGACTTCGAATCTCGCACCGACGACCTCTGGATCCGCTCGCAGCTCTTCACCGTGCGCCTCTGGTACGAGCCAGTGGACGCGGGTCAATGGGAGGTGCGCATGCAGGCCAAACACATCCTGACCGGCGAAACGCGCTACTTCCGCGATTGGGCGCCGTTGGCGGCGTATCTCACCAGCAAACTCGAAGCGCCGGATGCTGACGTCAGCCAACCGGTGTGATCTGCCGTCTGCCGTCTGACGCCGAGGCCGAACAAGCCGTCTCAGCGACTCAGGCAATACCATTCTTCTGCCATGCTGTGACCCAGCATCTTGTCGTGACCTGTAATTTCGAATTCACGGAGGAAAAGACCATGAAACGACTCACTATTCTGTCACTGTTGTGTGTGTTGATTCTTGCGGCGTGCCAACCGGCGGCCGCGCCAGCCACAGAGGTACCCGCCGCCGCGCCAGCCACAGAGGTGCCCACTGCCGCGCCAGCCACCGAGGTACCCACCGCCGCGCCAGCCACAGAAGAACCCGCCGCGACGGCTGCGCCTGCAGCGGATGCACCATCTGCTGAGGAGCGCATCGCCAACGCCGTCAGCGCCGCACCCACGGTCATCGGCAAGGACGCCACGATCCTCGACTGGCCTACGGAGGAGGGTGGGCCAATGGTCGTGCTGCGCGAGGGCTCCAACGGCTGGACCTGCATCACCGACTGGCCAGCCTCACCCGGCAACGATCCGATGTGCATCGACGACATGTTTGCCAAGTGGAACGATGCGCTGGGGGCTGGCGCTCCGCTGACCGTCGACCGACCCGGCGTCGCCTATATGCTGGCTGGCGGCAGCGATGCCTCCAATACCGATCCCTTTGCCATGGCGCCCGCCGCGGGCGAGGATTGGATCAGCACGCCGGCGCACGTCATGCTGCTCTCGCCCGGCGGCTTCGATGCGGCCAACTTCTCGGCCACGCCCAAACAGGACGAGCCGTACATCATGTGGGACGGCACGCCCTACGAGCACCTGATGGTACCGGTGACGCCGATCTCGCTGGAAGCCATGAGCGATGTCAGCGCCGAGATGCAGAACACCATGAGCGCCGGGCCGGCCGGCATCGTCAAGAACGCCACCATCATGGGCAACCCCACCGTGGAAGGGGGCGAGATGGTCGTGCTGCAAGAGGGGACCAACGGCTGGACCTGCTATCCCGATCTCGCCACGTCGCCAGGCAACGATCCGGCATGCAACGACCCCATCAGCGACGCCGGCTTCATGACCGGCGCCGCGCGGACGGTGCCCAGTGCGGGCCTCTCCTACATGCTGGCCGGCGGCTCCGACGCAAGCAATACCGATCCCATGGCCACCAGTCCCGCCCCGGGCGAGGACTGGGTCACCTCGCCGGCCCACCTGATGTTCATGGTTCCAGGCGGCTTCGATACCAAGTACTTCACCACCGATCACATGTCCGGCTATCCCTACATCATGTGGGCCGGCACCGACCTCGAGCATATCATGATCCCGGTCGCCGATATGCCCATGGAATAACCGAGCACCGGACAGTTCCACTCTCTACCAGATGCCCCGACCGCACAATGTGGCCGGGGCATTTGGTAGTTGGCGCGTTCAGCCGCAGGATCGGTTTCGGCCGCGTAGCTACTCAGCCGCCGGGTGCGAGCACGTTGGTTTCGATACAGCGGCCTACTCAACCAACATGCTCGCACCCGACGGCAGGCCAAAAGCGCGGCGAGATAAGCAGAAAGCGAACAGGAACTGAGCAAGTCATGACCTGGGAAATGACCAACCGACGCTGCTACACTGAGGTCAACCAGGGAACGATAAACGGTTCGTTCCAGACATCCACCTCTCGCCTCGCAAAGGAGTCTGTCATGTTGACGAGAAACTCGTCCTCGATCTTTTTGGGTTTTGTGCTGCTGTTGGGGATGCTTTTTATGGGCAGTTTCGCCCCTGTGTCGGCTGACGCGCCCGTCGGCCCGGTTGCCTATCTGCCGCAGAGCAACGGCTTCAACACCATCGCCTACGACACCAACTCGCACACCGCGCTGGCCAACGTTCCCATGCAGGCGGGGCTGTACTTCGGCGTCGCCGTCAATCCGGCGGGAACGCGGGCCTATGTCACCAACGACTACACCGATACGCTGGTGGTGATCGACACCGCCGCCAACCAGCAGATCGCGGACATTGAGCTGCCGTCGCCGGGAACCGCCCATCTTGGCGGCTGTGACCCGGAGGCGGTGATCGTCAGCGACGACAACGCGCGCGTCTATGTGACCTGCGCGACTGGCAATCTGGTCTACATGATCGACGCCGCCAGCAACGCCATCGTCGGCCAGGTCGGCGTCGGCTTTCCAACCGGGCTGGCGCTCTCCGCCTCCGGGACCGAGCTCTACGTGGGCAGCTTCCAAAACAACACCCTGCGCATGGTAGACCTGACCGACCCCAATTTCGCCCAGCGCGTGTCGGCTCAGATCGGCGTGCCCAGAGAGGTGGTGCGTCAGCCGGGCAGCTCTCTGATCTATATCACCCACCTTCCCTATGAGAACATCGCCATCTACAACCCCACCGGCACGGTGGATCACCC
>JAKQCW010000341.1 GCA_029558955.1 Chloroflexota bacterium
TCATCATGGAATATCTGGAGGCGTCCAAGGAGGCGCAGGAGAAGCGCGACCAGGAGGCGGCGCTGGGCGCGCTGCGCGTGCAGGCGGAGGAGGAGCGAAAGCGCGCCAACCTGGAAGCGCAGGCGGCCGAGGCGCTGCGTCGGCAGGCGGCGGCCGAGACCGAGCGCGCCAATCTGGAGGCGCGCACCGCCAAGGACTTGGAGCGGCAGCGAATTGCATTGGCGGCGCTGGCCGGCGTCATCACGCTGTTGTTGCTGACGGCGATTTGGTTGGCGTTGCAGTTTGATGCCGAAAGAAAATTGGTGGTTGAGACGAACAAGCTGCTCACTGCGAAGACGGACTCTCTGGAAATCTCTCGAACCCAGTTGATCTCGCTCAACCAGACTCTGAAAGTCGAAACCACCCGGGCCAACGCCGAGGCCGACCGGGCCAATGCCGCACAGGATAAGCTGCAATCGGTCACTCTGGCGCGCATCGTCTCGCGGCTGGCTCTGGAGTCGTCGGCGGAACAGCGCGTGTTTGCCTTGTTGCTCAGCCGGGACGCGATGGTCATCTCGCCGACGCTGGAGGCGGTAGGCGCCAGCATCAAGGCGTTGGACGCGGCCTATCGCCACAGCGACGGCTGGCAGCCCGATGCAGCGGAGACGCTTGTCTTCAGTGAGACGCTGGCCCTGCCCTTCACGGACGCGCTGACGCTGACCGTCAGCGCCGACGGATCCACCGTCGCAGCGGTCGACGACGGCAAGGTGGTGATCGCGCAGGCAGAAGAGGGCGCGCCGTCTGGCAGATGGTTGACCCGGTCGATCTCAACGACTTTGTCGCGCATCACAGCGCTTGCCATGAACGCCGACGGGACGCTGATCGCAGCCGGCGGCTGCGAGGAGATCCAAACCAAACCCAATCCCGGCGACAAAGACAGTTCGTCGAAGGATTCTTCCAGCCAACCGGCGTTGGTCTGCGAGAACTGGCGAGTCGATGTTGTCTCTGTCGCCGGTGACGACGAGTTTCTCCGGATCCTGCGGCTGGAAGACCACCGCGCCAGCATCTCGGCGTTGGCCTTTCATCCCCGACTGAGCCAGCTGGTGTCGGCGGACAGAAATGGCGATCTCTTGCTCTGGAACCTGCCTGCCAGCGAGCCGACACCCAGACGATTGAACCCTGACACGGATACGGATGATTTCATTGTCGATCTGTTGTTCAGCCCGGACGGGAAGGATCTGATCGCCCTGTACCAGATGGGTGACTATCGCGCCTGGAGCTGGGTGGATTCGACACCTATTGACGCCGACTGGCGACCACTAACATGGGGCGGGTCGGGCCAGGCCATTGCCCTCGTTCGCGACGGCCAGTGGCTTGCTTCAGCCTCAGCCTGCCAGCCCAATGATGGTCCCGCAGCTTGTTCTGAGCTTCAGATCTGGGATCGGGAATCAACCACTCCCCTTGGCCTGCCCATTCGGGTGAACGGGACCGTTCAAGACCTGGCCTTCGATGAACGAAGCGGCCAGCTCTGGACTGCAGCCGGAAACAATCTGGTACGCATGAATTTCAACACCATCGACGACTGGCCTCAACTGGTCTGCCAGCGCGCCGGCCGCAACATGACGGCCGACGAGTGGCGCGAGGCCTATCCTGGCCGCGGCCTGGACGAATACGCCAAGACCTGCGACCGGTACGAGGTTCATCGGACCGCGGTTCAGCCCAGAATCGACCTGGCGGCCGAAGAGCTAAACGACTGTGCGCCGCAGGGAACCCAGGAAGGATGGCGCCAGTTGCAGCAGCTTGCCCAGGACCTGGGCGAACCGCCGCGCCTGCCGGACGCCGTCGCCATTCTGTTGCAGCAGGCGCTCGAACATCTGGCAGGGAACTCCAGCGACGAGCGCAATCAGGCGGCGGCAGAGTGTTTCACAGAGGCCAATGCGCTGCTGCAAGGCGAAGGCCAGCCAGAGATTCCGCTGGACGAGGCGCAGGCGACGGCCATGCAACTGCTGGACGCGGAGAACAAGATCGCAAGCGAGCCTCAGCAGGCGTTGCAAACGCTGCAGACGGTCAGTCAAAGCCTGGAACGCTGGTCGGTGAACCTGGATGACCGGCTGGGCGCCGACTTTCTGAAGCTTTGCGACGGGCAGCGAATGGAAGAGGCGTGTACGGTCTGGCGCCAGCGTGGTGCGCCTGGTTTGCTGGCCTCGGGCGCCTCGCTGGAGGCGATTCTGCGCGAAAGTCCGGGCGCACCCTGGTACATCGAGGGGAAGCGGGGCCAGGGCGTGACGATCTCGATGGAGGCGCTCTCCGATAGGTTCGATGCCATTCTGGAACTCCAGGGGCCTGACGGGAACGTTGTTGCCATCAACGACGACTTCGGCGGCACACTCAACTCGCGCATCGAAACCGCGTTGCCGAAGGACGGCTTGTATCGCATCATTCCCAAGGCATGGAGCGGAAACGGCGCCTACCGGCTGACGGTCGAGACGCGGGACCTGCCGACCCTGCAGGCTGGAACGCCTGCCTTCGGCGGCACAGGTTCTCAGGAGGTCTGGCTGTTCGCGGGCACGGCTGGCCAGATCGTGTCGCTGGACATGACGACCAATCGGCCGGAACTCGGTCCCACCATGACGCTGGCGCGGGTCGGCGATACTTCCTGGTCTCCGAGCTCCGCCTTCGTGAGCAGCGATGTCGGGGGGCGCATCGATCCACTGGTGCTGCCGGCCGATGACCTGTACCTGGTGACTGCTGGGCTGTACGGCAGCGGCTCGTTCTCCGTGACGCTCAATTCACTGGAGGCCAGGCCGCTAGTCTTCGACCAGGCCGAGCTCTTCGATGATCCTGCTGTGTGGGCGCTGGATGCCGCGCCCGGCCAGATCATCCGTGTGAGCCTGGTGACGTCGGACACGGTTAACCAGCCAGTTCTGGAACTCTTGTCCGGCCGGGGCGCACTGGTGAAATCGGCTGTTAGTGACCCGGAGAGCGGAGCAACCGTCATCGATTGGTTGATTCCCCCCTCAGCGGAGCGCTACTACCTGCGCGTGAGCGGAGTTGCGGCCGATGCGCCGTATCGGCTGCGCGCCGATCAGATTGAACCAGGCATTCTTTCGATCGGCGACCGGACGGAATCCGCCACTGACCAGCTTGCCTTCTGGACGCTGGATGCCGCGCCCGGCCAGCTCGTTCAGATCACGCTCGACGCAGTGGGCGACTCCGACCTGGATCCCCTGGTGCGACTGCTTAAACCCGACGGCCAGGAGATCGCCTCGGACGACGACGCCGGCGTTGGCCGCAACTCGGCGCTGACGCTGGTGCTGCCTGACAGTCCCGGCTATCTGGTGCAGGCAGATCGCTGGGGCGGCTCAGGGGCGTTTACTCTTGCCGCCGCTGAGCTGATCCCCTCACCCCTGCCGCTGGACGGTTCGTCCGTCGAGGTCGTGGCCGACCGCGCCTGGAGGGTGTCAGGGCGGGCCGGCCAGGCGCTGACCGTGGAGATTGCCGACGGCGGCGATGGAAGCTGGCCATCCCTGGAACTGGCGACCTCCGGCGGCGCGACGCTGGCCAGCAACGACTACGGACCGCGGCTGACCGCGCTGCTGCCGCAGGACGGCGACTACTTCCTTCTGCCGCGAGATGTGGCCGACAGCGGCCTGGACGCCATGACGGCCACGCTGGTTGAGGCGCCCAACGCCGCAGACCTGAACGACCTCGCGTCGCGATCGCTCAGGTCTTTCGCCGGCTACGGCGCGGTCGACGCGGCGCTGGATCTGTATCGCTGGGGTGCGGCCGGCGGCGGAGTCCAGTTCACAGCCGACGCCCGCAACGCGCTCTGCTGGTTCGGCGCGCTGCGCGGCGCTGCCGTCGCTGTGATCGAGATCTGCGAAACGTTGCCGGACGCATCGGCAAAGCTTGATCCCGCGACGCTGGCCGCTTACCGTGACACGCGTGGACTGGCGCGCGCGCTGACCGGCGAGGTGGAAGGGGCCATTGACGACTTCGAGTACTTCGCCGGGAACGGAGACGACTCCTACCAACGCCAACAGCGCGCCAGGTGGGCGGCCCGGCTGCGGGCCGGCGAGCCGGCGGCCGATGTGTTCGACGCGGCGACGGTGGCGGAGCTGCTGAGGCGGTAGCCGCTGGGAGAGGACTGGCAGTGCTGGTTGGCTGACGAGGTAGCCCACTGCGCGGAACGATGTTGCGCGACGGAACAGCACTGCCAGTCCTGCGCATTGCGACAGCTTGGCAACTTTAGATCTTACAGGCGACAGATGGCCGGCGTCTTTGGCATCTCTGACGCCAGATTTCATGCATCCAGCAGCAAGGAGCACAACCCATGCCCAACAAACTCGGTTTCTATCTGCATTCCTCCCAAGACGACTACGGCCTGTGGAATCTGTTTCAGCGCATCAAGCCCCCCGTGGCTGTGATCCATCTGGAGTTCAAGAACGACACGCTGTTGACCCAGATGCGCGAATGGCGCTCACCGGACACCTTTGTGGTCGGCCGTTTGGGAATGAGCG